>JAFTDR010000261.1 GCA_017454105.1 Desulfovibrionaceae bacterium | reverse complement strand
TTGCCCAGACTCATTTCCGAGATGCCCATTCCGATATAGCTGAGAAAGACCTCCATACCGATATACGCAGGTATCTCAAGCGCGGCATATGTCACAATGACGCTGGTCATGAAAGGAAGGATGTTTTTGGTTGCGATACGCCAGATCGGAGTGCCGAGACATCTGGACGCCATATTGTATTCGCGGTCGCGGATTATAATAACCTGCGTCCTTATGAAATACGCGACTGCGAGCCATCCGGTACTGGTCAATGCAAAAACCATCGTCCAGAATCCTGGTTTGAAAATAAGAACTAGAACCGCTATCAGCAGCTCATAAGGGACGTTTCCGACAATATTGTAGACTTCCGTCATGACAACGTCCACTTTTTTCGAAAAGCCCCAAATCGCACCGGCCAGGATGCCTATAGTCATGTTGATGAGCGCCACAAGGAAAGCAAGCGAAACAGAGATGCGCGCTCCTGTCCACATAGCGTCGAAAATAGGCTCACCGGCGGATCCGGATCCAAGAATGTAGTGGATACTGAATCCGAAATAATCCAGCGCTTTCGCGGCGGTCAGATGCTTTGCGTTCGGATCCAGGATATTGGCGAATCTGTCATAGTTGATAAACAGCGGGTATACATATGTCAAAAGCAGAAGAAGAACGAGAATGCCGATCATAACTATATTGATCTTCTTCTTGAAAAAGGAGGGGATATCAATGCCATCTTATGCGAAGGTGATACCTGCACATCTCCCCTTAGGTGTGCTGCGCAAATGGGTAATTTTACTCTTTTTATGTACCTGCTCGACAAGGGTGCTGATCTTGCCAAAAAATTGCCCTACGACCAGTATGATGGCAATATTTTAAATGCTGCGGTTTTAGGCGGGAATCTTGATATTGTGAAATATATCATTTCCAAAGGTTTTGATATCCATTACTCCGAAAAGCATTTGAAAAGAAGTTTGCTGGCATCAGCGATGAATTCTGACTCTCTTGGCGTTTTAGAGGTCATTGATTATTTGGTCAAAGCAGGGCTTGATGTCAACTATAAGGATGCCTACAAAAAGACAGTATTCTATTATGTTTGGGTCTCAGAAGATGAGACAAAGGAAGAAAAAAATATCAAGGCAAAGGTGCTTTTACGCATTTTGGACAAAGGGCTTCGGGTCAACACCACTGATGAGGTTGGCAACACACCGCTTCACTACGCGTGTGAACTAGGTTTTTCTGATGTTGTTGCCGCTCTTTTAAAGAAAAATGCCAAGGTGAATGCCCAAAATGAACAGGGTGAAACACCACTGGATATTGCACGAAAAAAAGGCAATCCTGATATTATTCGTATGCTTGAAGTTGCAACCAAAAAATAAGATTTTTTGAAGTTCATGTGCAAAAAAGAAATCCCAGTCTCGGAAGAGACTGGGATTTTTGTGTGCTTGGCATGTGATTGTTTCAATGGGATAAATCCCTAGTCCGGCTAATCCAGAGCAAGGACAGAGCGAAAGGCAAGGTTTGCATCGCGAGATGCAGGCGAGAGGAAGCCCTTAGCAGTTTCTTGAACCCACGAACAGGAACCGTATAAAAGGCAGGACGTAAGGGTAAGGCTGCAAAAGAAGTCGAAGCCCAAAACTGGATCGTATACTCGGCGTTGAAAAGATTTTCCCTCAGCCCCCTTGCTTTTTTTCTAATTTTTACCTAATGAGCCTTTAGATTAAATCTGGAGGTTTTTACAATGGCAAAAAAAAGCAAAAAGGCTCCTAAACAAAACTTAGTAGACAAGGAAGATCGTTACCTGCACGGTATTGTGTATCAGGTTTGTGCTTATCTCTGCATGTTCATGCCGAGGACTCTCGCTGTTCGACTTGTGTGCATCCTCTTTGTGGCTTGCTGCATGTCCAATAATAGGATTGCTGGTCTTGCCGATTGCCATGCCAAAACTGTCAGAAATCTGCGTAAGCGGATGGATAATGAAATGGTAAGCGAGCTTATGGTCATTGCCCCAGGCAGTGGGCGCAAACCCAAAGTCAAAGCGGATATCAAAACGCAAATTATTGAAAAAGTAAAAGAAGGTACGTTCTTGCCTTTGGCAGATTGCCGACATGATAAAGCTGAGCTTTGCCCTGACGATTTCGGAGTCTGCTGTCTCGAAGCTTTTGAAAGAGTTCAATATCAGAAAGCTCAAGTGTGGCTCTTTGCCCTTCAAAGCCGACGTTGAGGAACAAAGGAAATTTTATGACAACAGACTTCATCCCTTGATGGAGAAAGCCAAAAGTGGCGAATGCGTGTTGCTCTTTGGAGATGCTTCACACTTCGTTATGGGATGTGATTTTCTCGGTTCTTTTTATGGTCTCTTTCGCAAATTTATGAAAACTCTCTCAGGCCGTAAGCGATACAATGTCCTTGGTGTGTTGAATTACGCAACAAAATTTGTGCATACAGTAACCAACGATTCCTACATCACCGCAACAGAGGTCTGCAAAATGCTGATCATGCTGGAGGAGTACTATAGGGGACGCACAATAGCCCTTGTTCTCGACAATGCTCGGTACCAAAAATGCAAAGCAGTTATGAATTTGGCCGAGCAGTTGAAGATTGAGTTGATTTTTATCCCTGCCTACAGCCCAAACCTCAATCTTATTGAGCGGTTTTGGAAGTTTGTGAAGACAGAATTGCGCACGAAGTTCTACGATGATTTTTCTGAATTTTGCGCAGCTGACGACATCATTGCCAGTTCAGTAGGCGAAAACAGAGCAAGAGTGGAAACACTCATCAATGAAAAGGTGCAGCTTTTCGACAACCTTCAACAGGTATCGGAACACTTTTTTGAGCAGAGACGGAAGTCAAACGAGGAAAAAGCCGCCTAAACGACCGTAGAAGAGACTTTTTGTCGATGGTACCGAGTTTTTCTCATTTTTAAAAAGAGAAAAACGGCACCATCTCTTGTTGCGCCCAAAATTTGGCAGAAAGGATAGAAATCAAACGATGAGATGACAAAACATCTCTCTTTGGAGTGTGACAATACTTTCTGGATGACATTGCGGAGTAAAAATCCCTCAGATACCCACTTCAAAGGGAAAATCTTTTCGCTGCCGAGTATATCTGTTAAAGAGCCACCTTCAACAACCGTCACACCTGCGATGACAACACTATCCACACCATCAGGAGCTGTAATGGTGAACGAACCTTCTGATGTAGCCTTATTTTCGGCAATGTCTTCCTCACGCACAGTTATGTGCATGCCATCAACAGTAGTTTGACCTGGCTGAGTCGGATCCTCTGCACCTTTTGGAGCAGGTGTGACTGTCACACCATCATCTGTGCCATTGATGGTTATGGTAATGGTCTCTGTCTTTGTATCGCCATCAGCATCAGTGACTGTATAGGAAAATTCCTCGGTTAAAGACTCTCCTGGTGCTAAGTGCTGAACTGCAGGATCTTCGTTGTTCAGAGTATATGTGTAGGAACCATTCTCATCCAAGGTAATGGTGCCGTGAGTGCCCTGACCGTCACCGTTTAGGGTAATAGACGCACCTTCGCCGTTATCGGCACCATAGGAGAAGTCCACCTGACCTGTAATAGGCTGGGTGGCATCTTCGTCAATAGAGGCAGTTGCTGCATTGACTGTGGGCACATCGTCGACAATGCGGACTTCAATGCTGGTCTCGTGATTGGTTGAGCCATCATGATCCGTCACAACAACAGGGAAGTTGTTGATAAGAGACTCGTCATGCACAGGCTGATCGTGAGTCTGAGGCTCATTTTGGGTATAGGTATAGCTAATAATTCCACTATCAGCATCATAGCCGGTAATTTCTAACGTTCCACCGTTTTGCGTGATTGTGGAGGTATCTGTTAAAGAGCCACCTTCAACAACTGTCACTCCTGCGATGACAACAGTATCCACACCATCAGGAGCTATAATGGTGAACGAGCCTTCTGATGTAGCCTTGTTTTCGGCAATATCTTCCTCACGCACAG
>JAFTDR010000024.1 GCA_017454105.1 Desulfovibrionaceae bacterium | reverse complement strand
TGATTCATATCAAGCCATCTCACAATGAAGATGTTTTTTTCTCTTGTCCCAAACAATCTTACAGCACCACCAAGCCTAAGTTGCCAGAGATCAATTAGCTCTACGCCTTTTTCCTCTATAGCGTTCAGAAATTCTTTGTTGAAATTAGACGTATCTTCCCAAGCATGATTCGATTTGTCTTCTTTTTCGATTTGTTGAAAGCTCTTTCCCTCAAACGCAATCAGGCGATCTTTAAATTTTGACAGACGTTTGAACGTACATCTCCATTCAAAGCTCTTTGTCTGATCCATCTTCCCGAAATTCCAGCCTATTGGCATGGTGAACCCGTCTACATCTACGTCTTTCGGAGGAAGAACTGTTCTATTTTTAGAAAGAACACCTTTTTGAACTGTTTTTTTAATCCTGCTCATATCAATTAAAGAAGGCTTGTATAGTATTCGGCAATGGATTCATCAGAAATTTCATTTGTGCAGCGCTCACCAGGACCATAACCAATCCTAGCATCTTTCCATGGATCTTCCGAATGAGATAACGCAACAAGGTATTGAGGGCTTTTGTCTCCGTAGTCTTTCAAAACAATATTGATGTTTTCCTTTTGCTGTTCGGTCAAATGTGTGACGTCAGCTCCAGCAAAAGTTTCTGGACAGAAAAAATGTCCCTTGTGCAAGGCATAGAGGTCAGGAGAAACAGGGCCGTTTGCCCATGCCTGAATGGGTTCGGAAAAAAGAGGGTCTTCATCCCATGCAAGAGACCAGGCCTTGGCGTAATAGACCAATTTTTGCAGCTTGATTGTGGATAGGTTGTTTCCCATCTTGTCTCGTATATACTGAGCTACGTCTCTAACTGAGGCCATAATGCACCTCCTTGAACGCTGGCAGATCAGGTATTCTGTATCGAGGTTATTTCAGCTTACCCAAAAAGCCTCCCATGCGTCCTTTCTTTGGATCGCGGTCTGCGCGGTGGATCTGGCTCGGCTATGGGGGCGACACTACTTCTGCATATTTAATGCTCCACTTTTCATCTCTTTAAGCCGAGAATATGTCTGAGTCGTATTTTCGCTGCGGGTAAAAATGAGAATGTTCTAGCAGAAAAGCTGTACATCGGCATCTGGAAGTGCCTTTGCTTGGCAGTATGAGCCGATTACACTATGCGCGAGATCTGCCTTGCTATTCGAGCATCTGCCTTCGCTACTCGCGCTAGTTGCGGTTAGCGTACGTTCTGGCGTCAAATACGCCATACGCTACCCTTGCAAATTTCGCTCTGTGCAAGGCTATGCATCGGTATCTGAACGTGCCTTGGCTTGGCAGTATGAGCCGATACGCACTATGCGAGGTCAGCCTTGCTGTTCGAGCTATTGTCTCGCTATCCGCGTCAGTTGTGGTTAGCGTGTGTACTGGCATTACATTACAATACGCTACCCTTGCGAATTTCGCTCTGTGCAAGGCTATGCATCGGTATCTGTGCGTTCCTTAGCTTGGCAGTATGAGCCGATGCACACTATGCGCAGGCCAGGCTTGCTGTTCGGGCATCTTCCTTTGCTACTCGCGCTAGTTGCGGGTAGCGTACGTTCTGGCGTCAAATACGCAATACGCCACCCTTGCGAATTTCGCTCTGTGCAAGGCTATGCATCGGCATCTGTGCTTGCCTTGGCTTGGCAGTATGAGCCGATGTACACTATGCGCGAGATCTGCCTTGCTATTCGAGCTATTGTCTCACTATTCACGTCAGTTGCGGTTAGCGTACGTGCTGGCATAAAATATGCAATACGCCACCCTTGCGAATTTCGCTCTGTGCAAGGCTGTGCATCGGTATCTGTGCGTTCCTTGGCTTGACAGTATGAGCCGATTCCACTGGCAGTATGCAGCTGGACTGTTCGGTTTTGCCTCCCAGTATATCGACCATTGCGCTGGTATAAAATATGCGTATAGCGGTTTTGCGTTGGCTTATGCGCATGCATGAGTGACAGTACGAGTCAAGATATATTTTGCATCTGTGTCCACGTATATGTCAACCCCCGCAACTCCTCTAGCAGCAAGGGGTTACGGGGGATACTTTTTAGTTGGCTTGGGTCACGCTGTTCTTCAGCGAGTCAAGGTAGTCGGCGTACTTTTGCATCATATCGCGTCGCTCGTCGAGGTAGAGAGCTCGGTTGTAGGCAGCGCGAACTAGGTTTTCCTGCACGTGGGCAAGCTGAATTTCGATCACATCCGAACGAAAACCTTGCTCATTCAAGAGTGTGCTGGCTATTGCTCGGAAGCCATGGATGCACATTTCGTTTCTATCATAACCCATGCGACGCAGGCCGTTTAAGAGAGCGACATCGCTGATACTTTGCGTCTTTGATGCGGTGACGAAAGACCAACTCTCCTTGTGACAGTTCTCTCAAAAGGCGGAAGAGCGCTACCACTTGCGCTGCCAACGGCACCAAGTGTTCACGCTTCTTCTTCATGCGTTCGGCTGGCACTGTCCACAGCGCGTTGTCAAGATCAATCTCTGTCCACCGTGCGCAGCGCAATTCAGAGTTGCGGAGAAAAACGCAGGGCATAATTGTAAGCGCGAAGCGCATTGAAACACTGCCAGTGTATTCGCTGATTGCCCGCACAAGTTTCCCAATTTCCACTGGGGCAAGTATGGCGGATCTGCTGACTTCAGGCACAGGCTTCAGTGCTTTTACCAAGCAATGCTGCCGCATCAAATTCGCAGTGGCCAAGAAAAGTGACGTAGCGGCAGACCTGGCTTGCGATGCGGGCCTGTGCGCTGTTTCATAGTGCCCGGCCTCCTCATGCACACGAAGGCACGGGAGACGCGGCCTCTCAAATCGGCAATGGACGCCTATGGCCGATATCAGCACTTTTTCAAGCTTGGACAGCTCAGTTTTTCGATACTTGGGGTTCAGATCGATTGTTTTGTTCTCAAACCACTCTCGGGCAATCTTTTCAAAGGTCACAGTTTCCGGCGCGATTTTCGGAGTATTCTGCGCCTTTTTCACCTCGGATGGCACTACCCCTTCTTTGATCCATTTCTTACCCTGTATCAGTATCTCCCAGGCTTCAGTCTTACTGCCCCGTGTATCTCCCCACCGTATAACTTTTACGGGTTTTCCTGAAGCGCTACGCTATCGGCCAGACCATACTGCAACCAGGCAAAAGCCGCAGCTCCAATCCGTCTCCGTCGATGATCGGTCGCTTCGCATCCCAGGCTGCAGTCCTGAGCTTTGGATTTTTCTTCAGATCCCACGTCCTCGTTGTCCACACCTATGTCTTGGGATCAAACCGAAGACCTTGCAGCACTTCCTATCACGCACCCATGAAACCATCGTACTGTCGCCCCTTACGGTATATACTCGGCGTCACAATTGATTCTCCCGCGACACTAAGTTAGCTCTGTGGGCGCCTACCAATTGAGGTCTTTTCCCTTTGGCAGGGAAAATCATTATGCGGCTGGATATAAATCAACACAGCAGGGAGATATTGCCCTAGCAAGAACATTCCTCGCCGATTTCAAAGAGAGAAACGCATGACTACCGAAATACAGGCTGCCGTACACTATGACGACGTCGCAGCCAGCATGTGCGCGAAGGATCCACAGCTGGCAGCGGATATGCTCAATGCCTGTCTCGAAGAAGGCAAGAGAGAAGAATTTCTGCTCGCACTCCGACATATCGTCAAGGCGTTTGGCGGTATGCACGAAGTCGCCCGCGAAACAGGAATGCACGAAAAGTCACTCTACAAAAGCCTCTCATCCAAAGCAACCCGACACTCAACACCTTGCTCGGCCTCGTAGACGCTATGAACATGCGCCTTGTTTTTATGCCAAAAACTGCCAAGGCTGTCAGCGTTTAGGCATAAAAAAACCCAGGGAGTAGCGAACTCCCTAGGGGCAATGGTAAATTTTCGTTCACCTAACCAACTAGCAGCGGGAGCTTGTTCCGGCCGGGCGGTGTCGCAACCGTCCGGCTCTTTTATGGCACGCAAACCGCCAGCAAGCCACGGCAAACTCACTCAGCACTTTTCACTTTCCGCCCCCAAAACGGCGCATCCCCATGCTCTATCCCATCATGAAAAAAACAGACGCAAGCGTCCACACACAAGCATGAGCCTCGCTTCACCTTGTGCTACCTTGCTGAAAAAGCCGCAGATCCCCAAAATAGAAAAGGCTCACATTTAAGCAAGGCCTTCTTCGATGATTTGACGTGCTTTATCAGTCTAAGGAGTACTCCCTCAGTTGGTTGCTTTCATAGGGGAAAGCGCTGCGTGCGCTTCTCTGGACATCACTGTTCCCTGCGAACACTCGCTCCACAGCATGCTTTACGGTTCTTGGCAGCTCACGCCAGAGGGTATAAACGCTAAGCTCTTGGCGGCAGAGGCTTCGCGGCAAAGCAAAGAGAAACAATCAGCTAACATGTTGGCACCAATCAGAAGTGCTTTGACAGACACTCAGCCGCTTTGTGCTGCTGCAGGTATACTGGGGAGAGGCGATGAAAAATCTCAAGTGATCGGGTGGTAAACAATCTCGTTATCAAACGTGGTAAACTCTTGATAAGCGCCTGGTAAAGAATCTCGTTGACAATCATAAACGTGGGAAATCCGCCAATGGCGGGCTTCAGAAAGGTAGAAGAAAATACAGCAAAATCAAATTTCACAGCCTCCTAAGCAGAAGGCCGCGTGTTCAAATCGCGTCGGGCGCCAGTATTCATGCGGGTTTGCGGGTGTTCGCAGATCCGTTAATTCTTTGGGCACATATCTGACTTCGGGCAGGGCCACCTTTGCCGCGCTTTTGTTCGTCTGTGACGGACTGATAGTGCTGCAGGATCATATTTGGTGAACGGTGCCCCATGAGCCTCGCAACCGTCCCGATGTCAGCTCCCGCTGCAATGGCTTCAGTGGCAAATCCAGTGTGCTGAGGAACTCATAGCGGGCTGCGCAAGGCCGATCTGCTAGGCAGGAAGGGAATCTTTTTTCCCATGTGCTGAGGAAACGGCTTACGCGGGAACCCTGCCAAAAATCCATCGTATGCAGGCTGAGTGATGCTGAAAAATCGCCCAGAGGGGTGGGGCAATTTTTCCTGCCGAAGGTGGGTCAAAAAAAAATGCTGATTGACAAGGGGTACAGTTCAATCAGCTTAACCTTTTTCACTAATATTCGCTGCTGAAAAGCTTGAAATCTCAGACTTACAGAAGGGCTGAGGCTTGCGACTCTATTTGGTACGATTTTTGCTAAGAAAACAAACTTGTTTCACTGATGCTTAGTTTCCACTATATTCGGGCATTTGAGCAACATACTCTGCAAGTGCGCACGTGTGACTGAAGACCCCAAGGTTTCACGGGTGGATGTACCAACGAAAGGAGCCGCCGTCAGTCTCAAGCATCTGCCAAAACGAACGGTGACGAGATTCCAGCTGGCCGATCAGAACCTGCTTCTGCAAAGGATCAACGAAGAAGAACGTAACCGAGGAACTTTCCATAGTACGGAATCTTCGAACAGAAAATAAAATTTTTTCAGCAATCCCAACTTGATAGACCTATCCAATCTCGTGTAGTATCCATCAGGAAGGCAGTTTCTCCCGAAATTTGCCCTCTGAATCCCGTGAAAGCACGCTCATATTAAAGGACCATAGTGATGTTGAACACCTTTGGTTCAATTCCTGCATGTATATTCTTTCACCGTCTCAACACACACTTGACGCTGGGACATCACCATCTGTAAAATTGAACATTGTGAGCCAACCAAGGAAGTCAGCGATACTCATGACCAGAAATAAACAGGAATCAAAAAAACAAAACGACGAAAAACAAGCTGAACAAACACCACAGGCTGAGAAAGAGCCTAAAATCAACGCCTGTGACGCCAGCTATCGCCTCTACTTCAGCTACAGTGAGGTGATGGAGCAGTTTCTCATATATTTTATCCCTGAGAAGTTACGAGGCAGGGTTAACTTCGCAACGTTAAGTCGCTATGACTCGCAGAACATCTCAAGAAACTGGACAGACAGCCGAGAGGATCTAATCTGGTATGCCCAAACAGAAAAGGGTGTCACAAGAGATCTCTATTCATTGCTTGAGTTTCAGAGCAGTGTCTCACAAGAGATGATTTTTCGCTTCGGTCAATATACCTTTATCGTCTACCGCGCACTGTTTGACGAAAAAGCTCTGAAGATGACCGATGGCTCAACATTGCTTTTTCCGATTGTTATCTACAATGGTGATACGCCTTGGTCTGCTATCCGTTCAATGAGAGAGATTCACGACCCAAGAGAACAGGATTCAGATAACGGATTCCAGGCACAGGCACTCTTTGACTATTTTGTCGTAGACATAGGTCGGCTTGACCCTAAGCTACTTGAACAGGATAGTTTGCCAGGAAGGTTGTTCAGGCTGGAACGAGTGAAAGATGAAAATGAGCTGATTCAGACCATAAAAGATATCGCAGCTAGCTTTCGGGGAGAAGAAGGACATCGCGAATTGGCGAGGATTTTGTGTGGGTGGGTCAAAAGAATTGGTCTTAAACGACTGAAAATAGATTCCACGCAGTTCAATGCCATCTATGAACTGGAGGAGTTCGGTACTATGCTAGAGAATGTGTTACCTAATTGGGAAGCCAAAGTTGAAAAGAGAGCAAAAGAAGAAGCAAGAAATGAACGTGATCGTGAAATTGCTAAAAATCTCTTAGAAATTGGTATAGCAATAGATAAGATTATGCAGGCAACTGGCATGTCTCAAAAAGATATTTTGGCACTAAAGACCGAAAATGCTAATGCTTGAAATTTAATACAGAAAAAGGGAGCTTCGATAAGAGGCTCCCTATTCTATTTGTATCCGCTCACGGGGGTACGGTAGAATGCGGGTTCCGCCCCCATGACGGGGGATCGCCACATCATCTCCACGGGGCTACGATTTCTCTTCTGCGCGATCCTCTGACAGGAGTCCCTGCAGACTTCTGCCTGTTCGTTGTTACTAAGATTTCTCCTTCATTCAGAGTTCCTCCTTCCGGAGATTGTGGTACACTGAGCAACGTGACCGTTGCTACCAAATTGGCCTATTTGGATACGCGATTACAACCGACGGAGGGTACAAAGGGAGGTTCTCTGTCTTCGGGAGTCTTCTCCAGACAGACCTCCTCAGGTAAGTCTATCTTCCTGTCTCTCACGTAATCCCCGCCTCTACATAGTACAGTACGACAAGGTCATAGGGACTTCATCTTCTTTTGGAGACTTACCCCTGCACTATGCCTCATAGGCGGTTTCTGTGCGTGGATTCAAGAGACTGCTAGTAGCTTCTATCAGCTTTCATCCTCGCGGAGAAAACCTTGCACTCGCTTGCGCGTCGTCGCTTTACCCTTGCCCCGAGCGGGCCGGATTATTGGTGTGACTCCCTTGGAGCGATAGACATGCCAAGCACAAAGGGGGCTACGGGCGTAAACCCGTAACCCCTTGATGTATGAGCAAACCTATAAATGAGATCAGAGAATGAGTGTCCTTGCTGCTCTTTGTCCTTGAAATGGCTTGCGAAAAATGGCAAACATAGAGACTGTAAATTCTAGCATAATATTTGCAATAGCAAACAGAAATTATGCCATTTCTTTTGTTTTTTGATCCTCACAGTTTCTTTATTGCTTGTGCCAGTTTGCCATTCAGTTTTTCTCAAAAATGCGATGAAGCTCAGATTGGGAGATGGCGTTCGCATTGTGCCTATAATTCTGGCACAAACTTACCTTTCTGCTCGCGATCAAAACTCAAGGCAATGCCACTGACCTTGTTGCCTCTACTGCTTGTCTGTGCGGAATGATACCAGCAAGCTCATCCTCTTTGGTCATGGCAACAACAGACAGATCATATGCAGCTTGAAGATTGCACCAAAATTCAGCACTCGTTCCGAAATACCGTGAAAATCGAGTTGCCATTTCAGCGTCTATCCCGAGTCTTTGCTCAACAAGGTCTGTAATGACAGATACTGGCACACCAATAGCCTCTGCCAGTTTACCTTTTGATATCCCCATAGGTACGAGAAAATCTTCCTTTAAAACTTCCCCTGGATGTGTACGAACACGCATATACACCTCTCACTTAATGGTAATCTACAATTTCTACATTCCAAGCTGCTCCGTCACGCCAGATAAAGCAAATGCGCCACTTATCATTAATACGGATGCTGTATTGACCGCTCTATCCCCCTTCAGCTTTTCTAATCGGTTGGCTGGTGGGACTCGTAGGTCATCCAAGTGTATTCGCAGCACTCAGCATATCTAATTTTCGAAGAGCGCCCCCTTTGATAGCTTGGAATTGTTTTGGATTGAACCCTGAGAACAGAGCTTCAGTATCTTTCTCGCTTGTAAGGAAATACAAAATATTCTTTGCTCTCCAAAAAGGCAAAAATCCTTCACTGACCGTCACTCTCAGTCATCTAAATCTGGCACACAGATGGCACATCCTGGGAATTGAATATAAAAAAAGGGTCTGCGATCACTCGCAAACCCGCTATATTCCTGGTGGAGCTGGGGAGAATTGAACTCCCGACCTCTTGAATGCCATTCAAGCGCTCTCCCAACTGAGCTACAACCCCTTAAAAACAATTGATAAAACTTTGTACTTCAAAGTCGCCCCTATGTCAAGAGTAGAATCGAAGCTTTTTGTACTGGGCTACCTTTTCACAATACGGCACAAATTCTAAACACAAGCGACGCTTCAAAATCCCACCCTCAAGCAAAGACACGAAAATGCAAAAAGCCCCTAAATACGGGGCTTAAAAAAGATTTGGCAGCGACCTACTTTCCCACATGACGGTATGCAGTATCATCGGCGATGAAGAGCTTAACTTTCGAGTTCGGGATGGAGTCGAGTGTACCCTCTTCTCTCTGGCTGCCAAAATATG
>JAFTDR010000260.1 GCA_017454105.1 Desulfovibrionaceae bacterium | reverse complement strand
GAGAAAGTGCAGCTCTTTAAGGTTAAGCAGGTGGCTGAGAACACATACCAGGTAGATGCCGCCTGAGGGCTAATCTGGCCACATCTCGCCGATGGGGAAAAACCGGCTGCATTGTGGAAGATCTTTTCCGTCGCGAGTATAGGTACGGAGCAGACGTACGGAAAAGGCGGAATCCCGCACCATGCGGGATTCCGCCTTTATGATACTGACCTTTTAGAGATTTTTGATGACATCCTGCGCAAACGCAGTGACGGCAGCGGGATCGGCGTTCGCATCACCTTCCATCTTGAGTCCCTCGGCTATAATTGTCGCTCCCAGCTCTTTAGCGCGCGACACGATGGCATCCACTGCGCCGCAGAAATGCGGGTATGACTGGTCACCGGAGGCGAAGGAGGCAACCTTGCGGCCTGAAAGACCGACCTTATCGAACGCTTCGAACAGGGGGAGGAAATCATCCTGCATTTCCAGATCCTCCTCACCCCAGGCAGAGCAGCCGAAAAGGCCCGCGTCATAGCCTTCCATCAGGTTTTCAGGAACTACGTTCGCAGCATCTTTTACATCCACTTCATGGCCGGCAGCGCGGATCTGCTCGCCTATTTTTTCAGCGATACTTTGCGTGTTGCCGGTGCTGGAACCGTAGACGATAAGGACCTTGCTCATTTCGATGCTCCTTCTGTTGATTGTGTATGCGAATCAATGGTGATGGTGACCGCAGGTGCAATGGGCACAGTTCCCGGTGCAGACATGCTTCTTCCCTTCGTGCCGGTCATGAGCTGCCTTTTTGAGGATAAGAACCCTGTTGCCATTGATGGCGAGGTCAAAACCGATCTTCCCTTTGAAAAACACTCGTTCTGGACCGATGCACAGTGTGCGCAAGGAAGTCTTGAAGGCGTCCACTGCTGAAGGATGAGGCTGAACCACCTTCTGCACATCAATGAATATCCGCTTGCATTGCGTCTGATTGCCGCGCAAAACTTCAATCAGTGCATCGGCCTGTGGCTGTTCAAACTGCTCGGAGAGCGCAATGTGCAAATTGTCATGACTGAAGTGATGAGTGAGTCCGTGAGCCCTGTACATGTACGCTCCTTTATGTGGTTCAATGATGAACGGCTGAACAGCTCATTTTCACAGAGATGCCGTCGTCCACTCTCAACGCATGTGCCCCTTGTCGTGACAATCGCGCAAGCGATCACATACGTGAGCCTGTCCGCCGATACGGGTGACGCGCGGGCATTTCTCTTCGTTACGCCGCAATATGGAAACAATAAAGAAATTCAATTTCAATGTTAACTTAAAATTTCAAGCTCTTTTGCATCTTGAAAGTCGCAGGGCATCAGGTACATCGGGAGAGCGCAGCACGGAGGCCGTACCTTTGCACTATGCCTCCGAACCTACGATCAGAAGGCACATGTTGCGAGATGCTTCGCAATTCTTTTATCAGTATTATGACGCAAGCGTAGACGGTGAGGGAGAAGTCAGCCGTACGCAGGACGAGCCTTGCGCCATCCACGGAATCCAGAAGGAAGATATCGTTTTGCCCTCTGCACCAGGGAGACCGTGCCCCTACGCACGGATCTCGCGCTTGCTCAAAGTTGCCGCGAGATATCCAAGCAAATACGCTGGACCTCTTTTTTTAGGGTAGAGTGAAAACTTGCCACGGTTCATGAGTGGGAAGTGCTTCAAAAAAGCAGACCACGTTTCTCCAACGACGAGAAGTGGACAGCTTAGCCTAGGCAGCATTTGTCTGATACGTGTTCTCATCTATACTGCGGCCAAAAAAAAATTCCGCGTGTACGGATCGTTCAATCCCTGCATATGCAGAGAGTTTCTTGGCGTATGTCAGTAGCTCCGTGCGAAAAGGCCGCGAGGATGCGCTGTAAAGCGACTGAAACGCCTGGTTCTTTGGGGCTTAAGAGCGTACGTGATACCAATCCGTACACGCAGAAAAATAGTGTACAGTCAGGGAGAAAACACAAGAGCCGCCCACGCGGTCTGCTAAACGCTATTGACAAGTGCGCCACCTCAAAGGTCAATATTGTGCAGGCAGAGTCACGCGGGCATCGGAATGCTCAGAGTAGGACACAAGGTCCTCGCGGTATACGTGTCTCTGAAATGATTTTCCGCAATCACTCATACACCCTGGGATAATCTTTTAGGCTACGTGCATAGCGACGACAGGAGCAGACCGCGCATCCACGTTTGATTGACAGACGTGTCAAGTAGTCAGAGCGTACGGGGAGTGAGCAGTATCGAGCCTTTCGTAGAGCGCGCCTCCCTCCCAATAAAAAAGGATCTTCGATAGGTTTCGTGGGTAGGCAAGGTCCGGGCAGCGACATTCCCCGTTAGTCGGCAGAATATATTGACCCACCCTGGTTCTTTGTCGAGGGCCGCTCGCTGCTATGCGCCTTTGACTGTCCGCATTTCTGCTTCGATAGGAAGGCGATGCGACGCTGGCTCCCTTGGAAGCATCAAGGCGAACCAGAACTAAAAATGGAAAAAATCTGACGCCGGCATTCGCCAAGGCCCGGCGGTTGCGACTCGCGCGGCGAGGAGGCAAATCTGCGTACAACGCGAGGACGCCGAAAACCTCGCAGCGCGAGAGTGGAGCCGCCCACGATGCATAAGGACCTGTAAAATCGTAAGTTGAGCATTTTCCCGCAGAAATCTACCCACAGAACCCTCCTTGAGAACGGGTAAGATACCCCGGCAAATAGATTTTTCCAGCGTCTGATCTGGTGGGCATGGCATTCTGCCAATTCCGTAGCAGTACGACAGTATACCTGGAAGAGTAATGCTATCTGCCGAAAGAAGCTTACGGTTAACCCGTGGATTTTGAGGGCAGACACAAAGCCAGAGCTTATTAAAAATAACGTTCATTTCTGCTGTCGAAACTGTCTACCAGTTTCGACAAAAATATCACGATACCTTTTTACAGTTCCTAACGAAGAACCATAAAAAAAGACCTGCATGTTTAATGCAGGTCATGAGTATATGGACATTTTTTTTGAAACTGGTGGAGCGTTTAAATAATGCTCCCTGTAGTCCTCTTTAAAAGCCTTTGAGATTGTAAAAACATACCTTGACGTTTAGTGGAAAATGTAGATTGTTTCAACAATAAAAACTATCTGTGCAAACCCCTTCAAAAGCCCGTTTGTATTCTAAGATGGGGATTTACGACCGCAAGCTTGAGGGGCAAATGCTCACATTATGGTTGTACAGTTCCTAAGCAATACGATCAGCGTTTTACTACGTTTTTTAAATCACCGTAACCCTCTTTGTCCATGTCATTATAGGGTATGAAACGTAGTGCCAGACTGTTGATGCAATAGCGCAAGCCGCCACGATCTTTCGGGCCATCATTGAAGACATGACCGAGATGTGAGTCTCCGACTCTGCTGCGTACTTCGGTGCGTAGCATGCCGAAGCTTCTGTCTTTGTGTTCTGTGACCACTACCGGCGAGATGGGCTTGGTGAAGCTTGGCCAACCGCAACCTGAGTGAAACTTGTCGGCGGAAGAAAAAAGAGGCTCGCCAGTTACCACGTCTACATATATCCCAGGCTCTTCATTTGCAAAATACCGGCCTGAAAAGGATCGTTCAGTGGCATTTTTCTGGGTTACATTGTATTGCTCTGGGCTGAGCTGCTTTTTCAGTTCTTCGTCCGACGGCTTTGTGTAGTTGCTTGCGTCAAGCGAGTTTTTAGGGTTTTTAGGAATATCCTTGAGACTGTCAAAGCTAATTTGGCAATAGCCGTTCGGGTTCTTTTTTAGGTAATCCTGATGATATTCTTCGGCCAGATAGTAGTTTTTGAGGGGAAGAAGCTCAACAGCTAGAGGCTGAGTATATTTGGCCTGTATCTCTTTCCAGACCTTTTCTAGAATAGGTTTATCGGCTTGATCCACGTAATACAGACCCGTTCGATACTGGCTACCGCGGTCGTTGCCCTGTTGGTTCACGCTGATGGGGTTGATGATCTTGAAAAACTGCCGCGTCAATGTTTCCAAGCGTACTTTTGATGGGTCGTAGCGTACGTGTACGGCCTCAGCATAGCCGGTTCTGCCCGAGCAGACTTCCCTGTACGTTGGTTTTTCTGTATTCCCGTTGGCGTAGCCCGAGGTGACGTCACGCACTCCAGGAATACGCGAAAAATATTCTTCTACGCCCCAGAAACAGCCCCCTGCAAAATAGGCATCTTTAAGGGACTCAGTTGCTTGAGTGTTTACGCCAAAAAAAACTATGCCGAGGAAGATTGCAGCGAAAATGGGGAGATTTTTTTTCATAAAATTCCTTAGCGCGGAAACCACACCCCTTTAGGGGGTATGGAGGAGCGCATTCGTACATTTGTATCCAACAATAACAATGTCGTACTATTTTTGACTTGGAATATGAACAAGACAATTCTTTTTCACTTGGTGAAAGATTCTTTGGTAATAATACAACGGTTTTTCCGAAATTGTGCATTCATTATATGTGACAATATCTCCAGGCTGAACGTCCGTAACGTGTTGTCGGCATAAGTTTTTTCCCCGACTGATGAATAATGCCTGGCCTTACACCATGTGGTTCACATCGCCGTTATTTGTGCAAGTTGTAGATAGTATACTATCGTGACATACACACTTCCCGCGCGTAGATCGTACCAGAAGAGATGTTTACTGTATGTCCGCAGAGCGGAAAATTTGTGAAGCATTTTCCGGGGCCTGTGATATTTTGTACAAACGGCTGCGTACATTTCAGCACGGCGGCTAATCAATCGAGCCTGTGGTTAACGAGAAGCTGACACTATCATCGCTCTTGTATGCCGAAACGTACAAGTTCCTTAATGATGTCGGCGTTGGATGCGTCGCCAACCTTCTGTGCGAGCAGTCCGCCGTCCTTACCCAGATAGACGTAATTCGGGTAGGCTCTGATGCCATATTTCTTGATTAAAGTGCCGTACTCATCTAAGTAAATCGGGAAAGATAGACCCTGGGTCTTGACCCAGGTTGTGAAATCATCCTTGTCTATCTCGCGGTTTAAGCCGGGAGTAACTACGGAGATGATGGCTACATCTTCGGATCCGTTATACTGAGCAGATAAGGCTGTAAAATCCTCAAGACCGGCAAGGCAGAGCGGGCACCAGGTAGCCCAGAACTTTATGCACACAACCTTGCCCTTGAAATCGTCCAGGTTGGCCGGGGCGGCGTTCAGAGCCTGCATGCGGGCAGGATGCGTTTCAGCGTTTGAAACGAATGCGTTTTGTCCGACTCCAGGCGAGATGATTTGCCCCCAAATCATCCAGCAACCCATAAGAATGATGAGGATGCCCCCAGCAATTTTTATTTTGTGAAAATGGGGATAGATACTTTTAATACGCCCAAGCAGATGCTTTGAGCTAAGAGCGAGGACGGCAAAGGGCAGACTGAGACCGAAAGCGTAGATCAAAAGCAAGCCTCCACCTGTAAGAGCGCCGCCTTGCTGGGAGGCAAGGCCGAGTACTGCCCCTAGCACAGGCCCTACGCAGGGTGTCCAGCCGAAAGAGAAAAAAAAGCCTAGAGCGAACGCGCCGATCAAGCCTTTGCTCGGATTAAAATGCATATCCAGTTTTTTTTGCCGTTCAAGCAGGGGGATGTGAATCAAGCCGGTCTGATGTAGGCCGAAGAGAATGACTATTGCACCACAAATAATGAAGAACCATTTGTTGTTGATGAGTCCGCCTAGAGCTCCGGCTCCGAAACCAAGGATAAAAAAGGACGCTGCTAGGCCCGCAACAAAGGCAAAGGCTTTAACCAGGCAGCTATTGTCTTGTTTCTGGGCTGTGTTCATGCCGCCAGAAAGATAGCCAAAATATACTGGCAAGATCGGAAGTACACATGGCGAGAAGAAAGAGAGAAGACCTGCAGTAAACACCGTGGCTACAAATCCCAGCGAGAGCATTTCCATAATAGTACCTCGAGTGCATGATCCTATGTCATTTTTTTATATGATTATCTTGATGGTGGTTCCCAGCCCCCTATGGCTCTCAATGTCGATGGTCCAACCATGTTTGTCTACAATGAGTTTGGCGATATACAGGCCAACGCCCTTGCTATTTACGGCTTTGAACGACTGACTAGAACGGTTGATGATATTCTTTGCCGTTTCTTCATCCATGCCCTCGCCGCTGTCGGTTATTTCGATTATGACGTTTTTGCCCGTGCGCTTGAGGCTTAAGTTGGCTCCACCAGCTTGTGTGTACTTGATGGCGTTGGAAAGCAGGTTAATTAGCACCTGAGCCAGGCGTACCGAGTCTGCCTCAATAAAAACGTCCGGCTCAATATTGTAGAGAAAATAGAGCTTTTTTTGCGCGAAGCTGCCCTCGTGGCCAATAGCGACTCTGTGAACCAGATCGGACACGTTTACCTGGGTAATATTCAAATCAAAGCTGTCGTTTTCATAGATCAGGCGGTCTTCAAGCTCGTTGAGCAACTCGCCAGTGCGGGCAATTTCGACACGCATGGCCTCAAGTCGTTCACTGTCTGCCTCGTAGATGCCGTCGAGCATGGCTTCAAGCTGGTTAAGCAAAATTTGTAATGGCGTGCGCAGTTCGTGCGACAGGGTGACGATGAGATCCTGACGGAATTTTTCCTGGTTACACAGGGATTCGCCAAGGGCGTTGATGGAATCCGCGATTTCGTGCATTTCGGCCACATTGCCCTTGATGGCTATACGGGTTTTCAAGTGACCTGTCGAAATATCCTTGGCCGCCACGGCAATTTGGTGGATTGGCTTGGAGAGCCGATAAAAGAACAGCATGGAGATGGTAGCACCCACTACGCTTATGCAGATTATAGAAAGCACTACCAGCCAAATGCCGCCACCCCGGAAAGCGTCGGCTTCGGGTGAACTGATATGGTTTCTGAAATAGCCAGCTGTAAGTTCGCCAACTGTTTTGCCGTTAACCGAAATGGGGAGCTTGATCTGTGTGTACTTGTGGTTGGGATTGGCGCAACAGCGTTATACGCCTTTTTCGCTCGTGTAAATAGTGTTTCCGTTACGGTCGGTTATAGTAAAATAATCGCCAGAGAGCTTGGCTGCGGCCCCTGTCTCACTGCCGTCATAACTGTTCCAACTACCATACATCTTATAGTGCATGGCCACCTGCATGATCAGCATGTGCTGGGTCTCTTCATGCACTTTGTCTACATAATAGGAAAAGAAGCGGTCGATGATATGTAGGCCGAAAAAGATGAATACAATGACGGTGATGCCTGTTATCACCACAAAATAGGCCGTGAAGAGACTGCGAAATGGCTTGTATTTAGGCATGGAGCTCCACACCCAGGCTGTAGCCCTGGCTATACACGGTTTTGATAATTTCTGGCTTTTTGGGGTCATCTTCAGGCTTCTGGCGGAGGTGAGCAATATGCACATCGACAATACGATCACTCGCATCCGGCGAATCAATGTATTCCAACAGTTTGTCGCGACTGACCACGGCTTTGCTATTGCTGACAAGACAGTGCAACACCTTGTATTCATTGGGGGTTAGTTTGATTTCTGTCCCATTTTTGCAGACCGTATGTTTATCAACGTACATTGTAATGTTTTTGCCTATGTGGATGACATTCTCAACCGGGCGGGAGCGTTTGAGTACAGCCTTTACCCGGGCCACTAGCTCTCGCGGGCTGAATGGCTTGGCCAGATAGTCGTCGGCTCCAGAGGCAAAGCCGTTGATTTTGGATTGTTCGCTGCGTTTCGAGGTGAGCATGATTACAGGCGTGTTGTAGAGGCCGACCACATGTGCGCAAAGGTCTTCACCCTGGCCGTCAGGCAGCATCAGGTCGAGTACAATGAGATCGATATCGGAACTGATGAGCTTCAAGGATTCGGCGATTGTAGCAGCATAAAACACTGTGTAGCCCTCGCGGCGGAGGTAGGTCATCACGGTTTGGGCGATTTTCAGTTCGTCTTCCACTACTAAGATAGTACATAATCACCTTCTGTTAAGTACAAGCGTATACGGCGCGAAGGCACGAGCATTTGGGGTGCGGTACAACTGTTTTATACTCGTCAATGGCGAAACCTAGCACTGCCTCCGAGGTTGGGTATGAAGACTTCACCCGTCGCGAGTATATACTCCAGGCAGAAACAAAATGACATATTTGCGAATGGGAGTCAGCTCTAAGTCTGGTATTTTTAACCCCAAGAGTCAACTTTTTTTCTGACCGCAGTATATCGGTGGTGAGCGGGCCTTAAGCAAAGACCCTGCTCACCACCAGCAGCTTAGAAACTACATCTGTTTTTTCATGCTGTCGTCTTTCATCATTCCCTTATCATCTTTCATGCCATCATTCTTCATCATCCCATCCTTTTTCATCTCGTCCATCATCTTATGATCTTTCTCCATGGCCCCATCCTTTTTCATGCCGTTGTTCATCATGGTCTTGTCGCTTTTCATGTTGCCGGGCATGGATTCCATAGCGATGGCCTGACCTAAAGAGAGTGAGCAGATAATGGCCGCAACACTGAGAATAGAGAGAATTTTTTTCATTACATCCTCCTGCGTTTAAGTAAAAGAGAGCAAACAGGTACGTGGTTTGCTGAAATACAGCCACATTCAACTGTTGCTGTATGCCTTGAACTCAAATGTACAAGAGAGATGTTAAGAAATTATTGAGTTGATCATTAAAAATGGCGTAAGCGGCAGAAGATTGCCTACCCAAGCGTTGTTTGAAGGCTTCTCAATGTCCAGCGGACAGTTGCACCCGCAGGCAACTGGATCTGTTTCGTCATACAGTCCTCGCCCAAAGCCATGAAACTGCAGCTTGTTTCCTTCTTTCTTTGACACCCATTGATCTTCCGAGAGGTGCAGTGGGACAAAAGCTGCTTTGCGGGTGATCGGCAGACATGTCAAATCGCAGTATACTCGGCTCCACAATGATTCTTCCCCGACCTGCCGGCCATCGAGGTCACTTCCTTGACCAGACCCACTGTCCATTTTCACCATAGCTCCTGAACAATCTTTCCAGAGCATTTGTTCAGGGCTCGCCGTAACAAGTGTACAATTCCGCGAGAGACGCTGTTCAAAAAAACAGAATATCCAAGTCCTCTGCATAGGTGCCATCAAGAACGAGACGTAAAAGCTCTTGGCGAGTCAACGTCCGAATCTCTTGAGGCTTTTCAAGAAGAGTGCGGAATTTTCCTCTGTGCAGGCGCCTTTTTGTCCGATCCACTCCATAGGTATCGACATAGGAGCGCCTTCCTGTTTGCGTTTGTGTTATCACAAACATCGACGCCGAACTCTCCGGGGAGCAATTGCCGTTCACTGCGCTGCTATTCTCCAAAAACGGCTCGTACGCAAGACGCTGCACAGGCTTTCAAATCGAGCTGCAATGGTATGCCGTTACACCGTAGTGTACGCTCTGCAGGCTCTGTATCTGACCCAGAGGTACGTGACGCGCGCTTAGCCTAAGCGTACTGTCTAAAGGTGCCACAATATGCATAGTGTCAGAGGAACCAACGGCCTTTGAGTTTTTTTTCCTCGCGTGCTGCCTTGCGTACGTACCGATGAGCGATCGCGTAGACGTTGCTGGCTGAGCGTGGCTTAAGTGCAATGTCCTGCACGCTCTCTCCCGTATCGCGCGAGTGGCAAGAGGACTGCTCGATGTACTTTGTTTTCAACGCCTTCTATCGCATCAAGGCTTGTTCTCGCCTCCTGTGGGGGCAACAAAAAAGCCCCATGTTTGAACTGGGGCTATCATCTCACAGGATGGGTGTTTTAGTTAGTCAAACTCCGCTAGCGCTTACAAGTTTTCCAGCCTATAGGACCCTTTGTAGCTAAACATGTCCGTTTAGTTACAAAGGCTTTTTTTGCTGGAAGATCAGAAGGAGTTGATTGCAAGAGACTTGCGGAGTGTATGGTGGACACTCAGTGCAATCAATTTCTCGAATCGTAATACGTTGTGCAACTTGTAAGAAAAATAGGAAATTTTTCTTGCACGAATATCTAAGTCGTACGATATTTTTAAAAGTTAAAAGGGAAAGAGTAAGTTTAGATACCATGGTTTTTTGAAACCTTGATGATTTCCCTGTGAGCATGACCTAAATATTGGTATTAGGGGTTTTGCAGCATAGCAAGCAGCGACTGGCGTATCTCGCAATACTATCTCAAAATTGCTGCACGCGTAGTTGAGGGATTAGTTTGGGATGGTAAAACTGCAGGTTGGCGGCTATTTCATATTTCCTTAAGCTACGCTACTGGGTATCTCTGAGCTGT
>JAFTDR010000259.1 GCA_017454105.1 Desulfovibrionaceae bacterium | reverse complement strand
GCTTACCACCCGTGACGTATATGGCACAGTTATCACAGCTTGTTCCCAGCATGGACGGTGTCCCTGAGGTGCGCATGAGTACCATGGGGCATCTGCTTTGGATTTGTTGGCAACGGACTCTTCCTGGAGCCATTAATCAGACGTTGGAAAATTACGGCGGGATGCAGATATACGTGAAAGATGACCAAAGGCAGGCCATCTGGTTTTTTTTCACAGAGGATGTCTTTCTTGTTCTTGCCCGCTTAATCATCTGGGGGAATTTCAACGAACTCGCGGTGAGCGTTGAGCTTTTTCCAGGACGTCTGCAGATTGACCGCAAAGGCGATGTGAGTCTTCTTGTTGACACATCGCTACAGAATCAGGAAATCGTTGTGCCCGACAAACTGGAAGTCTGGGTACATCCGAAAAGCTGCGAAAAGCATGTTCTGCTTCCAGGGATAGAGTTTCAAGAGAAGCGTGGACGGCAGGGCATGACAGGCATCACCTGGTTTTCGCCTGTTGTCGATGTGCGCATGCCGTTTTCCTCCTCGCAGAGCTGGCTTATGGTCATCCATCCGCTCGGCAATCCCCTCGATCGCGCCTTTATCGACGGCTGGTATGTGATGCTGAAGAAGATTAACGACTTAATTCAGTATCACAAGATCAAATTTATTGTTGAGAACAATTTTCTTATTCTGGCCCTCGACAATCTTCTTCTGCTGCGCAATTTCGTCCGCGATTTTCTGGAACTTGTGCGCGAGATGGATGCGGCCGGAAGCAGCTGGCCCTGCGTGAGCGCCGTTGTTGACCGGGCGAATCTCAATTTCAGCGCCGATGTGCCGCAGAAGGTCAATCTGCACTGGGCGCGTCTTGTCGCTGGTTTTCCCTATATTTCCTATCGCAACGCCTATCTCCTCGGGAAGGGTTTTCTTGTCCGCGATCTGCGCTTTTCAAGCGATCGCATGACAATGGATGAGTGGTGCAATATTCAGCTCAATGTGAGCGACAACCGTGCCGAGTCCATGCCCTTGCTTATGCCGAGCCGGCTTACGGAGCCTTTAAGCGAGGGGATTACAGAATGTTTTTTCTGCGGGCTCCCGACACACGAGACATTTGAGTGTCCGACACTTAAGATGGCCCGGGAGACGGAGAATATCTGGAGCAGCCAGGCGAAAGACTCGATGGCTAAGATCGATTTTGACTCGATTAACCGGGCCTTCCAGAAGATTGAAAAAAAGCTTGAGGCTGAGTCGACAACGGCTCTGTACAATCTTGTGAAGGAGCGGAGCAATGTCTCAATCCTTCTGCACGCGATTTTCGACATCTGCAAGTATTCGCAGCTTAGGAATGTGCAGCATTTTTGGCTGTACCGCATGAAAGAGCCGGATCCAAACGAAAAGCCTGCCCGCCGGGACGACAATAGTATCGCCTGGGAGGTCTGCGATGGCCTAAAAAAGGCGAACAATCTCAATTTTTCCCAGGCGACCAAGCATATGCAGCAGCTCTTTGACGAGCATTCGCGCGATGGGCGCATGCACACAATGGCCGGTTTCGTCGCTGTGGGCAAGAAGGACTATGCCCAGGCCATAACATCTTTCAATCGGGCTTCTGTTTTGACCTCAAATGTCCCTCTCCAGGCCTGGAATGAATATCTTGTGGCGCGAGTTGAGGAGGTGCAGGGCTCCTATGCGAACGCGATTCAGCACTACACAAAAGTCGCCCGCATTATGCCCGACTCTTTAGACTGCCGCTACCGGGCAGTCGTCTGCCGGGTTAAGATGGGTTTTGTTGAGCAGACACTGGACGAAATTTCGGCTTTGATTGACGCGCAGCCTGCGATGTTCAACCGCTTCCTCATCGATCCCGGTCTTGAGCGGGGACGCATTCTCATTCTGTCAACACTCTACTCCAAGTGGAACGAGGTCGAGAAGAGGGCGAATGCGGAAAAGGAGAAGATCAGTAATCTGCGCGCGGATTTTGAGCAGTGGTTTGACGAAAACCATCCCTTCTACCACACCTTCAATCCCGGCCTCCAGGATCTTGAGCTTTTGTGCGAAATTAAAAACTACGTATCTTTCCTTGAGGTGATCGAGCAGGAGCCGAAGCTTGAAGCGGCTTTGAACTCGCAGATCGAGGAGGAGATCGAGGGACTGCGTGAACAATACAAAGCGTATCTGACAGCGCTTCAGAATGTGCGCGACGAGGCCTCGTGGTTTCCCTTCCCAACGGCGCTTAAAGAATTCGGCAAGGACTTTAATGTCGCAGCCGGCATCCTGAACAAGGCCTATTCGAGCAATTTTAAGGATGTGGAGGTCTTTCACAAGGCCAAAAAAGCCCTCACGGACTTAAACGCGCTTTTGCGGCGCCTAAAACACAGACTGAAAAGCCTGCGTTTTGTCCGGGATGCGACCTTGTTTACCATGACTATGGGCAAGACCTTTTTTCTCCTTGAGATCATCGGCACTGGCCTTGCGATTCTTCTGCTCCTGGTTATTGGCATGTTTGGCTCATCGCTCGGCCTTGAGGGACTGCGGGCGCTTATAGCCGCAAATAAGGTCTCAATCCTTGAGGTCACCCTTGTGGTCATCACAGTTGTCTGTCTTGGGATCAGTGCCCTTAGAACAACTGTTGTCTTTGACTCGCGCAGGGACAAGCTTGTTGAGCAGGCGAAGACCAAGCGCGAGAAGGGGGAGCAGGCGCGCTTAAACCGGATTCGCTTAGAGCAGCACAAGAAGAAAGAATTGCTCAGACGGCAGCAGGAAGAGGAGATGCAGGCAGAACTCCGCCGCGAGCTGCGCGAGCGTATGCACGAAAAGGATACATAAAATCGCCGGAGGTGCCGGATGACCTATCTTTCCCTACGTTTTTTTCGGATCGTGGCCATTTTTTTGGGCATCCTTGTTCTCTTTCTTTTGGGAGAAATCGACAGCCTGGCCTACCGGGCAGCTGAATTTCTTTTTGAAGGGGCCGGTTTTGTCGTTGTTCTCTGTCTTCTCGCAGTGGAAGGCGCAGGTCTTGTGTATCTCTATCGGGCTTTTTTCTCCCGCCCCTCAAAGCTCGTTTTGAAGCGTGGGGCAAGCGAGGAGGAGCGGCGCGAATTTGCGAAGGAGCTTAAGGCGCGGCTTGTGCGCAATCCCCACCTTAAAAATTCCGGCATATCCCGTGATGATCCAGACTTTCTCACCAAGGCCATCGCGCATCTTGACTCGGTTGCGGACGAGGAAATCCGCTCAAACGGCAAGAAGGTCTTTTTGGGAACAGCCCTCTCGCAGAATGGGCGCCTTGACGCGCTCATTGTCTTTATTTCTCTCTGCCGCATGGTCTGGAGGGTATCGGGAATCTATAATCAGAAGCCGACTGCCGAGGAGATTTGGAGCGTGTGTTCCACGGTTTCCTCGTCGACCTTTGTCGCTTTCTCCATTGAGGCCCTTGATATACCGCAGATGATCACTGACACGATGAATGAAATGGTGCCCTCCATAGCGCCGGCTGTCGCCGCATCCTCTGTGCCCTTTGTCGGATCGTGCCTGAATGTCTTTACTGAGTCTGTCATCGACGGCGCGGCAAACTGCCTTCTTGCCGTGCGCGCGGGTATTATCACACGCAGGGCGTATAGCTACGCAATCTACGGCGGATCCGAGAGTCTTAGAAGTTTGTGTGTCAAGGAAACCGCGCGCATGCTCCTCGATATAACCCAAGAATCCGTCGTCTATGTGGCCAAGGCACTCAAGAAAGAAATGCAGGATGTCTCGATTGGCACAGGAAAGAAGTTGGTTCAGAAGACGGCCGAGGGTGTGCGCACAACGGTTCGGGCAGCTGGGGATGCGACAGGGATGGCGGCGGCTGCCGTTGGTAAGAGCGCAAGCTATGTTGCTCAAGGAACGGGACTTATCGCCGATGGCGTGCGTCAGGTTGCGGGAGAGGCGACAGAAAAAGCCGTCTCTGCTGTTCGCGGGGGCGCGGGCTTCCTTGCCGATGGTGCCGGGCTTATTGCAGACGGCTTAGGATCCGCGGCCGGCCAGGTGCAGGGCGTCCTTGCCGACGGTGTACACCATGCGGCAAGCGTTCTTCACCTGCCTGGCGCAAAAAAAACAAGCCCTGCGCTTTCCGAGACTGAGCCTTCTCGCCCAAAAGAGAATCTAGACCAGAATCCAGATCAGAATCCAGGCGAGAGTCCAGATCAGAATCCAGGCGAGACTCCAGGAGAGAAACTGGGCGAAAATTCGGGCGAAAATTCAGTTGCCGCGCCGCAAAAAAGCACAGTGTTTAATCAAGCGAAGGGCGCAGCCGGCCGGGCTGTCTCCTATGTGGCCGAGGGCACGACGCTTCTTGTGGGTGGAGTCGGATCGGTTGCCCAGGCTGTCGGAAGCGATGTTAAGGAAAAGGGCAAGAAAATCGCGGGCTTTTTGAAGGATAAAAAAGAGGGCATTCGGACTTTGTTTAAGTGATTGCCTAGCTTTTTCGCTTATGTTGCGCTTACGAAAAAACAGCAAAAAAAAACGGGTGCCGTGAGGCACCCGCAGAAGGCAAAAATCTATGAAGACCTTGCGCGATTTTTCAACAAGTCCAATTGACTGGACGCTTTCGCCGGAGCAGGCAGTCACCATGTATCTTGAGTGGGGGAACAACTGCTGGGATCGAGAGCATCCGCCGGTTCGGACCGCTTCAGACGAATCTTTGTATTTTGTTGTGGACAGTTGGCAGGATCCGCCCATAGTGCGGCTTGTGCGGCGGACTATGGAAAAAGCTGAGGATGTGTGTGTGACAGAATTGCCAGAGGATCTTGTGCAAGCCCACAGGGCTGTTCACGGAACATGGCGCGGGATATGCGAGCCAATTGACGAGATTAAAGCGTGGCTCAAAAAGCAGCTTGAGGACTAGCGCGGTCTAAAGCCTGGTATGCTCGTTTTTTTCTCTAGCCACGTTAAGAGAAGCGTTGCGACCGTTACCATGAAGAGGTAATAGAGGCCCACAACCAGAAAGACTTCCATAAAACGGAAGGTGTCTGAGGCGACTACCTTGCCCTCGCCCATAAGCTCCATACAGGTAACAAGATAGGCCAGAGAACTGTACTTGATAAGATAGATGATTTCATTGCCACAGCCTGGGAGGGCCCTGCGGGCCGCCTGGGGAATGATGATCCACAGGATTGTCTGGATTGGGGTGAAGCCGAGCGCCTTGGCCGCCAGTATCTGTCCTTTGCGGATTGAGAGGAGGGCGCCTCGGACATACTCGGACTGGTAGGCTGATGTGCAGATAATAAAGGAGAGCAGTGCCGCTCCGTACGGGTCAAAGTACACGCCAAGTTTCGGGAGAGCGTAGTAAATAAAGAGCAGCTGGATTGCAAGCGGAACTCCCCTGATAAGCGCCACAAAGGCGTCGGCGCTTTTTTTAAGCACTGCCTGGCCAAAGGTGCGGATGCAGCCAAGAAGTATGCCGCAGAAAAATCCTATAATGGACGCCGGGATGATTAAGGCTAGCGAGACGAGAAAACCGCGGTTTAAGGCCGGAAGCAGCTCATTTTGGAGAAAGACAAAATCAATGTCCATGGCCCATCCGCCTATATTGAGGAGAGACTGTGGTAAAACTGGCTTGTGCGGCTTTTGCTATCGGTGATCAGCGTTTCCGGCGGGCCCTCTTCCACAATGCGGCCTTTTTCCATGAAGAT
>JAFTDR010000258.1 GCA_017454105.1 Desulfovibrionaceae bacterium | reverse complement strand
TGAAAAATACCCATGACGATACAAATAATAGGCACGTTCATTGTATTTTTTGGCCTGAGTATAGCGTTAGAAGCTATACTCAGGCCAGAAAAATACTGCCCACAGTACGGAATGTGTCCGCTCACGGGTGTATAGCGGGATGCGCCTTGCATCACCTGTGGTAGGATACGGTCTTTGTTGACAATGAATATACTGCAGTCAGAATACAAGTTGACACCTGGAGTTAAAAATACCAGACTTGCGTACTCACTCTCGTTCGCAAAAATGTCAGTTTATTTCTGCCTAGAGTATAGTTGGAAGGGTTACGAAGCCTGCGCTTGCGAAGCTTGGCTGTTGTCCCGTGAACGGAGTTACGGACTCGCACTGGACTACCTGTCAGGCGGAGAGAGAAAGGTTTTTATACTCGCAACGCCTGAAATCTTTTTTCCCTATCTCATTGGAAGTTGTGAACGAAAGATGAAGGCTAAACGCGTATATGGGCGCAGTATACCGGGATCGTTTGTCGTCCACAAGACTCGTGAAGTCCTAGAAAAATCCCTTATTCCTCGCCTTTTGCTCCCTTGTAGGGCAGAAGTTTACGAGTAAGCACGCTCTTGACTGTCCGCCTTTCTGCGAAGGTACAGATTCTATGCTCCTTAAGACGTCGTCTCTGCTGGGAATCTTTAGAGGGGAACTGGAGCGCAGAATAGAAAGACTCAGCGCCGAGACGCAACGTTGGACCGAGCGTGAAAGCGGGAGACGACAAGAAGCTCGCAGTGGAGTCCCCCACGAAACCTTTCGAAGAGCCAAAAAAAGAGACGGTATTTTTGGCGTGCAGACAGACGTGCGATTCTCTCGTACCAGGGGCTGCCCACATATTTCAATCATTGAACGGTGCCCGCGTGACTCGCGCAGTAGGGTTTTATGCGTTACGCCCCATGTCTTCCGCTTTGGCAAGAGCGTCGTGGCCCACAATATCACCCAAATCATCGACCCCTGTCACAAAGAGTCTTCCTCTGTCAGTCCAGTGTTTGTAGCCGAGCATTTGGCGATAGGCTTCAGCCGGACCTGCGAAGGAGCGCAGGAAATGGCTTTGAGCGCACATA
Organism: Desulfovibrionaceae bacterium; assembly: GCA_017454105.1. GTDB lineage: Bacteria > Desulfobacterota > Desulfovibrionia > Desulfovibrionales > Desulfovibrionaceae > Desulfovibrio. The sequence goes on along the minus strand of JAFTDR010000258.1, from coordinate 3,370 downwards.
AGCAACATTGTTTCACGCACGTTCATGGAACGCAGGCGTTTCTTTTTGGAATAGGGGTACATTCTGTCTATGGCACACTTTATTTGGCCGCTGAAATTGTACCAGTAGAGCGGACTGCAAAAGACGAGCATATCTGCTTTTTCAAGCAGAGGGAAGAGCTGATCAAAGGCATCGTCGATAACGCAAGGCTTTCCCGTACTCCAGCAAGCTTCACAGTGCATGCATCCATGAACGGGTGTCATTGCCGTGTGGAAGATATTGACTGTGTGGCCAGCCTCTTTCGCTCCTGTGACAAAAGCGTTTGCAAGAAGGTTGCTATTGCCATTTGTTCTTCCACTGCCAGTCATCACGAGAATATTTTTTTTCTGCCCATTGCCAGAGGTTGAGAACGATTCAACGTGGACGGACGATGTTGAGGAAATATGTTTGTAGAGAAATCCCCCAAGAGCTGCGGCCAGTGCAGTAAAACCTGCCCACGAAAGGGCTTTTCGTCGAGAAAAACGTTTTTCTGTCGAATGAGGTTCATCTGACATGCGGATTACCCCTACAAGGATGCGCCAAATTGGCGAGCCTCATCCACGACTGGTTTTCCTGCGACCGCTCCTGCTTGGAGAACACCTCCGGCCAAGACCTGTCCCAAACTGCGCCAGCCCAAAAAGCCCACAAGTGCCGTGTAGTAATCAAGAGCCGGTTTCCAATTTTCTTTGGTATCCCCCTCGGCAGCCATGATAAGGGCGCAATCTTTCCGTGGATTGGCATAGGACGGATCTGTTTCTGCAACGGCAAACAGACGGTCAAACGCTGTCTTCAGTTGACCTGAAACACTCCAATAGTAGAGCGGTGAGGCAAGAACAACGATATCTGCCTTGACATAGGCAGGGTAGATTTTTTGCATGTCGTCTTTCTGAACACAGGGGCTTTCTGGATCCTTCCCCCCCTTCATGCAACCAAGACAGCCATGGATTGTCATCTTTTGCAAATCAAATTGCGTGACGATATGCCCAGCTTGTTCCGCACCTTGTTTGAACGCTTCGCACAAAAGTGCGGTATTGCCTTTCGCACGGGGACTGCCGTTTAGAACCAGAATGTTCTTGCTCATTGTGATTACCTTAATTTTGTAATGATTGTTAAAAAAATGGGCCAAACACAAAGCATTCCTCTTCGCATGACAAAAAAATGCAATTGGGGTATTTTTATAGCAATCATTACAAAAAGTCAAGGCGTCTCCCCTGGAAGAAGTGGAAGAAGTCGTACCGCGAAGGAAGCTATGGATGTCAGTTCAGATGGCTCAAGACCATCTCTTGCCTGAATGGACAGTCCTTCCAAGAAGGTGTTCAAGGTGCCGGCAAGAGCTTGTATATCGGTGTCAGGGGGAATTTGTCCGTCTTTGACGGCTGTACTGAGACGATCAGCGAACATTTTTTTTGTTGCCATGCGAAGTTGCTGAATAGCTTGGATAACCTTGGTTTCCTTTTCAGAAATGTTGATCGCCGCAAGGACGATCATGCAACCGCACGGCGTTTCTTTGGAGAGGAGGATGTGGGCGGCAGTTTCAAAATACTTCGAGACAGCACACGTGATGTCTGGTTCGGCAAGAAAGGCGCGGCCTGGTGCATCCCAGTATGTCCGTTCATAAAAATGTATGGCTTCGATAAACAGAGACGCTTTATTGCCAAAGACAGAATACAGGCTGGGAGGATTGATACCCATGGCAGCGCATAATTCCGATACAGACGTTGGCTCGTAGCCCTTCTGCCAAAAAATTTCCATAGCCCGCCTTAAGGAGATGTCTCGGTCAAAAGCGCGTGGGCGTCCCTTGCAACGCTGTGTATTTGTGCTTTGGGATTTTGCTATCATTGGAGGCTCCACGTAAAAAATTCCGCGTGTACGAATTACAATACTATCGTTCAATATACCCAGGTGCATAATGATTTTCCCTGGCAACCTATGGCAGGCGGCCTCATTTGGTAGGCACCCGCAGGGCTAACTGTGTCGCGGGAAGAATCATTGTGACGCCGAGTATAATCCTGCTCTCCCACATTCCTCTCTCGCCAAGTTATCGGGAGTGGACATAGGGGGGGCAATGTTTTGCCGATCGGATTACGGGCAAAGCCTCAAAATGAGACATAAACACGAGTTTCCTCTCACTGCCCGCGCATCGGGATAGTATAAAATGACATCTAAAGCTCTTGAGATGAATGGCATATAGGACTTAGCTAATTCGGCACTTGACGGAGAGCCTGTAAATTCCCTAGAATTGAGTTCAAAGTCGGCAAAAAGAATCCACCCCCTAAGGACCTGTAAAATCGTAAGTTGAGCATTTTCCCGCAGAAATCTACCCACAGAACCCTCCTTGAGAACGGGTAAGATACCTCCTCCCGGCAAATAGATTTTTCCAGCGCCTGAGCTGGGGGGCATGGCATTCTGCCAATTCCGTAGCAGTACGACAGTATACCTGGAAGAGTAATGCTATCTGCCGAAAGAAGCTTAAGGTTAACCCGAGGATTTTGAGGGCAGACACAAAGCCAGAGCATATAAAAAATGACGTTCATTTCTACTATCGAAACTGTCTACCAGTTTCGACAAAAATATCACGATACCTTTTTACAGTTCCTAAGTATTTCGAGTTTGATGATGACAAAGAAGAAAAAAGACTCACAAGAGCAAAATTCAGGTAAACAAACTGACCAGGCGCCGAAGTCCTCCAAAGAGCTTAAAATCAACGCCTGCGACGCCAGCTATCGCCTCTACTTCAGCTGAGTTAGGTGATGGAGCAGTTTCTCATATATTTTATCCCTGAGAGGTTACGGGGCGGGGTTAACTACAGCACATTACGGCGCTATGACTCGCAGAAAATCTCAAGAAATTGGACGGACAGCCGAGAGGATCTCATCTGGTATGCTCAAACAGAAAAGACTGTCACAAGAGATCTCTATTCATTGCTTGAGTTTCAGAGCGGTGTCTCACAAGAGATGATTTTTCGTCTGCTGCAATACGAAGCCATTGTCTACCGCCACTGTTTGACGAAAAAGCTCTGAAGATGACCGATGGTTCAACAATGCTTCTCCCGATTGTCATCTACAATGGTGGTACGCCTTGGTCTGCGATCCGTTCAATGAGAGAGGTTCACGCCCCAAGAGAAGAGGATTTAGAAGATGGCTTTCAGGAACAGACACTCTTTGACTACTTTGTCGTAGACATAGGGAGGCTTGATTCTAAGCTACTTGAACAGGATAGTTTACCTGGAAGATTGTTCAGGCTGGAACGAGTGAAAGATGAAAAAGAGCTGGTTCAGACTATCAAGGATATCGCGGCTCTCTTTCGACTTGAGCCAGAGCATCAAGAATTGGCGAGGATATTGTGTGGGTGG
>JAFTDR010000257.1 GCA_017454105.1 Desulfovibrionaceae bacterium | reverse complement strand
ATGGGCTTTCTCGCCAATGAAAATCTCAGGATCATCCTCGCCTACATTCTCATTTTCATTGCCTCCATGCTCATTGTGTCTCTTGTTGCAAGATTGCTGCGCAAAATTCTTGAGCTCTCCTTTGCCAAATGGATTGATACCCTTTTAGGACTTGTTCTGGGCTTTGCCAAAGGCCTCTTTCTCTGTTCTCTGCTCATTGTTGTCGTACAGACCATCTTCGGGCAGGCGGCCTTTGTCCAAAATTCCCATACTATCCCCTACTTAAGCGCCCTGATAGACCACATCAAGAATTTTATGCCTGCAGATCTCACGTCGCGTCTTGGGCTTCACTGACGTGACCTTCCGCGACAAGTGCCTTGCAATATGGCTGAAAAGACACGCCCAAATGAGCGCTGCTAGTGACGGTACTCATGGCGAGTCAATGCTAGGGCCACCATAAGTACGAAAAATTCTTGTTTTGCGTAAAAATAGCAAAAGATCCGTTTTTTTACATAAAATCAAAGGCTTATGTGGAAAAATCCGTATTTAGCTCATCACGGATTCATGCAAAGGAAAAACACTGGAGGCGGCATTTCCTCCCTGCGTGCAAGCAGGTTTTTCGATGCCGAAGTGCTGATGAATACAACTGCCCTGACAGAACTTATTGAAGTCATAAAACGTCTAACAGCCGAAGATGGATGTCCCTGGGATAAAGAACAGACACCGGAAAGCCTTGCCGACTATGTCATCGAGGAAAGCCACGAGCTCGTTTCGGCTATTCGGCAGGGCAGCGTGGCCGATGTCTGTGAGGAGCTTGGTGATGTTGCTTTTCTCTTGCTCTTTATCGCTCATCTCTATGAGAAAAAGGGAGATTTTTCCTTGGCTGATGCCCTCAATGGCAATCGTGCCAAGATGATCCGCAGGCATCCCCATGTTTTTGGTGAAACGACCTTTTCCAATCGCGATGAGCAACTCAAAACCTGGGAGGCCATCAAGCGAGCCGAGCATGCCAAGGATGACAAAGAACCACAAGGCATTTTCGACAGCCTTCCCAAAAGCTTGCCAGCACTGATCAAGGCTTACCGCATACAGTCCAAGGCCTCACGAGTGGATTTCACCTGGAACACGGATGAGGATGTGGAGCAGCAGGTCGAAGCCGAATGGCTGGAATGGCTTGACGCCTGCAGCAGTGGCGATACGGATGCACAAAAGCATGAACTGGGAGACCTTGTTTTCACTTTGGCAGAGCTTGGACGCCGCAAAGGGATCAAAATTAATGAAGCCGTCGACCTGGCGAACATCCGTTTCCTTAAGCGCTTCAGCCTTATGGAAGGATTTGCTAAAGATGATGGCAAAGATTTTGTGCAGCTCTCGCGTGAAGAGAAAGAAGCTCTGTGGCAAAAAGCCAAATCAGAATCGCAAGTATAAAAGCTTTTGACTATATAGATAGTAAAACAAAAAAAGACAAACTCACAATATTGATGTTATATACAAAATTTATTTTTAATAAATCATAAATATATATTTATAGAAAACCACAAAATATAGCAAGTTTATGCTACATACATGATCAGTCTATCACAGCACATATTTGCACGCGAAATTCAGATAACCATTTAAGCAAAATGCTATAAGCGCATTCAGTAGGTTATGTTCTCCTGCCTAAAAACTCCGCCAGATAAAGACGGCAAAAGGATATTTCTGATTCTTTTGCTCATTGCAAGCCTTGCCTTATCCTTTGCGTGCAAGCCGGGCAGGCATCTTGCGACTCCCCCTAAGCCAGCCATGGATGCTGGCCTTCCGCGCATCAGCCCTGCGTATGTGCAATGGCTTGTCCAGCAATCCATGCTTGGCGAAGCGGAAAAACTCATTGGCGAAGTTTCCGGCACAACGCGTGTCTGGCAAAACAGCGGTACAGAAGAGCGCTTTTCTCACTTACTCAAGGCCGCACCGAACTGGCTTGATGTTAATCCTCATACAGAAAAGACGTTGCAGCCGGCTCTGCGTACCCTGGCCGCCTCGTCCCTGCTGGCAGAGCTAAATCAGTCAGGTCTTCAAGGCATTTTTCTTGCGCCCACAGGCGAGACTGGCGACATCTGGGCCAAAGTACCGGCCAGGGATTCTCTGGGCGAAGACATCACGGCTTTTACCTTCTGCCGTGAAGCTGGTGATGACAAAGCTTTTGCACAATTTCTCCAAGCTACATCCCAGGCAAATATTGAAATTGGCGGAAATCTTCCTCAGGCAGCCACAGGCCTTGGCCCTGATTTTATGTTACAGGCCAGAGGTCTGACCAGCTACGAGGGGCTCTATGCCGCTGTGCAAATTCCCCGTGAGTATTGGCCTCTGCTCCCGAAAGCCCATAGCGAGTGGCAGATCAGTAGACTTTCAGAAGAAACCCACAAAAAACTCGCAGAGGCAGGCCTTCTTCCTCAACATCTGCACAAAGACCGTACTGTTTGGGCTGAGCCTGCGACATGGGCTGTTACAGGGAGTGTGCAAGGTATAGATGGCAGCCAACGGCGATGGGTTTATGCCTTTGCCGGGGACAAAAGGCGCCCTGTACTTTTTTGGCAGGATCCATCAGGTCACGCTAAGCGTCTTTTTTCAGCCGCCGCCATACGGCACACTGGCTTTCAGCAGCATGCGCTCACAGGCCTCCCCTTTAAAGCTCTTATGGGCCTCGATGCCCTTGGTCCCATGGAAACCAACGAGGATATCAGCCTGGATCTGGAACCGGGTCTCAGTGCCTTGGGAGAGCTCAGTCAGGCTGTTCACCGTTATGGGGGCTGGAGTCTTTTCCCTGAAACACTTCCTGCTCCAATATTACCGCTTCTGTTGCGCAAAGTGGATTTTGTCAAAGACAGCATTACTCCGTTTGCTGTATGCTACGCGCTACTCACCGAAGATACGACACCTCTGAAAGACATGCTCTCACTCAGTTTCAAACTCCATATTCCCCACTCCCGACTTGCTCACGGTCTGAATGCATGGAAAGGTGAAGATGTTCGTAGCCTGCGTGCTCTGCCACAGATGCATAAGCTTTCTTCCATCTTTGCAAAAACTGACAGTTTTTTGCAAACACGCCCCATGTCCTGGCCAAAAAATATACCGGCAGAAGAGACAAAAAGACTAAGCCTACTGGAAATGGCTATTCCGCTTGGCATGCCAGGATTATTTTTCGTCTCTCCACCCGAATTGCGACTACAGCAAACCTCCACAGCGTCTTTGGTCAGTGCAGAAACAACATTAAGCAGACTTCTACAGGCGCGCCATCTCTTGGGTCTTGCCCAGGCACAGCTTACCCCACCGCTTGCGGCACCTCACGGCTGTCTTCTTCTCAAGAATCAACTGCCAACCGGAGGACTATGGATAACCGCGGCCAATTTTTCTCGAAAAGAACACGATCTGCAACTACCACTGCGCCAGGCTCAGGAGCTTGCCATCTATGATCTGTGTACACATGCTCCGGCAAAGGAGATAACAAAGCGTACCGACAGTATTACACTGAGGCTACCTCCAAGACAGGCAAGGCACTTCTATATCGACAAAGCTGAGATGGTGCGTTTGCACTTCTCAAAAAACTAAGTGATAGGGGATCTTACGGCTACAAACCAGCCATCTCTTCCCTAGGTACCCCTGCCTCTGCACAGGCTAGCACGGCTTTCCCAGCCACCAGAGAGCCATTTTAGGCAGAGAAGGCAGAAAGACAAGAGAATTCTCGCAATTCGCCTTATATCCCCGTACCTTTACAGTGCGTTGGGTAAGCAGAACTGTGTTTGTTTCTGAGAGCTCATTGTCCTCAGAAAAACAATTGCTTTGCAACCCATCTCATTGTAAAAGTTAGAATAAAAATTTGAAAAGAGGCCAGGCAAATATCCGCCTGATAGTGTCAATAAATACCGTGAATCGCACGGGAATCTACTCCTGTGAAGAGAGAATACGTCAACACAGTTTCCAGGAATTGTAGTGCAATTCTCGTTGAATCAGGAAGCACCCCTTCTGTAAAGGGCATACATTACGGAATAAGCCATGAGCACAGAAGTTCAGCAAACAAAATCT
>JAFTDR010000256.1 GCA_017454105.1 Desulfovibrionaceae bacterium | reverse complement strand
AGAGCAAGCTACTGGTGACTTACGCGGGCGGGCCTTGGGCCTTGGGGCGCCCAAGTGCCCAGAAAAGTGCGAAACTGGCTGTCAAAAAAAGAGGCTAGACTTTTTTGACACTTTCTGCAAGTTATTTCTTCGCAATTCCTATGCAGCATGGAGATCCCAGGAACGTGAGCTACAGTTGGCGGAAGTATGAAGATTCTGCTAGATATGAACCTTTCTCCAAAATGAGTGAATTTTCTTACGGCATATGGAGTACACGCCATCCATTGGTCGTTTATTAGATCCGCCAGTGCCCTGACTCAGAGATCATGGAGTACGCTCGATCTAATCATTTTGTCATTCTTACTCAGGACTTAGATTTTACAACACTTCTTGCGCTTTCTAAGGATAAAAAACCGAGCGTTGCCCAATTGAGAACTGAAAATACAGATCCATCTGCGATTGGTGTAGCGGTTGTTAAATCTTTCCGCCAAGCTGAGAGAATGCTGGACGAAGGTGTATTACTGACCATTGACACAGCTGCACGTCTACACATTCTCCCTCTAAGACACTAACTTCAGACATTCGTACTCTTGAATCGAAATGTATAGGATACAAGTGTGAGCGTTTAGCGAAGCATTTATAAGGGAGCAGCTCATAATCTTGAATTTACTGAGTATCTAACAAAGAAATGTCGAAAGTGCATGTTCGTACACATCCAGGTGAAGTGTTAGAGGAAGAGTTTCTCGTACCTATGCGGATATCAAAAGGTGAACAGGCAGAGGCTATTAGTGTCCCTGAATCGGTTATTGCAGACCTTGTTGAGCAAAGACACGGGCTAAACGCCGAAATGGCAACTCGATTTTTACGGTATTTAGGAACGAGTGCCGAATTTTGGTGTACTAACCCCTTAAGTGTGGACACAAAACATTTTTAGGCACCTCCAAAATGGACACGAACTGCTCTTCTAACTGCGTCTACCCTCGAGAGTGGCACAGGAAGAGGACATCAACAGTCTCGCCCTTTCTGGTGGACACAGTCATTTTGAGGTGTGGTACTCCGCCGCAGAGCAGGAGGAATGCAATGAGCAAAAAAAAGTGTTCACTGAGCAGGAAGTGGAGATACTACGGGGCAACCAATATACTTTACTCGTTTCTCCCCGAAAACTGCTTTTTACCAAGGAGTTCAAAGAACTCTTCTTAAGCGAGTACGAGGCTGGCGCCGTACCCCGCAGTATTCTTGAGAAGTATGGCTACCCCGCTGCTATCTTAGGAGAGAAGCGGATCTGGGGTATCGCAGCCACCATAAAGAGGCAGAAGCAAAGTCCAGATGGTCTTTATGAGGGGACGCTACGGAAAAAGAATCGCGTAGCTGGCGGCACAGAGAGCAATTCCCCTGAAGAGCTTTTTAAACAGCTTCAGACCGAGGTTCTGCATCTGCGACAGGAAGTGGAGTTTTTAAAAAAAATTGCATCGATCAGAAATAGGAGGAAGTAGAGACTGCTTATGCATGACGCTTCCTGTGTATTCGAGGTTATTAATAGAGCGATCGTGGAAATGGCAATAATCTTTCCATTAAGGATCTCTGTAGAGTAGCCGGCGTCTCACGCAGTTCAATTACGCATGGCTTATGGCGGCACCGGAGTGTGACGGCTGTTATTCCTCGACTCTGGTGTGAGTGAGGTAGGATTTAGGCCAGTGTCGGCTTACCCTTGTCTACTAGGTCACCCATTCGGCGTGTGACTGCATGTGAGTCAAATACTACGGCTCAGCACCAGTGGTCCTTTTGGCACTCTTTTTAGAATCCTGTTGACTTTTTTCTATATTGTCACATCCTTGCTTCTTCTCTTTCCACAATTTCATACCAATATCCATTTCCTCATGGAATTGCTTGTTATACATCCATGGGTCAAGTTTTTCCCAAAAATTTTATCAAATGCGCAAGTGTATCGCGCATCGTGTAAACCTATCTTTTCTCCGTCTTCAGCTCGTTGAGCGACTGGGAAATAGCACCATTGCCCAGCTCGCTCATTATTCGGTGTAGTAACACGAAGTGTTTCTAATAGCAACTTTCCATTATTAAAGGCCCAGTGTAAATACTTTAAAATATTAATGTTATTTTATTTGAGCGTGGTGGCAATTATCAGAACATCAGCGTAAGCCTAATATCCGACTTTTGAGTATAAGAAGAGTATATTTGCTCGCTGTCAACGCAATTTCTTTGCACTGACTCAGGTATATTATTTTGGGTTTCGATGATCCCGCTCTCAATAAATTGATATATTCCCTCTCGGTGATTAAGCGCATATACTACTCACTTAAGGTGGAAAGATTGATTTTCTTTGCGTATGTTATCTTTTTATTAGTATTTTCGTCTCTTTGGTTAAATTTCATGCCGGGAAATTGAGTTATATGTCTAAAAAGTATACTTTTGCACAAGAAGTTTGTATACGTAGCTCAGGCATGGTCATTCAAAGGACATCAATGATTTGGCCTGCCTGTCGCATCGGTGTTGCTTTGTCGGGTGGCGTCGACAGTTTTGTTCTCCTTATGGCGCTGCTTATCCGTCAGAGGATTTTGCCTTTCTCGTTTGAAATTATGGCTCTTCATTTAAATCCAGGTTTTGTTCCAGATAATCACGTTGGACTTCTCCCTTGGTTAGCGGGACACGGGGTTCCTGCGCACATAGAAACTGATACTTTTGGTATAGAGGCACATTCTGATGAAAACAGAAAAAAATCACCCTGTTTTCGCTGCGCTTGGCTTAGAAGGAAAAGACTTTTTGAGCTTTGTCAACAGTACAAGCTTACCCATCTTGCTTTTGGGCACAACGCAGAAGATTTAGTGTCAACATTTTTTTTAAATCTTTGTCATAATGGACGTGTTGAAGGAATGCATCTTAATGAGTCTTTTTTTCGTGGAAGCCTCCGTGTTATTCGACCTCTTCTTCTCGTTGAAAAAAAGTACATTAAGGCTGCTGCCAGGCAGTGGAATCTGCCAATTATTGAAAATCCCTGTCCCTCAAAGAATTCGACTGCTAGGACATCTATAAATGATATGCTTTCTACAATTTTTAGTTTTTCCAAGGATGCACGCAGATGCGTGACTAATGGGCTTGTGCGTTGGTTATTGTCTGACTCTCACCCCAAGGATCATTCGGTCAAATAATTCAAACACCTGGCAGATGAAATATAGTAGATTGAGGAGTTATAATTAACTTCCGTAAAATTTAATTAACTCTCGGAAAAACTTTTTTTTCTGGGATTTTTTTAATTAACTTCCGGAAAAGTATTGACTTTGTATATTACGATTCTACAGGTTGATTGCAATAGACTGGAGGAGTTTATGGCAGAGAGGCCAGATACTCCCTCTGTGCGGGGTGGCCACTCATTGCAATCAACTTCTCGAATTGTAATAATTAACTTCTGTAAAAAGGGAGTATACCCTCACATGAGTTCTTCAGGCATAGGAGCTGAGTAAAAAATCTTAGCACTCTCGCTCGCACTTTCGTAACAACATGTGTATCTTTCGAGAGCGCGAAACCAATAAAATCCAGAGAGTAGGTTCTCAATTAATACACACGAACTTAGCAAATCTTGTACTGTGCGCGAGTTAGGTGCATTCAAGTCTCGTTTGATGAAAGTCTGGGGTAGGTCAAAGCTTGAGCTGCCAGAAAGTCACATAGCACTTTTTGCCGAAGCCGCGATGTTAGGCTAGGGCTTCGCCCGTCGAAGCGTAGAGAGTGGTGTGTACGAGCCGCGACGCGAAAGCAAGTACGAAAGCGTGAAGTGACCCCGCCCCGTACGTTTACGATGCGAAAAGCCGACGAGTACCTTGCTTGTGCGGGATATGAGGCAGCAATGGGTTGGTCGAATAAATCATGAGATAGCTATTTGAGATATCTATGCGAGACCGACTAGAGATTCCGTCGGGGTCTCTCGAGCGCGAAGCTTGTCATGGCGAGTACACAACGGATTCAATGCAGACCTGGGAGATCTGGTATTCTCTGGCAATAGGACCAAGAGGAACGTAGCCCTTAAATTTGCACTTAACTTACGTCACTAGACACACTCTCGATGAGAGGCGCAAGGCTCACATGGCCACTATATGGACTGCCTTATAGCACCTAAACCGGAAGCCTTGCCAGTCAGAACAGTAGGGGAACTGAAAAGTGAGAACTTAAGGAGACAAAAATGGAGTGCCAGAAGTCCGATTGTTTCATCGTCGCGTTGATATTGGGTAATGCCAAAGAAGCGTACGCCAAGACGCCGGTGGGACAACAAATACACGCTTCATGCATGGAAACATGCTTGTGCCGTTGAGGCAAGTACGGTGTCAACGAAAATGCGTGAAATATGGCGTAACCAAAATGTGTATTTGAAGAGCCGCGAGCGCGTACCTTGGGAATAAATTGGGCACGTCCGGCGAAGCGTGGCAAGTGGGGGGGCTGGGCGACCCGCACATCTACCCGAGGGACGACAGAGTCGACAGCCCGAGACAGGTTGTTGCTTGAAAAACTGGGGATGAAAGTAATTTGACATATATAGAAAAAAGGGATATATTAAAAATTTCGCCAAAAAATATTTGAGTGACTAGTATTAAACTTTCAGGTTTCATCGATCAGTTCTAGGCACCGATCATTCTTCCTTTGACTCCCCCCAGATCGCCGAAGCTTTTTTTCGAGTATTTGCAGCGCTGCCAGCTCTGCTAAAGCTTTATTCTTCCTATCCAGGTCTCCCTGCAATTCTTTAATTGTACGCTCTTGGCCTTTGATAATTCTGTTAAGACTTGAGGGTACCTGTGCGTGCTGAACGTTGGCAGCTAGACAAATGAGCCACCATTCTTGAATTTGCTCATCAAAAACGCCTTTTTTCCTGGCATATTCCGCGATTTTAGCCTCGCTCAAACTTGCCGTCTCAAGAACTATCTGAAATTTATCCTGTCCTCTTCGTCGAGCGTAAGCGCGTGAGGAAGTACCATTTTTTTCCAGTTGGCCAGCGTTTGTACAGAAATTCCGTAGTCGCGAGCGACAAGGGACATAGATTCCAAGTGCGGTGGAAGAATACGACGTAAAGCTGCCTCACGAAGGGCCTGGTCGTATTTGCTCATAACAGATTCCATCGATGTCATTCCGGTGGCATGAGTGCCTATTGTGCGACAGCTAGTGAGGAACACGCAACCTTCTTACGCCGCTACACCACGCCTCGCCATCGCTCATTGAGGTAAAATGCCTCATTGTACTAATCGGAAGAGCTTGACTTTTCTTTACCGCCCTTTTTGTGTAAAGAAGAACCCCTCGTCACTGACAACTATCCTGACACATAGGGAGAGCAACCTCATGGAATGGAGAGTGCCGCGCGACATCCACCTGGACCTCTGGCAGGAAGAAGCCTGCAGCCGCCAAGCATAAAAAAGCCCTCCGGGGAGGGCGATAACAGAAATTAGGTTGGCGAATGTCTATCAACTTCAATAACGGGAATGTTTCTTTCGGCGAGAGTCTTGTCACGCAAAAGGATCCCAAAAATTATCCACATGTCATCTAGTATGATGCCATAGTCAAAGGCGACCTTTTTCAACGCCTCAATCTCGGTGGCGGATAAAATCTCAGGCATTCTCCTCATTTGCGATCTTGAATGCGGCAGCCTGCATATGCAGTCGACTCCGCTGGGCATTGCGCTGTTATCTCATCAGACAAGGAACCTGCATACCGCGCAAAGATCTCGTTAGCCTTGATCTTTTCTGAGACCTCCACGCCAAGCTCGGTTAGAGCTGTAGGGCTTAGAGCGCGCGAACGATCGAGGCTTTGTAAACTCATAGATCTTGTCAATCTTTGCTGAGAGAGCGACCAGTGTGTCGTGGGTACTCCGTGATAGCTGCTCCGTTTTTTCAATGCGTGTGTCGTGATGAGTGTATTTCTCACGCCATGTTGCAAGCCAGCCACCCGCCTTAAATAACAGGACGCAAAAGCAGACAAAAATACCCAGCAACACAAAAACGCTGGAGTTTAGCTGCTCTAACAGCCTCGTAAGCAATATAGGCATGGCGCACCTCCTTCGGGGTGTGATGTACTTGTTATTTCATAGCACATCTTTGATTTACTGGACAGTAGGCAAAGCTTGTCCTTCGTCATAAACACGACGTATTACGCTTCTGCGGGCATCTAGTAAGCCATAGTTTTTACGAAAAAAAATTGTATGAGATCTATCTCGTGGCAGGAACTTCGCCTCCGCCCCGACCTCTGGCCGGAGCAAGGGCAATAAAAAAGCCCCCGGCACAGAACCAGGGGCGATAGCAAAAAATAAAGAGTCACTACGTTTGGTTGCAATCCCGCTCGTAGAGGCCTGCAGGACGGACCCGCAGGACTTGGACGCGTTTAGCGTCAAACAAAGTCACTCTTCTCGCATTTGCTTTACAATGCAATATCTATCATTATTGTGACGCCCTTGTACAAGGAGGCTTCTCTCCGCATGGCGAAAACTTTGCCACTATGCGGGGGGCAGTGTCTCGGCGTCCCGCGTTCAATGACAACAATCAACTGAAGGGAACTTGAAGGAGAGATGCATGGCCAGCACTGAAATCGCAACGCTAGAAACTTTGCCGGTCCAGGAATCGAAGGTAAAGGCTGCTATTGCGGAAATAAATTTCGATAATCCAACGCTTACGCTGAGTTACGGCGCAAAGACGATGGATGAAATTTCGAAGTTCACGGATTCACTGCTTGGCAGCGTCCGTGTGAAGGATTCGGGACCTGTCGGGCAGGGCCTCTCCGAGCTTATGGATCGCATCAAGGGGGTAAACGTTGAGCAGATCGCTAAGCCTAAGAAGGGCTTTCTTGAATCCATTCCTCTTGTTGGCCGACTTTTCGACACCGTCAAGGACACGTTGAGACAATTCGACACTGTGCTGGAGCAGGTTGAGGGGATCTCGAAGAAACTTGAGGATGCCCAGTACGGTCTGCTGAAGGATATCCAGGTTCTTGAGCAGCTTTATGCACACAATGCGACGTTTTACGAGCAGCTGACAGCCTATATCAAGGCTGGTGAAATCCGCCTTGAAGAGGCGAGGACGAAAGAGCTGCCGCAACTTGAAGAAAAAGCAAAGACAAGCGGTGACAATCTGGATGCTCAGAATGTCCGCGATTTTGCGGAGCGCCTGAATCGTTTTGAGCGCCGCCTGCACGATCTCAAATTGTCGCGCACGATAACTCTGCAGACTGCGCCTCAAATCCGCATGATCCAGAGCAATGATCAGAATTTGGCTGAAAAGATTCAGACAAGTATTCTTGCGACAATACCGATCTGGAAAAACCAGATGGTGCTTGCTCTCTCAATCAACGGACAACGTCAAGCTGCGCGTCTGCAGAAGGAAGTGGCAGACACGACAAATGCCATGCTTGCCAAGAACGCGGAAATGCTCCAGGCCTCAACGGTTGAAACGGCGCGTGAAGTTGAGCGGTCCATTGTTGATGTGGAGACATTGAGGAATGTGCATCAGAAACTGATCGCCACAATTGAGGAGACCATGACGATAGCCCGCGAAGGACGGGCTCGCCGTATGGAAACCGAGAGGGAACTCCAGTCTATGGAACAGGATCTGCGCACACGACTCACGGATCTCGCAAGTCAGAAAGTCCAAGATACAATCGCAAGCGCCAAAGGCTTAGGTGCTGCCCTTTCGCAAAATCGCTAGGCGCGCAGAGCCTTCTGCTCTTTCTTCGCCCTTTTTTCTTAAGAACCTTGGGCCCGCATCATGGTGCAATGGCTGGCCTGACGTACAATCAAGCGACCGCTACGCAAATGAGCGGCGGTCGCTTCCCCCTCCGTGTGCCTCTGTAAAAAGCTACGCTTTTTGCAGTACATTTCTTTGCTGTAAACAAACTTTTGCGACAGAGTGTTGCACTTGTACTCACCCGCAGGTTGCGCATAGCTTTCCGCGACTTTTGAGCGCCTTGGCTTTTCTTGCGGGGATGAGGTCGTATAGTCTTACAATGGCTCACGAAGTTTTTTTCGTGCGATTTGAGCCTTTCGGCTAGCACGACTCCGTCTTGTACCAGCGTATGCTGCTCTTGTCGAAACTGCCTGGCAGTTTCGACAACAATGTCAAGATATACTCGAGTCTGAAAAAAAGCCTTTATACGTGACCTGTGATTTAAGGACACTGCGCGTATCTCGCTCAACGATGGCAACTTTTTTCCCGACCGCAGTATACCCACGACGGCAAACGGGAGGCTTTGATGGAAGAGTATACCCGTCGAGAGTATACGAGAGCATGTGTACACGACCTATGCGGGAAGAACGCAGCGTTTTCGTGTTTGTGATGCGTAAGTCAAAGACAAACAGACATTGTTGTGAATGGGAGTTATCTCCACGTGGCAACTTTTTTTCTGACTGCAGTAGAACAGGAACTCTATGAGCAGAAGAGAGAAGATGTTCTCCCTTCTCGCCAAACGGTTTCCCTTTGGAGATTTATATGGCAAATACGCCCAATACACTTGAGAAGCCGTCCTTCGGCGCCACACTCCTTCGGCGCTTGCTCGTCCACGCGATAGCCGCAACGACGGCCGGACTTTTGGGTAAAAAAATGGTGCGCTCAATGGTATACGAAGCTGCATAGAAAACTCCTAAGAGACAGTGGGCAGAAATACAGGGGCAGCCAGTTTTCTTGGAAGTCTCCTGTTTCGTCATTGGTATTTTCTGCCTAGAGTATATACAGACGTATGCATGGAACGGCGCATTACCCTTTGTATCTCGCAAGAGGTGCAAACTCAGTGTTAATTGCTTGTAATCCCTAAAGCCTTACACCGAAACAGTCATCCGAAAGGATATGCTGGGAGCTACTCCAGGGTGCGAAAGCAGAAAAAACGTAAGGATGGCATATGGTGAAACAAAAACATACAAGTGTCGGATGAGCAATGTGGCTTTTTCGAAAACGTATGCCCTAAGTGCCGTAGACAATGGGTGTTTAGCAGGGAAAGCCCTACACTCCAATCGGAGCATGGGAGACCTTCAACGACTATCTCCTTGAGGGAGAGTAAAACCGCAAGCTCATGGCGGAAGAAAAATACTGCCCCTGTTTTTTTTGCAGGGTGAAGATATAGTCTGCGCTGGCGTGAAAGCGTCAGAGGTCTGCTTGTGACAGCAAGACTGCGCTGGAAGTTGCGTTCCAGTGTGAACAAAGATACCTAGTATACATGGGATGATTGTTGACAGAGGCCTACATAACCGTGACAAAGCGCATGGCAGGTGAGTACTCTGGATTAGATGCCCAGACAAGACGTCCGGATTAGATACTCAGAAGGCAAATGTGCTGTGCTTGTGAGTATTCGATGGCCAAGATTGCCTACGACTTCGACGTATACTGTACCGTGGAGGGGGCGCTTTTGATATACTCGGCGTCGCAATGATTCTTCCCGTACAGGCTAGTCGTGGTTGCTTCCTTTGGCCGCACAGGAAAACTTCTCTGCGGCCTTAGGTTGTAAGTATTCGCGTGTCTGCACAAAGCTATGCGCGAGAAAAAGCTCCGCTCTGCCAATCAGGCCGTAAGAGCAAAAAGCCGTACGGCCGATGAGCCTGTGACGAGGGCTCTCTTACAGATATGCACTCATAGGTTCGCGAGAGCGTCCAATGGGCTAAAGATGCAAGCGTGCAAAAGAACTCCTGCGGATTCGGAAATGGCTACGCTCACCCCCACACGCTCTACTCGCACAGGGTATAGCAAGGATACGCGTGTCATGCTCTTCCCCGTAAGTACTTGAGAGGCAATTGCCTGCCGCGTGTCGCTACGAATCCTTGTGAGGCGAGTGTCTACTCGGCGTCCCAATGATTTTTCCCGTGCCCGCGCAATTGGGGTTGTCTCTCTTGCTTGTCAAGGAAAAACCACTATGCGGCTAAGTATGTATACTTGCGCAACAATGGTTTTTCGCACACATTAGTGAAATGCACCGAGGAAGCTAGCGCAATCGGCAAGTACATGAAGAATCTGTTCGCTCTTTCGTACCCTCTCAGTCCGTGTGTGCAAAAGATTGTCAGGATAGACTAGGGTCGCATACTGGTTTTCCTAAGCAAACCGGCATGGGAACTAGCATTCCTCGCGCGATACACACGAACTTGCGTACAAGAGCACGGGGAGAACCTTTGGGCAGCAGTTGCAAACAATCTGACAAGAGTCACTTTTTTCTGACGTATAGCGTGTGAAGAGAGTGTACACGGCAGCCTTGCGCGTTTTTCCCTTTAAGAGTGAGCGCGTACGTTTCACCATGGCTCAAGCTCTACCGAACTGCACAATGATTCTTCCCGTAGCGGCCAGGAGCCTTGGGCCACCTTGGCTTCCGTGCGGAAAAATACCCTGCGGTCGCGTACAGAAATCGCAGGGGTAGGCGGTACTCTTACGCTTTGGCCTTTTAGTTTGTAACGGGAGCCATTCTGCGATTTGTGCAATCGCTGCGATCACAGCGTCAATCCATCCTTTTTCCATGTATCACTAGGTATTGTAGCGGAAATCATGTAAACAGTATCACAGCGGGTGTCTTAGCCTACATTGGTATTATCTGTCTTATACCGAGAGGCAACTGGCAGAAACCAGAATGGTATATTCCGGTTTCTGTAGGTGTTGTGCAGGCAATTCTCGCATTTATTTTCGGTGTCCCACCAAGTTCAGCCCTGTTTATGGGTGGGGCGCAGACATGGCTCCAGAGGATCTGGCAGATACGGGGCCGACTTTGCTGGGACTGGGTGGCCCTTCCCCTGCTGATTATCTGTCTTGATTCTTTGTCCCTTGGGGCCTCTCCAATTGTGACACTTGGAGGAGCCGCCGCTCTCTTTTTCTGTGGCATACTTGCGCAATTTGCCTACAGCAGATTGCGGGCCGAGCAGATCCACACAGAGAAGCTCGCGCAGGCGCTAGCGCGTCTTAAGGCTATTCCGCAAAAGGAGATTCGGCCGGAGCAGGTGGCCACACAGGCGAAGATGTGTACAATGCAGGTTGAACGCTTCGCCAAAGCCATTCAGGGAAAAGTGAGCGATTACTATGCGGTGATAGAGAAGATTGAGGCTTGCGCGAAAGCCCTTGCCGCGTACGTTGAGAGTTCAAAGCCGAGCAAAAGCAGCGGTTGGGCCACAGGACTTTTGCGCTCTGAGCATTGGGGGAAGGGTGACAATGAAGGCCTGCTTAAGCAGATGCGTGAGACAAACGCCCTTCTCGAAGAGGAGATTCGGAAACTCAGGAGCGACAGAAAGCTTCCTGAGGACGAATTTGAGGCCAAGCTCCAGGGCTTTGAAGAGCAAGCCCAGGATCTTGTGCAGAAGGCCTCCCTTCTGCCAGGCAATCTCGCAGGCCATGTGACCGCCATATCACAGACAACCCTTGAAATTATCAAGAATATGCGCAGCGATCCTGCGGACAGAACGCCAGGGGATCGTTTCCTAAGCCGCTATCTTCCGGCAGTCCACACCATTATCGAGGAGCATGTGCGCCTCTCAAGCGGTCCGATCCAAGGCGATATTCAGCAGGCACTTGACAAAAGCGCAGCAATGCTTGAGCGCATGGACAATGCCTTCCGGGAGGAATTGGCGAATCTTCTTCAAAACGACGCGATCAATTTTTCAGCGGAAGTGGATGCCATCGATGTCATGCTCAAGATGAAAGGACGCTAAAACGCAAAAAAGGCCCTTATACAGGGCCTTTTTGCGCTCTCGCGCTTTCATGGGAGCCGCATGGCGAGCTTCCACTCCACACACGAAGCTGTTGCTTGCTTCCCCTCTCTGTGCTACTCTTTGTGCGCTCAAATTTGTTTGTGCCGCATACGGTGACTGTTTGGCGTACGCGTCATGCGGCTGACTCTCGCCATTTTTTTACGGGCCACAAGGCGTACAGGTTTTTAAGCGTATACTTGGGGCGGAAATCACGCGGCTCTCCTTGGGCAAACTTTTTGCGGTACAAAAATATGTCCATGCGTGCGATTCCAGAACAAAGCGGGTTCATAGAGGGTTTATAGAGGGCTCATAGGTCAACGCTCGCAACTTTTTTTATGACTATAGTAGCGCATCTGCCGTACGCAGGCGCACTTTTTTTCCCGCATACCTGTCTTGGCGGCACAACGACTCTTCCCGTAGCCAAACGGGCCTTGCGGAAAACCAGTCGGTCACGTAGAGACCAAGCGCTTTTGACCGCTCAATTTGAGAGTGCTTCTCATTAAGAGAGCGCGAAGCGTAGCACGCGCCGCTTTGTTTGAGAATTCTGCGGCCAGTTTGGCGAGGAAGTCTCAAGTCCTAAGTCCCGCGAACCCATACATCTGGCATAGTCTTTTTTTTTCGCGTGAGTGTACGAAGGCCAGATGTGAGCTTGTCCGTTGACGATAGCTTCTTATAATCGCATGGTTTGGCTGCGCGCAAACAAGGTCCCAAGACAGAAGACCTTGAGCGCTGCCCAAGCGCAGAGTCTCTTTCTTTAGACTATTGGAGGCGCAAATGAGGGAACACGTCTGTCAGGGCGCACGTGCGAATCTCGTACCCCTTGTCAGCACCTGTTTGTCTTTTTGTGCGCGCTTTTCTTCTTTAACTTGTTTTACATAAGGGTATATAATTTTGGATATTATTCAAAATAATGCGTTTCGTATTATCGGTATGACTGTCAATAGTACGGCGAAGGAACGGCTTGCCAGTGTAAGCAAAATCAAGGCCTATGCGAGAATAGGCAAGGATGTCTCTTTCCCCTTAGATAAAGTCTTTGCTTTGGGCAAGGTATCGCGAACAGTCGAAGCTGTTGATCGAGCCGTTGTACAGCTAAACACCCAGGACGATTTCTTAAAGAACGCCTTGTTCTGGTTTTATACGCTAACGCCAGAGCAGGAAAAGGCGTATCAATGCATCGAAGCGGGCAATTTGAAAGACGCCCAGAAAATCTATGAAAAGGCTAAGGATTTCGGATCCCTTATCGGGCTTGCGACTTTGGCCTTTGTCAACACAAATATAAACCAAGCTATAGGGTATATCAATACTTTTTTTGAAGATGAAACAGCATTCAATGCTTTTAAAGATTTTGTCTCCCAGATAACTCGTCAGGAGACAAATTTGACAGTCGAGGACCTGCTCACTCTCTATCTGGAAACGCTACTGGAGAATGTCCGAGTGAGTAAGCTGTTAAAAGCCTATTCTTCATTTAAAAAGTCCAGTGAAATCTCGAAGCTGTCCTTGGAAATTGTGAATAGAAAGAATGCTGAGACGCTGACTAAAGATTTTAAAAAGACAATAGCAGAGAAAGTTGAAGAGATCGACAAGAATCCTGGGTACGCTTTAAAAAAGTGCCCAGAATTTATCAAGGTCTCCAAGGAGAATCTTCGCTTCATAGCGAAATCCGCAGGGACCAATTCCGTGCCATATAAAGATGCGAGCGATAGTCTCGCGGACTATATCATACAAGTTGTCAGCAGCTATGATCGGGTGACAGACTACATCTCTCCGAGTGACGCGAAAAAAGAACACGATATCCTACGCAAGGCCAAAGCGCTCGCCTACTCAACGCACCTGCAAAACCATATCGATGATTTATTAGGCCAATTCGTTGGCATTCCTTTCTAAAGTGTCAGCGAGCGGTGTTGCTATGAAAAGTCTCGTTTTTCTTCTGTTCGTTATGGTCGCCGCGCTTGGCGCAGGAGTCGCCTCCTCGCACACACTTAACAACAAAACAGGCTCGGCTTTTTTTTTAGTCGCCACAAGCGAGAATCCTTCTGTGGGCACTGATGCGCACGCTTCGACTACGGAGAGAGAGACAGGAGCGGATCAGAACAAGGAGGTTCAGGTTTGGTACACCCCGTACCTAGCGAACCTCTCCGCAAGCGATGGTTTATGCCTGGCAAGCTCTTTTGTGAGTCTTGTCCTTGTCCTTTTTTTATTGCGTACAGTCCGCCAAACAAGAAAAGAGATCGCCGAGTGCCGAAGCGAGTCGAGTGCGCTTGCGGACAAGGTAAAAAGGCTGAACGAGAAGATTTTGACATCCTTTGTCTCGTATGTGCAGGAGCTTTCAAAGAAAACCGAAACAGTGCTTGCGCACACTGTGCAGAATGAGGCTGACTTGGAAAACCAGCATTCCCTTGTGAAGCAATTGGCAGGGAGAATCGTGTTTATGGAAGTGACCATGTCCAAGATGGACGCTTCTGTCAGGGGGTACAAGCAGCTCGCTAAATCCATAGCACTCATGAAGGAAAATCTGAAAAGCGGCGGCTACGAGATCGTTGAGATGCTTGGGAAGCCATATCATTCGGGAATGAAGCTGGTTGCCAATTTTATGGATGACGAAAACTTAGAGAAAGGAGCGCAGATAATTACCTCGATCATACAACCTCAGATAAACTACAATGGCGTGATGATTCAATCAGCTCAGATAACAGTCTCTCAAAATATATAGTTGGTGTGCGATGCCTCTTGTTAAAATGAAATATGGTATTGACCTTGGGACGACCAACTCATCGCTTTGCAAGTGCGAAAACGGTGAGTTGACAATCATTAAAACAGATACGCTGAAAGAGACGCTTCCCTCGTGCGTATCCTTCACAAAAAACAAAGTGATCCGCGTGGGCGACAGTGCCTACAACGATCTGCGCGCAGACAAGTCGAATGCGACAAAAAAATGGGCGTCGGGCGAGGAGAACGTCTTCTTAGAGTTTAAGCGCACAATGGGGCTTAACAAGAAGTACAAAAGCTCCTTTATGAACAAGGGCTATTACTCGGAAGAACTCTCAGCCGAAGTCTTAAAGACCCTGTTTAGCTTTGTTAAGGACGAGACGCCGACAGCCTGTGTGATCACAATCCCTGCGAAATTTAAGACCGACCAGATTTCCGCGACCATGTGCGCCGCAAACCTTGCGGGCATACGGCACTGTGAGCTTTTGCAGGAACCTATTGCCGCCTCCATTGCCTATGGCTTAAGCGCCAAGGACAAAGACGGAATCTGGCTTGTTTTTGACTTTGGCGGCGGCACATTTGACGCAGCCCTTTTGAATGTCCAGGACGGCATACTCCAGGTTAAAGATACTGAGGGCGACAACTACTTAGGCGGCAAGAATATCGACTACGCGATAGTCGATCAGATTCTGATCCCCTATCTTGAGAAAAACAATGCGATGAAGAGCCTTGTCTCCAAGGCGACCACATCGAAAATT
>JAFTDR010000255.1 GCA_017454105.1 Desulfovibrionaceae bacterium | reverse complement strand
ATTCTCCTTTGGTGTCGCCAAAAAAGAATATGCAGTCGGGGACACAGCTAGGAATCGTGAATCAAGCCGCACTAGTTTCACGTCGCTGCCATGAATCCCTTGGCACACTGTGATACTATATATCGCTTGATTGCTGGGGGGAAAGGTCCAGAAACGCATAAGCGGAAAAAACCAAAATGCACAGGCGGAAGTTTTTCTTCGGCTAATGGCTGAGGGGGGAATGAAGGAGCCCCCCTCAGAGCCTCGGATACCAGACACGCGTACCGCATCATCTAAGTTTGTCACGCAAGGTTGGGGAATTGCGTTGTGAGGGAGCCCACTCTTCCCTCCAAACCACAAACAAGGAAGCACACCATGCAGATTTCGAGAGAGAGCTGGATCCGCAAGAACACATGGTGTCGAGTCCTTAACGCCCTTTTCAGACTCGCTGCAGAGAATCTTCCGAGCGGATACGCCAACCGCCCCTGGCGCTATCAGTGGCTTGACCACGGTAAGGCTGTACTCACAAGCGCTGCCCAGCTCAACTGCTATACGCACGCGTATGGACTCATGCACGTGTATACGATATGGGTATCCGCTCACGGGGCAACAGTACTATGCTGGTTTAAATCTCATCGAACCGTAGCAGCGTCAGCAAAGTTAGCTTCTACAGTCTGAGAAACAGCATAAAATCGTCTGATAGGCGCGATTCCACCGCACCCCCGTGAGCAGATACGGATATGGAAGGCTCTCGAACATCTGCCTCTTGATGATATCAGAGGTGGCTTTGAAACTGTCGACTGGGGCTGCGGTCAGGGAATCGCCACGTTAACCCTGCTCCTTTGGCTCAAGAAGCACTGCGCAGAAGCTGCAACACCACGCCATGTTACCCTTTTGGATGCATTGCCTGCAGCGTCGGCTCCGTAGCATGGGCGCGGATATCAACGTGGCTCAGACAGATCTCTCTACGACCACCTTTTCAAAAAAGACCGATCGGTACATGCTCCACCAAGAGAGCGTTTCCGATGGCGCGGTACTCGACACCGGGCACCATTTTGGCTGGAACATAACCCTCATGCAGTGCGGCAGCTTGTCACAGGCCGTATAAGCCAGAAAACAGAAGGAGTTTCCGTATGGTGAAAGAGAATAAGATCTCCTGTCGTCTCGAAGACGGTACTATTGTCCAAGCCCAAGCACCGGTCATCGTTTCAGCCAGTCGTAGCACGGACATTCCTGCCTTTTACGCCGACTGGTTCTTCGATCGGCTCCGTGCCGGCTATTCCCTCTGGAAGAACCCTTTCAACGGAAAGTACCTGTATATCTCGTACGAAAATACACGATTCATCGTCTTCTGGTCTAAGAATCCTCGCCCACTCTGCCAGCATTTGGACGAACTACGTGACAAAAACATTGCTTGCTACGTACAGTTCACGCTGAACGACTACGTCGATGAGGGCTACGAACCGAATGTCCCCTCTTTAGAGGAACGCCTGGATACATTCCACCTGCTTGTGGAAAAACTCGGCAAGGGAGGCGTCATCTGGCGTAACGATCCTCTGCTGCTCACAGAACAAGTCGGCGTTGAGGAACTCTTGCGCAAGACGGAACGCATCGGCAATGCTCTCTCTGGACGTACGGAGAAGCTCATCTTTAGCTATGCCGATATCACACCGGCTGTTTCCACCAATCTGAAACGAGCGAAGATTCCATTGCGCGAATGGCGCGAGTCAGACATGCTCCTCTATGCCGAAGCGCTTTCTCGTTTAAACGAGAAATGGGGGTACGAGCTTGCAACGTGCGCTGAGACAATCGATCTGTCGAAATATGGCATTGCCCATAACCACTGCGTGGACGAGAAGCTTATCGTGCGTCGTGGCTGGAAGGATGAGCTTCTTATGAAGCACCTTGGTGTGACCATCAGTTCTGATGCGAACTTGCTCTGTCCCAAACACCGACCTGCAGAAGCCGTTGATCTTGGCAACGGAAGGTATGCACGTATTGCTCCCTGTAAGCACGATACGGGCCAACGCCAAAATTGTGGCTGCATAAAGAGCAAGGACATTGGAGAATACAGCACCTGCCGTCATTTCTGTGTATACTGCTATGCGAACAGCAAAGAAAGTGCAGTACTCGCAAACTGCCAAGCTCATGGTGAGACACCGAATGCGGCAAGTATCACGGGAAAGATCGGCAAAATGTACAAGTAAAGCCTTGAAACAGTGACAAATCGAGGATTAAAAAAATATCTAACAAAAATATTAAGGGGGAAGATTAGTCTATGAACAAAGTAATAGCACCATTAGTTTTAGCATTTTTTACACTTTTGTTAGGGGTAGGAACATTCGAAGGTAAGAATGTTTTTGCTGCTAAAGATACGAAGAATGCACCTGACTACTCCAAAAAAGAATGCTGGTATCAGTTCCCGAATGTCACCAAAGATGTTGATACTATCTACATCTATGCGACGGAGTATATACAGGGGAGTTTCGAGAAAGGCGCTCCCGAGTATGCGACGCTCGATAACGCCGAAATGAGAAAGGGAGTGGAGGTCGAATACAAAGACCATGCATCTGCATTTGAAAATTCTACGAACGTCTTTGTGCCGTACTACCGGCAGTGTGGTTTGCGGTACGTGGGGGAAGTTTACAAGAAAACCGGCAGCGTTGATGCAACGCTTACCGGCATGCCCTACGATGACATCACTGCCGCACTCGACTACTACTTCCAGAACTGCAACAATGGTCGTCCGTTCATCATTGCGGGGCACAGCCAGGGGTCGTCCATTGTTTTGCGGCTGCTTAGGATATACTTTAAGGAGCATCCCGAGTACTATAAGCGCATGGTCGCAGCCTATCCCATTGGCTACTCCGTCACGAAGGACTACCTTGCGGCCAACCCGCACCTGAAGTTCGCCACCGGCGAAAGCGACACGGGCGTCATTGTCTCCTGGAACACCGAGGGCCCCAGAAACGTGGAGACCAACGCAAACAACTTTGTGGTACTGCCAGACACAATGAGCATCAACCCCCTCAACTGGAATCTCGATGAGACCTATGCCCCGGCGAGTTTGAACCTGGGTTCGATCATTGAAAGCGGCAAGCCTGAGATCGGCGACATTGGCGCGGACGCGCAGATCAACCTTGCCCGTGGCGTGGTTGTGACGCATGCCAAAGTTGTTCCGATGCCCGAAGATATAGCCAGGATCTCTGCTGAGTTCTTCGGCCCAGATGGCCGGCACGCCTTCGACTACATGTACTATTACAACAACATCAAGGACAACGCGGCAAAGCGCATCGCGGCATATAAGGCGAGCCAAGTAAAAGAGGCTGGCAGCAACTAGTACTGCCTTCTCTAAGTCCGTGTTGTAAAAATATGGTGGGCCCCCCTACGCTGCAAGGGCAGTAGAGCGCATACGATACACTCGAACTTTGCTATGCCAGTACTAGTTCCTGGACAAGGCGAAGGCGAAAAAGAAGATGGTACACCCGACCACATAATGTTTTTCCCTGTCTGCCAAAGGAAAAGGACCTCAATTTGCCGGCGCCCACAGGACTCTCTTCGTGTAGCGGGAAGAATCATTGTGACGCCAAGTATATGCAGGCTTCGTAGCCCTTCCAGCTATGTCCTTGCCGACAAAGTCCGCCAAAGCTTCGCTAGCCTACCATGGGTGCGGTACGACGAGATAGGATGTAAGCCGCATCCCGCTATACACCGTGAGCGGATACATCTCGTAGGCGGCCGCTCAAGCCAAAAGCCTATTGTTTCAACACCCGACTCCCTATTTGTCCCGCACAAAATCCATTCCTGTGTAGATTCGCACGGGATTGCCGCGCACCAGTTTTTGATGCTCCTGCCAGGCAGAGTCTTTTTGTTTGCCGCGCACCTCCGCCTCAAGGGCTGCAAGGCGCACACGCAGGCGAGCCAGGGCGCGTTCCTTATTCTGTTTCTGGCTGCGCTCATCTGAGCAAACAACGGTAATTCCTGTGGACGGATGCACGACGCGGACTGCCGTTTCCACTCTATTGACATTTTGCCCGCCTGGGCCGCCGCTACGAAACGTGGTCACCAGTACTTCGCTGTCCTTGGTTATCTCCTTGAGTTCCGGTACGGCACTCACATGGATGTACCAGTTTTTACGCTTGTGGTTGGGACGCAGAGGACTTTTGCAGATCCAGGCTATTGTACCGCAAACTGTCGCAAGATCCTCTGGACCATCAAGAAGAGCAGAAGCGTATTCGCCGTGAACGTCGATAAGTCTTGTCTCTGCGAATTCTTTTTGCACTGCCTGGCAAAAAAGCCGCACGGCAAGTCTGCATTCTGCCGGTCCCTGACCTGAAGAAATCTGTAGCAGCATTATTGTTTGCTTCCTGCCTTAAAATTGTACACCGGACGCAGAATTGCGCGTATCTCAACTGTATCCCGCAGCGCTTCGGCAATGTCTTTCTCTGGACGGTAGGCAAAGGGAGCCTCATCTAAGGTTTCTTTCGCAACGCAGGTCGAGTACACTCCCTTCATGGCCTTTTTGAAGGCGGACAGGGTGAACTGCTCGCGGATTTTCGCACGGCTCTGTATGCGCCCTGAGCCGTGCGGCGCAGACCAGTTCCACTCTGCATTCCCCTTTCCAAAGCCTACGAGAGAACCGTCACGCATATTGATTGGGATAATCACGCGCTCGCCCTCTGCAGCGGAAATCGCTCCTTTGCGCAGAATGGGCCTATTGCCTGAGAAATCGATATAATTGTGTACTGATTCCCATGTGTCAGACAGTTTCCACTTCATCCCTTTTGCGATTGCCTGCGCAATTTGTAGCCTGTTGGCGCAGGCAAAATCCTGAACAATTTTCATATCGTGCAGGTATTGCTCTCGGATATCGCCCTGAATCCACGTGAGTTCGTAGGGCACACCATCTTTTTTTCCCTGCTTAAGATACCACTCGCAGACTTCCTTCCCCAGATGGCGACTTCCCGTATGAATGACAAGATAGCGCGCATCGTCGCTATCGCGCGCAATCTCGCAGAAATGGTTGCCTCCCCCAAGCGTGCCGAGGCTGCGACGGGCTTTTTCCAGTTGCACATGTCGTGCGCAGCAGAGTTCATTGAGGCTGTCGTACGTAAGGGCCTTGTCATGAATGGCAAAACCAGAAGGAACTTTATCCGCTATTACTCGGTCCAGCCGCGTGAAATTTTCCGTGTATTTTTCAATTCGACTCACAGACACACCGCAGCCTATGTCGGCGCCAACAAGATTCGGCATAACAGCATCCGCAGTAAGGACCATCGTTAAGCCAACAACACAGGCATTCCCTGGATGAACATCCGGCATAATGCGAATGACATTGCCCTCCATCGCTTGAAAATCGCAAAGCGCCTTAATTTGCGCAAGCGCGTACTCGTCGACGGCAATGGCAAGGTTATCAACGAGAAAAAGAAGAGCTTCGGCAAATTTGCCGCGTATATATTTTTTCTGCATTTTTCTCCTAATTCTTGGGCAATTTCTTATGCACTGCGCGCACATCTCAGATTTTTTGACTTACGATTGCACTCTATCCTGACACATAGGGGCAGATTCTCAAGCAAAAGTATACGCAGAGGGCGAAAATTTCCCATTTTTTAGCTGTCTTCGTACATAAAAAGCTCCCGCTGCGAGCGCATCTCCTTTGGACTCTGGCACAAACTTGCCATAGCGCTGCGTGCCCCTGCAGGCAAGATTTGGCAGTCTGACGGTTCACGCAAAGCAGGCAAAACCAAAAAACAAACTGACATTGTTGCGCACAGGAGTCAGCTCAAAGAGGCAACTTTTTTTCTGACCCATGCGTTGCAGTCAGTGCGCCGCGTAAGACGCTTCTGCAAGGCATTCCTGATTTTTGACGAATTTCTCAGCAAAATGGGAAACCGAGGAAAATTGCGCCCTCTGGTTATATTTGCTGAGAATCTAAGTAGAATAGATTGCAATTCTAAGTCAAATACCCTGAGAACTGCGCATGCTGCAAAGGTTCTTTTATTTTACTGAGAAAATGCGAAAAAATCAGAAGGCATTGGCACAAAAAATAGGAATCGAAGGCAGGAGGTTGTATGGACGATTCGGCTTCACTTGAACGTTTTGTCAAGGCTCAAAACCAGGACAGCACATATCAAAGGGCTCTCTCAGAAATCCAAAACGGGCGCAAGACATCGCATTGGATTTGGTACGTGTTTCCGCAGATTGTCGGTTTGGGCATAAGCGACATGTCGGTGTACTATGGCATTAAAAACCGCGCTGAAGCGCAAGCCTACCTTGCGCATCCAGTACTTGGTCCGCGTCTTCACGAAGTTGCGCAGGCTCTGCTTGATTTGCCCAAGAAAGACCCCGTAGCCGTGCTTGGCTCACTCGATGCGCTCAAAGTCTGCTCTTCCATGACTCTCTTTCTCGCTATCGCACCAAAGGATCCGATCTTCCAATCTGTCATCGATACTCTGTATGGCGGGCAATGCGACAAGAAAACACTGCAGCTCTTGCACGAAAGCGATCGCCGTTCGTCATGACAGAACAGGTCCGTGTGTACGACACGGACCGGTTGTATACGCTAGTTTCTGACAAAAGGAATGGGATCCAGATCGGGTTTTGTGAAGATCAACAGCCTGTTGCCCCGCAACTGATAGCCGAGGACATCCTGTTTTCCGGCATCTGGGCCTGCTTCGTGGCGCATGATAAGCTGCGTATTGCTAAAGGTAAAATGGCCGCGGGAGCGCTCCATACCGTTCCAGTAGAAAATAAACTGGGATCCCTGGAACAAATACGAAAAGGTGGCTGGACCCTGCTTTGCCCAGATCCACCGGCCCTCAAACGGCGACTGCGGCTCTGGAAAACCTGGGCCTCCCTGAGACAGACCGTCGCTTCGAACATAGCTGCGCTGCGTGCCGTCAGGCCACTGCATAATAAAGCTTTGGGGGCCATTCATAATGAGCCGGTTCTGACCCTGCTGTCCCGCAGCTTGCCCCTGGGTGACAGAGTAGATAAAGGTGCCGTCAGGATGGCACATGAAGGTGCCGGCCTCAAGCACCTGGCCGTTTACAAGCTGCTGGTACTGATTCCCTTGGAAACGGAATGAAAGCACTCCTTGAGGTATTTGCGTTGACCACAACCCGTCCAGGGAGAAAGGCTGGGAGCTTGGCATATTTCCTGGAAAAGGAGTCATTGGAGCCGTTCGCGTTAGGCGGACTGAGCCATCAAGAACAAGCGTGTTGCCTTCAAGTACGGCGTAAAAAGAGATTGTTTTTCCATTTTGCAGATTCATGGCGAGCTGATTGCCCTGCACCTGGTACATTCCGTTGACCACTTGTCCGTTGAAGCCAAAAACGCAGGAATTGCCCATAAACTGCAATGTCATGGTGTCCCGGCCATTGGATCCCGTCCACGTTCCCTGCAGATTTTCTGGATACACGGGCATCTGGGCAAAACAGAGGCTTGGAAGGAAAAGAAGGAGCAAAAAAACAGCACAGAATGAAGTACGCATAGCAACTCCGTTGCGACCTCACCTATTGTCGGACAAAGTGCAGAACCGGCAGCATGGGGAAGGCCACTGTCAGACTGTTTCCTTGAAGCGTGTAGCTAAGAACAGCATGAGAACCGTTTTGAAAGGTTGCAAACAATTCGTGATCTTTTTGCGCGCACGTGCAGA
Source organism: Desulfovibrionaceae bacterium (assembly GCA_017454105.1). Classification (GTDB taxonomy): domain Bacteria; phylum Desulfobacterota; class Desulfovibrionia; order Desulfovibrionales; family Desulfovibrionaceae; genus Desulfovibrio. The sequence goes on along the minus strand of JAFTDR010000255.1, from coordinate 19,577 downwards.
CAATGGGCATTTGTCCTGGAAGCATAAGGCTTAGATTGATGAACTGCGTGTTTGGGACAGACGCAACATTAAGTCTTTCCTGTCCAGACTGCCCTATCCAGTTCCCAAGAAGAGAGGCGCCCATCGTCTGGGCTTTTCGGGTGAGCAAGGACACATGGCCATCGCGCGTCATAAGCGTGAGTTTCTGCCCGTCCTGATCTTTGTACACGGCATAGCGCCCAAATGGCAGATTCGTGGCCGAAAGGATATGCCCGTTTAGCTGGTAGCTTCCCTCGTATGTCCTGCCCTCGCGGCTCAGCCGCACAGTATTGCCCTGAAACGACCATTGTTCCGTGGCGCTTGTCCAGACACCCTCTAAAGGATTGCCCTGGTAGCTTTCAAGAGGCACAAGAGCCCAGCGGGTGCCGTCCCCCATGCCTATGCAGTACCAAACGCGGTTTTTGCCGCTTCCCTGCAAAAAAGTGTACCACGTCTGCACCGTTTCCCCAAAGGGAATCCCAGGAAGATTCGAGCGCTTGTGCAGATTGATTTGCGGCGTCCCAAAAGGAAGCCAGTTTAAGACCCCAGACCCTGTTTCCCGCTGCTCATCGCGAAAAACAAAGGATGCGACAGGATACTGCTGGATGAATTGAACGGTTTGAAAGGTGGGCAGAGCAATGAATGCATCGGCCCCGCTGCTCGCAAGCTGGATCATGGCGTAGCGGCCAAAGAGATTTTCCAAGCCGTGGGCGCGCGCAGCATCCCGAAGCTGCGTCTGCCGCGGATCATGACGCACAGGGAGGCTTATACTGCCCGCACTGGCCCGTGTGCCGTTCATGGTCTCCGCAGTGATCATGCAGCCCACTCTTGCCCCTTCGTCGATCATATCAAGTGTGAGCAAAAGGATACCGTTTCTGAGCGGAAGTTCCGGCCCATACTCCTTTGTCTCGCGACCAAAAGCGTCAAAGACCCTGACTGCGGGACGAAAGAAGCCGTCGGGACGGAAGGTGATCGTCCGCATGCCGTTCACGTTCCCCTGGGCGTCGATCTGATAGCCAAAGGTTTTTATCGGGATGCGCAACCTGTTGCTAAAATGCACAAGAACAGGAATGGATTGGTTGCCCGTTGTCTGATCGCGGTACAGACCAAAGCCAATAGACACATTCTCGGCGATGTCCCTGGAAACAGATGCGTTGACTATACTGATTGTCGCCTCCTGCGATCCGTTGCTCACTTTGTACTGCTGGGAGATTTCACGCAGAAGAGTTGTTGTGCCGTCGGCATAGACCGGAGAAAGAGAGGAAAAGAGACTGCTTTGCGGATTTCCTTTGGCTGCGAGATCGACAACGAGCTGCTCGTAGTGGAGATAGCGTTTGCCGCCGCGCTCCTCAAACTGAAGCAATTTTGTCAAAAGAATGCCTGTTCCGCTGATATCGAAACGCACGACATTTCTGGAAAAAGGACTCAAATACTGCACAGGCTGAATGATAAAATCATTCGGATTGTCCCCTCTTTTTCCCTTGGGGAGCAAGGGCCTGCCAAGCACGACATTGGAAATCACAGGCTTTGTTCTGCCGGCACTCTCCTGCGCTTTGTAGAGTGCGGAGAGGTACTGCGCCATGCCCGATTGCCTGGCAAACAAGGACGCTCTGTAGGATGAGTGTTCAAACTCGCGGCGCAGAGGAAGATAGACAGTGACACCGCGGCACTCAGGAAAGTTTGGCGTTGTTTTTGTGTGGTAGACAAGATCGCGACAGGCTTTGCGGACAGACGCAAGCTCTCTCTCCGTAATTTCTGGGAGATCCTTTTCTAGGTGATCGAACCAGTCGTACACTTCAACAGAGGAGATCGCGCGCTTGCCGCGTGTCAGATCCTCTAGCAAATCCTCGTAGTGGGTTGCAAAACAGGTGGCGCGCGTAAGTTCCTTAGAGCGCAGGGAGGAGAGAGACATGAGCCGCGCACTCAGTTCTTTAAAGGAGCCCAAAACAGCCGGGATATGCGCGAGATTGAAGGCCGAAAAGGCAGCTGGCCTGCCGAGCTTTGTGTAGAAGTCGATATTTATGTCAACCATTTTCCGGGTAAGCTCTTCTGTCGAGACGCCGGCCCTAAACCAGGGAAGAATGCGCAGGTAATCTGACCCCTGACTTGGCTCGACAGGCGGGGAAGCAAGAGCGAAATCCGCAACAAGCGCTGTTTCAGCCATAACGTCAAGCTGTCCCATAAGACAGAGTTCGTACTTGACAAGATCAAAGCGCTTTTTTGGCAAATGCTTTGCTCCCAAGATGGCCGCCTGGATAAATTCGCTGCTGCTCATCGATCCGCGCCCTGGAACGCCCTTTCCGCCGTCCTCGTCATTGAGCATGCCATTGCTCGACGCCCCGCTTCCGTGATTCCAGGGAACCAGAGCGTAGCGTTTTGCCGGATAACGCTCGGCAACCACGGTAATAAAACGCGTGAGCGTTGCCGGATCGGCCATATCCACTTCGCCCCAGTCCTCAAGCAATTCCGAGGCAAAAGCCGCTGGAAGAGGCGCGTCCGCACCGCTTGCCGCACGCTCAAGGTTAAAGGGCTGAGCCCGGCGGACACGGTAGAGTCGTGTGCCTGTCCAGTTCCCGAAATAATTGCTGTGGCCCCTGCTTCTGTCAAAGAGGACAAGAATTTCCACGCCCTCGGGGATGGACTGTTCCATTTCAAGAAAATCCAAGAGAGCGGCATGCTCTAAATTATTGTCCCCATCAAGATAGACCATAATGGTCCATTCTTTTTCTTGCGTTTGCGCACAGTGTCCTTCTGTGCTAAAAACGCAGAAAATGAGAAAAAAAAGCGTGCAAGTGAGGGGGAATATCAGACGTGCAAACGGCATAGGCAATTCCTCCGTACCCAATCACGAAGTCACTAAAAGTCACGAGGTCACTATGCGAAAAAGAAAAAAGGGCTTTAGTTTTTTGTCTTTTCTCTTTGCCATTCTTTTATGCCTGTACGGGGTGTCCCAGGCTTCGGAAATCAAGGAAAACGCATTTCCTTCGGAACTTACGGATATCATCCAAAAGCAGAAGCCCTTCCTTGAAGGAATGACTGAGGGCATGGCAGGCGGTGTGCAGAACTCCTTTCAATCACTTGAGGGACTGGGCGGCTTAACTCACGGCAAGGATGCGTATCCGCCCTTTTTCGGCAATCAGCAGTCTGGACAGGGTGGGCCCATGCCGGGTCAACCTATGCCCGGTCAACCCATGCCGGGACAACCCATGCCCGGTCAGCCTATGCCGGGACAACCTATGCCCGGTCAGCCTATGCCGGGACAAATGCCTGGGCAACAGATGGCCTCCCCTCTTGAAGGCTGCTGGGTCTGCCAGTCCGGCCAAAATGTGCTTATCATGATCTTCATGAACGGCATGTGCGGCATTACGGCAAATGGCCAGCAGATCTACGGCCCCTATTCTGTCTCTGGATCCACACTCTTTGTGCAGTTTGCCAATGGCAAGACACTCAATGTGACGTTTTCACTATCTGGAAATCAGCTCACTTTGTCAAATGGTCTTGTTCTGCAAAGACAGACCCTGCCAGCGCAGGCCCAGCAAGGCATGCCCGCGGGCGTCTATTCCTCAACAAGTCCTCTTGAAGGAAGCTGGCGCACACGCCTTCCAAACGGGGTGACCGTTGTCTTTGTCTTCAAGGGCAATCAATACGCAGTGCTGGCAAACGGTCAGATGACTGAGCAAGGGAATTTTACCTTGCAGGGCAATCGACTTGAGTACACCATAACCCAGGGACAGGCCATGGGACAAAAAGGTGTGAATACGATTCAGATGCAGGGGGCAGGATTTATCATGATTCTGCCAAACGGCATGCAGATTGCTTTCCAGCGGGCCATGTAGAAGAGACCATGTAAAAAAAGCCCCCTCTGCCCAAGGCAGGGGAGGCTTTTTTTACGGCTTAGTATGAAGCAAGCTCGTCATGCATGGCAATCAGGATCTTTGCTGTGGGTTTCAGCTGCATAAGAAGAGTCTTCAACGCGTCGGCGTCAACGGTCACGCTGCCGGCAGTGGAGGGCTCACCGGTTGTGCAGCGCAAAAAGATTGCGGAACCCACTTCAGGACGGCGCTCAGGATTGTAGTTTATGACCAGGGCGTACTGATAGGCTTCTGTCCCCTCAATCAGATGCTCACCCTTGACCTTTGAGCGCTTCCCTTTCTTTACCGAGACAAGGGTATTGTAGGTGCGCGACTTTGGATTGGTGTCCCAGTAATGGTTCTTGTTCAGCTTGGTGTACTTGAACGCTGTGCCGGGATTGTCAGCGATACCAAAGGCTTCGGTGAAGGTGTAGACGCCGCTCGGGGTCTTTTCATCGCCTTCCATCGTCTTGCCAAGACCATTGCGGCCAAACTTCGCATCGGTTTTTAAGACTTCGCTCCACACAAGGCCACCGTCGGATTCTTTCTTTTCATACAGGCGGAGTGTCGCGTCATTTTCGCCGACAACATCGAGAACAACAAGCTGATCTGTGTCTTGCGCTGCCTTAAGGCTTGCCACGTCGAGTTCTTTTGGGGTTTGCTCAGGCTCGGGCTCGACATTTTTCGCACAGGCGCAAAGGCAGAGGCCAAGAACAAGCAATGCGGGGAGAATACATTTTTTCATCGACAATCACCCTTTTTTCAATGTTTGTGCCGAGAACAGCACGAAAAAGGAAAAAAACACTAGCACATTTTTTCTCGCGAAGCGAGTTTTTTTTGGTCAGGCGGCCTATACATTGAGTATTTCGTATTTTCGGGACCCCATGCCGATCGCTTCGGCGTATTCCACCTGATGGTAGCCTCTGGTTGCCGGATGTTCGGCCTGGAACTTGTCATAGCCTGCCGAGTGGCACTCATGCGTTCCGATTGGGCGAAGGCTCGGCGTCTGTGTCACCAAATCGAAACAGGCTGTGTCCAGGGCCACGGGATCGGTTGAGGCGAGAATGCCGATGTCCGGCACAAGCAGCGGATCAGACCACGCCGCGCAGTCGCACTGCGGGGTCACGTTCATAAGGAAGGTGATAAAGAGGAGGCGCCCTTCCTTGCCCTTGATGGCGCCATAGGCGTATTCCACCATGCGCTCGGAGAAGTCTTCGTATTCATTGGGGAAATCGATGCGTATACCCCCGTGTTTGCAGACACTCATGCACTCGTAGCAGCCAAAACACAGTTCCTTATTGATCACGCAGCGCTGGCCTTTTTCCGTCTCCTGAAGGGAGAGCGCTTTTTGGGGACAAATCGCGACGCACTGCCCGCAGCCAACGCAGAAGTCTGTGATTGTCACCTTGCGCCCGTGCTGATCAATTTTTCCTTCCTGCGGCGCACAGCCCATGGCCAGATTTTTTATGGCCCCTCCAAAACCGCCAAAGGCATGGCCTTTGAAATGAGAGATGACCACCATGGCATTGGCTGAAAGAATGCCGTCCGCTATTTTCACGCTTGTAAAATGCTTGAGGTTCACCGCAACTTCGCGCCAGGCGTGGCTGTTTACGCCATCGGCAATCACAACCGGCGCATTCACCACATAGGGGGTAAAACCGTGCAGATAGGCTGTTTCAAGATGATCGACCCCGTTGTGGCGAAAGACCTTATAGAGCGTACAGGTATCGGTTAAAAAAGGCTTCGCCCCGCTTGCCCGCACGCAGTCGACAACTTCGCGCACAAAGGTTGGATGGACATAGGTGTCATTGCCGCGCTCGCCAAAATGAACCTTGATTGCGCAGAGCTGGTCTTCCCGGCTCATCTCAAACGGTTTCACCTTTTCTTCAAGGCGGCAGACCTTGCAGAGACGGCGAATTTTAGCAAGTTTGTTGTCCTTAGGATTTTTTATGGACAACTTGGCGAGGTAGACAGAAGATGCCATGAGAAACCCCTTTTTCGTTTGTCAAAACCAGTTCTTTACGAGTCAATCAGCCTTTTGACCAATGAAAAGCCTGGATGGCCAAAGAGCCTTAGGCCAGAAAAAAGCACTGATATTGCCTCTGAACTTCTTTTCTGGCAGAAGTCTCTTGGGGAGATAAGGGGTTATTTGCTAGAAGTGCGATACATACCCCTTCTCTTAGCACAGAATAAAATGCTTTTACACCCTCTTAAAAAAATAGAATATTTTCTAATAATTTTATTAGAAAATATTCTTCCTCATGTTGAGAAAAAACGCTAAAAAGGTCTAAAGTGTTTTTCTTGACAAGTCGACAGAGCATAGGTACCTTTATCCTGGTTGCAAGACTTCCTCTGTGCAGAAGCCGAGAATAAAGGCTCTTAGTTCCTCAAGGCCTGTGCGATTTTTTGCGGAGGTGACAAAGATGTCTCCTTTAAGGAGAACGGACCAGGCGCGCACGCGCTCTGCGATCATGCTCCGCGAACACTTGTCGGTCTTTGTGAGAACGCCTGTGACCGGAAAACCTTTTTCCTGGGCAAAGCCGACCATGCGGATATCGTTTTTTTGCGGCTCAAGGCGGGCGTCAAGAAGGACGCAAATTGTCTTAAGACCCGTGACAGTGGCAAAAAAGGTCTCGATAAGCTTTCCCCAGGCTTTGCGCTTCTCACGGGCGGCCACGGCATAGCCATAGCCGGGCAGATCAATGAGATAGAGCGATCTATCGGGTACACGGTAGTAGTTGACAGACTGGGTTTTGCCGGGTGTACTGCTGATTTTTGCGAGGGTCCTGCCTGAGAGAGCATTGAGCAGGGACGACTTGCCAACATTGGAGCGCCCTGCAAGAACAACCTTGGCATCGGCATTGTCGAGCAATTGTTTTTCGGTGTAGGCTGTTACGGACAGTTCAAGAGAAAATTGCATGCGAGACTGCCTTGTTTTTGTCGCGCGGTGCTGACAAAGCGCAGACACCTGCGATTTTTTTTTTTGCAAATCAATATACTTGGGAGATTTCATGTATTCAACGACCGATTTTCGCAAAGGCCTGAAAATTGAAATTGACGGAACCCCGTATGAGATTGTCGAATATCAGCACTTCAAGCCGGGCAAAGGCGGAGCCATGGTGCGCACAAAGCTGCGCAACATTCTTACTGGCCGTATGCAGGATATCACGTTTCGCTCCGGTGAAAAAGTGGAAAAACCAGATCTTGAAACCCGCGATATGCAGTTCCTCTATCGCCAGGATGACAAACTCATTTTTATGGACATGACATCCTACGACCAGATGGAAATGCTTGCCGAAGCGACAGACGGCAAGGACGGGTTCCTGAAAGACGGCCAGGAGTGCCGCGTTCTCCTCTATAAAGGGCAGCCGCTCGACGTCGACATCCCCCTCTCTCTTGTCTTAGAGGTCGTTGAGACGGAGCCTGGCGCAAAGGGCGACACAGTGAGCAACGTGACAAAACCGGCGAAAGTTGAAACAGGCATCACTGTGCAGGTGCCCATCTTTGTCAATGTCGGAGACAAAATAAAGGTCGATACACGAACCCGCAGCTATCTTGGACGTGAATAAGAATGGAGAAGACCGCAGAGCAGAAAAATCTGCAGAAACGGGGCTTTACCCGTGAAATAACAGGCTTATTCCTTTTATTCTGGACAATTTTTCTTGTGCTTTGCCTTCTCTCCTTTGATAAAAACGATCCCACACTCAACCATGTCACAACTGGGGCCCTTACGCACAACAAGGCGGGTCTCTTTGGCGCGTATGTTGCGGGCTTTCTCAATGAATGGTTTGGAGTCTGCTCCTTTCTCTGGCCCCTCTTTTTTGTGCTGCTCGCCCTAACTTGCTTCTCGCGTTTTTTTGCGCTCGACTGGCGACGATGGGTGGGCTGCATTCTTCTGGTCCTCTTTGTCCTTGAGATGAGCGAAGCCTTTTCGGTTACGGTGGGAGATTTTACCCCAGGCGGCATTGCCGGACACAGTCTGTACGTCTGTTCCACCCTCTATCTTAGCCCCCTCGGCGCATTTCTCCTCTGGATATTCTTTTTTCTGATCGGCCTTCAGCTCATTTTTTCCCTTTCATGGGTTGATATTATAAGTTCGGCCAATCAAAAAATACGCCTCGCCTTACAAAGGCGGAAGGAGCGCAAAAACAATCCGAACGGCGTTCTTCTGAATGCGGAAAAAAAGCGCAGCCTGCTGCGCGGTCTCGGCGCTTTGTCCGCTTTTCTTGCCCGTTGCGCGGTTGATCTCACGAAGAAAATCGCGCAAGCAAGGCAAAAAAAGACAAATCCCTCAACCTTCGAATTCACAGAACTCTCTGAGAAGCCGCAAAAAACAAGCCGCAAAAAAAAGAAGGACCAGCCTCAAAACCCAGTGCCGCAGGACGAAACGCTCTTTCAGCCGACTGAGGATCTTTTTAAAGACGCGACGGGCGACGAGGATATACTCGGGCTTTCCGCAAAGAAAAAACAAAAAGCCGCAGAAGAGCGAGCCGACGAAAAGAACGAAGAAGACAAAGAAAAAGACGGACAGGAAAAAAGCGAGACGGCAGACGCCGCGGATTCTGCCGATACATCCCAAAAGGCAGCCAATGGCACACCTATAGAGACAGAGAATCTTGAACAGCCAGAAGACCCTCTGCGCGAGCCGACCCCCAAGGAATCGATGATTAAGAGCAAATCGCCCTTTTCAAAACTTCGGGATCTTTTGGGCAAAAAAGAGGAAAAAAGCGCAGAGGTCGACAATTCCCCGCCCCCAGTCGGTGAGAACGATGTCTTTCCCCTCCCCCCAACCTCTCTGTTAGCCGAGCCCAAGCCGGGCACAGGCGAAAGCGAAGAGGAACAGCGGGCGAAAGCGCAGGATCTTATGCAGATGCTGCAGGATTTTTCAATAGAGGGCGAACTGGCCAATATTATTTCCGGTCCTGTTGTCACGCGCTTTGAGGTGCGACCGGCAAGCGGTGTCCGCGTAAACAAGTTTCTCGGCATAAGCGATGACATGGCAAGGGTGCTTAGGAGCGAATCTGTCCGTGTCTTTTCACCAGTTCCTGGCAAGGATACGGTGGGTATCGAGATTCCAAACAAGAACCGCGAAATAGTCTATTTTAGGGAGCTTGTTGAGTCAGAGGCTTTTCAAAAGGCTGAGAGCCCGCTGACCATGGTCCTTGGAAAGGACACTTCCGGCAAACCCGTTTTTGCCGATCTTGCCAAGATGCCGCATGTTCTGATAGCAGGAGCAACGGGAATGGGAAAAAGCGTTTGCTTAAACAGTATTCTCGCAAGCTTCCTCTGCCGCTGCCAGCCTTCAGAACTCAAGCTGCTGCTTATCGATCCAAAGCGCGTTGAAATGTCTGTCTACGCCGATGAGCCGCACTTGATCCATCCTGTTGTGAGTGAGCCGGCAGACGCGAAAAAAGCCCTTGAATGGGCCATCAATGAAATGGACAGACGCTTCAAGGCGATGTCCCTTCTAAGCGGTGTCCGCAATATCACAGGCTTCAACAAGCGTCTTGCCTCCTTAGGCGACAATAAACCGCCGGAAATTGCGCATTTCAAACGCTTTCCCTATATAGTGATTATCGTCGATGAAATGGCCGACCTTATGATGAGTGCCGATGTCCATAAGGATATCGAATACTGTATCGTTCGTCTGGCCCAGCTTGCGCGGGCCTGCGGCATCCACCTCATCATTGCGACGCAGAGGCCGAGTGTCAACATTGTAACCGGCACGATCAAGGCGAACTTCCCCTGCCGCATCTCCTTCAAAGTTTCAAGTAGTGGCGACTCGCGCACCATTCTCGACTCAGTCGGTGCTGAGAAACTCCTCGGGAACGGCGACATGCTCTACAGTCCGGGCGATTCCACAATCAAGCGTCTGCACGGCGCGTTTGTGAGCGGCCAGGAGGCGCGCGATATCGTCGAGTACTGGAAGGGGCTGTCGCGGCCGTCGTATGAGGTGGACTTTGCCAAGTGGAGTCCAGAGAAGAATGCCTCAGGCGGCCAGGAGCGCGGGGAGGATGACGAACTCTTTAGTGAAGTCTTTGATTATGTCACAACAGAGGGAACAGCCTCGATCTCCAAAATACAGAGACGCTTCAATATTGGCTACAATAGATCGGCAAGACTTGTTGAGTCACTTGAAGCGCGGGGAATACTTGAGCCCAATGATGGCAAAAAACCTCGGAAAGTCCGACTGCAATACATGAAGGAGGGCTAAGGGTGCGCATGCGACATATTCCTGTTTTCTTTTTGCTTATGGCTCTGTTCATCGCGCCTGCCTATGCCGATGATTTGACAGCCATCATTCAGAAGCACTACGCCGGCATGAAATCGTTTTCTGCGGACTTTGACCAGACACTGACCCACAAGGAAAGCGGTTCACGAGACAAAAGACAGGGGACGATTCTTTTTGCCAAGCCTCTGCGCATACATTGGCACACCAAGACTCCCAAAGCGGAATATCTGATTATCACGCAGCAAAGCATCTGGAATTACATTCCCGATGAATCGATAGCCTATCGCTACAATCCCAATCTTGTGCAGGGTGCCGCAAACATCATTCAGGTCATAACCGGTCAGGCCGATCTTATGCGTGACTTTGATGTGAAGCGTGTCGGCATGGAAAACAATCTTCAGCGTCTGAAACTCTACCCGAAAAATCCCACAACGCAGCTGGTTGAGGCCGACATCTGGGTGGATCCGATAACAGGTGTCATCAGAAAGACTGAAAGCACGGATTTTTACGGGAACAGGAACGCAATACGCTTTACAGCGTATAAAGAAAACATCTCTGTCAAGGAATCTCTCTTTGCTTTCAAGCCGCCAAAAGGCGTTGAAGTGGAAGACAGAAGAAAAGACACGGAAGATAAAGATCTCCTGCGCTAATGCGGAAAAAAAGAGAGTATCATGAAGACATTTTTGCATGTTGGTTGCGGAACCATCAGAAAAGATCACACAACCCTAGGTTTTTCCAACGATTCGTGGGAAGAGATCCGTCTGGACATTAATCCAGATGTGCAGCCTGACATTGTTGCCTCGATGACGGATATGCGCGCTGTTGCCGACGCGTCTGTGGACGCTGTCTACACCTCGCACAATATTGAACACCTCTACTGGCATGAGATCCCTCGGGCAATCAAAGAATTCTACCGTGTCCTCAAAAATGACGGTTTTCTCGTCATAACCTGTCCAGACATTCAGTCAATTTGTGAGCTCGTAGCTCAAGGCAAACTTCTTGAGACCTGCTACATCTCCCCTTCCGGTCCTGTGGCCCCCTTTGATGTCCTCTTCGGCTTTAGGCAGGCGATTTCGGACAATTCCACATTTATGGCCCACCATGCGGGCTTTACGCAGAAGACTCTGGTCGCAATGTTGCGGGAAAACGGCTTTCCAACGGTTGCGAGCCGTAAGCGGGGTGCGCCCTCATTTGACCTCTACGCCCTTGCGACAAAAACCCAGGTCAAAGACCAGGAAATACGCAAGTTAGCGATGCAGCATTTTAAGTTTTAAAAAAGCTTGACAGCGCGGGATAGTGAATGACAATCCGCCAGGGGCAAGCCTGTGAGCGTTCAAGTCTCTCAGTACCTATGAGACAAAAAGAGCCCTCTCAAGAGGGCTTTTTTTGCGCCCAAAAATTGGTAGCCCCATAAAGCCTCCCTCATGAAGCCGGCCGCACTGATTTCCCATGAGAGACAAAGGAGAGCGACCAGGTCGACACACGCTGGCTTCGTGTCACAGGGAAGAATCTTTGAGACGCCAAGTAATAGCATAAATAGCTGATTTCCCTGATATCAAGCCCAGCTATACCCTCAATTGAAAAAAAGCCTTATGGTCACACTGCGAACGGCTCACAAGGGGAGAAATCCAAAATCGTACAGCAAAAGCCCCATTGAGCCTCGATTTGCAGTGTTTCAACAAGACTCGCAAACGATCTCCGATGGGGGGAGACTCAAGCAAAGTTGACGGTATAGTGCTTCCTTTCGCCAGGCGACGATACGTGGTCAATTTCTCCTTGTCGCTTTAAGGAATCGCGATAGGCTGCTGTGCCTTCTAAGACACAAAGCGAAGGGGCACAGTACGTATCCGTTGACACGGATTGCACGTCAGATCTATACCCGGCCGCATAACGATTTTCCCGTGAGAGGCAAAGGAGATCGACCTCCTTTGGTCGACACACGCTGAGCTACTTCGTATCACGGGGAAGATTCTTTGTGACGCCGAGTATATCACAATGCGACGCTGCTTGGGGTCGGCACTCTCAACGCGAGATCCCTAAGGATCCGTAAGAAGCGTGCAGCAATACGTGATCTCACTATAAGCGATACACTTTTTTAAGCCAGGCTCTACGGTGACGTGTCTGCGCGCTCTCCTCTCAACAATAGACCGTGTTTTTTGTGCGGAATACGAAACTTCCTTGCGCTGCTAGGAAATTGACCTTGAATACCCCTTTGGACGCTTCCGAATGCCTGAAGAAAAAGCGCGAATACGCGCAAAGCAAGCTGCCGACAGCGTATGAACACGCTTTGACCTCGATTAAGGCTGCGTAGCAACGGTGCAAAGAACAAAAGACAATCCTCAAGGAGATCGTGTGCGCTATACCACATTGGGAACAACTGAAATCAAAATCTCGCGCATTTGCATGGGCTGCATGGGATTTGGCGACCCCAAGCTCGGCCATCACAGCTGGACGCTTAATGAGGAACATACCCGCGAGATAGTCCGGCATGGTTTTGAACAGGGTATCAATTTCTTCGACACCGCCATAGCCTACCAGAGCGGCACCTCGGAGCAGTATGTTGGACGCGCCCTTCGCGACATCGCTCGCCGTGAGGAGGTCGTTCTTGCAACGAAATTCCTGCCCCGCACTGCTGCCGAGATTGACGCAAAGGTCACAGCACAGGAGCATATCAGTCGAATGCTGGACAAAAGCCTGCGCAATTTGGGCATGGACTATGTAGACCTCTATATTTACCACATGTGGGACTGGCATACGCCGCTCTATGACATTATGGAAGGACTGAACCGTGCGGTTCAATCGGGAAAAGTTCGCGCACTAGGCATTTCCAACTGTTTCGCCTGGCAGATTGCTAAGGCGAACGCCTTGGCCGAACGTGAGGGCTTTGCCAAATTCGTGTCTGTCCAGGGTCATTACAATCTGCTTTTCCGCGAGGAAGAGCGGGAAATGGTACCCTACTGTCAGGAAGAGGGGATCAGTATGACGCCCTACAGCGCTCTTGCTGCTGGACGGCTCTCCCGCACCCCAGAAGAACCCGCCACAAAACGCTTGGTCGAGGACAAGTACGCCCGCTTCAAGTACGACGCCGTCAAGGAGCAGGATATGCCCATTATCCGACGTGTGGCGGAGCTAGCAACTAGGCGTGGCGTTTCCATGACGGAAATCGCTTTGGCATGGCTTCTGCGTAAGGTTGCGTCCCCAGTGGTCGGCATGACGAAAACAGCGCATGTGGACAGTGCCGTGCTTGCTGTGGATCTGGAACTCACCGATGAGGAGGTCGCGTGGCTCGAGGAATTGTATACGCCACATCCTTTGGCAGGTGTCATGGCAGAAAATAAGCCAGCGACCAGCCTACAAACCAAGTCGTGGTCCATTGGCAAACAAACTCTGTAACCATCCAGCAAGGGAGAACACTCTCATGCCAGTCGTAACATTTGAGGCGGCAAGCTTAAGCGTCGAACAAAAGCGGCAACTTGTTAAGGAATTTACGGAAACCGCCACGCGCGTCACGGGCTTGCCAAAGGAAACTATTTTTGTCTTCCTCAAAGAAAACAAAGCCGACAATGTTGGCGTCGGAGGCGTCCTGCTCTCTGAAAAACAGGGCAATATCACAGTGTAAAACGATACGGGGTGCTGTCATGCCATTGTCACGACGTGAAGTAGTGAAAGCCTTAGCCTTGTCGGGCATGGGCACGGCTCTGGGCGTCCGCGCCGAGGCTGCTGAAAACAACACGGGGCGTCTGCAGCTCATCTGTGTCGAGGAACACGTCAACATCCGAGCCGTTGCCCAGGCAACAATGCCTGAGATGCTACGCAAGGCACCCTACCTTACTGACTGGGGCAAGGACGTTACCGACAGGGGAGAATCCGACGCCAGTCGTCCGCGCGTCATCGCCGCAAAAGATTCCCTGCGCAAGCTCATGGATATAGGCGAAGGTCGTCTACGCGATATGGACACCTACGGCATCACTGCACAGGTACTCTCCTACGCGGCATCGCCGCATCTTTTGCCAGGGCAGGAGGGCATTGACCTTTGCGCTCGGGCTAACGACGAACTGGCAGCAGCCGTTGCACGGCATGCCGATCGCTTTGCGGCCTTCGCAACGCTTCCGTGGCAAAAACCAGAGGCTGCAGTCAAGGAACTGAATCGCTGCATCAACCAGCTTGGCTTCAGAGGTGTCCTGCTAAACGGTCGACCGGACGAGAGCTTTCTGGATGCTATGCATCACCGTCCTGTGCTTGAGGCACTCAACGCCCTGCACGTACCCCTGTTCCTCCACCCAGGTCTGCCCTTGCATCACGTTCGCGACGCGTATTACGCCGGTTTCAACCGTGAAGTCAGCGCCCGCCTGTCCATGTTCGCCTGGGGCTGGCATAATGAGGAAGGAGTACAGCTTGTTCGCCTTCTGCTCTCTGGAGTGTTCGACCGTCTGCCGCACTTGCGCGTTATCAGCGGGCACTGGGGCGAATTTGTGCCCTTCTTCCTGCAACGCTTAGACGACAGCATCCCGCAAGAAGCCACCGGTCTTCGCCGAAGCATAACGCAAACCTTTCGCGAGCATGTCTATGTGACGCCAAGCGGCATGACCAGTCTGCCGCATTTCCTCTTCGTTCGGGACGTTGTCGGCATAGACAGGCTGCTCTTTTCTGTGGACTACCCCTATCTCTCCCTAAACGGTGCGCGGGCATGGCTTGAGAGCCTGCCCGTACGTCATGAGGAGAAGGAGCAATTCGCCTTCCGCAATGCAAAAGAACTACTCCGCCTGTGAAGGAGACAGTATGCACCTCAAAAAATATCTGGCAACCGGAGTCGTCGCCCTGTCCTTGTGCTTTCTGAACGCTGGCTATGGTCATTCGGCGGAACAACAACCTGTGGTGCGTATGGCACACATCGAGGTCAAACCGGGTTTTCGCGACGCCTTCATAGCCAGCGTGACAGAAGGCATGCGTACCTCTGTGCAAACGGAACCTGGCGTACTCGCTCTCTATTGCGTTGCGGACAAAAAGAATCCAGACAAACTGATCTTCTTTGAAATATACGCGAGTGAGGAGGCCTACCAAGCCCATCGCGCAACCCCGCACTTTAAGAAGTACATCGAAAAGACAAAGGATTTGTCTCTCTCCAAGTCGCTTTTGGAAACCGTACCTGTGGAATTGCGGGACAAATGGCATGAGGAGCGCTGAGCGTGAAAAGACGTGAATTCATAGCCGCGTCGCTGACCACAGCTGCTGTCGTTGGTTTTGACGGCACAAACGCGCTCAATGACACGGCGAGAGCAGCGGAGACAAAGAAATCCATGAACATTTTGGTGCTAACCGGGAGTCCGAGGAAAAACGGCAATTCTGCCGCACTGGCCACGCAGTTCATCAAAGGGGCTGAGGAAGCCGGACATACCGTGGCCCGCTTCGACGCGGCTTTCAAGACTGTCCATCCCTGTACGGCCTGTAATTCATGCGGCATGGACGGACCGTGCGTCTTTCAGGATGATTTCGAATTCGTGCGGGAACACATTATCCCCGCAGATCTTGTGGCCTTCGCCACGCCTCTGTACTATTTCGGCTTTTCTTCTCAGCTCAAGGCCGTGATTGACCGTTTCTACGCCATTAACGGCAGCATTCATGTTGCGAAGAAGGCCGTGTTGTTGATGACCTATGCCAATACTTCGGCGCGAGAGGCGAGCCCCATCAAAACGCACTATGAGGTGCTGCTGGAATACATGGGCTGGACAGACGCTGGTCGGGTCATCGCCCCCGGCGTATGGCCTGCCGGTGCCGTCAACAGGACGGAGTATCCTCGGCTGGCATATGAACTTGGCAGGAGTTTGTAAAAGAAAACCATACGCGGGCGTGAACGCTACAACCTACGCCCTTGCCTTCGTCCCTCTTTTTGCCTGCTTTCTATGCCACACTCGCTGCGCATCCAAAGATCGGAGGGCTTGAGGACTTCCGCATCGTAACCATACGGGGCGAGAGGCACTTCCGCACTCGCAAGGCGCTCGCGGCTCGTATACTGCGGTCAGAAAAAAATTTGCCGCTTGGACTTGAAAACACACAACTCTGCGCTGGTTCCCGTCTGCAAAGAGGACAGTTTGTTTCTGGCTGGAGTATACACTCGCGCTGAAACCGAAGCTCGCGGGCTATCACTTCAAGCGCTCTGTACCGGCGGATCAGGCTTTGACTAGCCTGGACTATACTGCAGTCAGAAAAAAAATCACCACTTGGAGTTAAAAATAGCTGACTCTGTACTGCCTTCTGCCTGAAAAAATGCAAGTTTGTTTCTGGATTGAGTATATACCCGGCCGCATAACGATTTTCCAACGAGAGACAGTGGATAGCGGCCTTTATTGGTCGACACACGCTGAGCTACTTCGTGTCACGGGGAAGAATCTTTGTGACGCCGAGTATATCACCATGCGAGACTCAACACACTGACCTTGCGCACAACACGCATAGTTCCAACATCTGCGTGTCTTCTATCAGGTATGAGCGACACGACGCAGCAGGGCTCTTTTGGTGCGCTTTCCCTACGGGAAGTCTACCTCCTTCGCGCCTGCAGTAAGTTTGCAACGTTTCAAAAAAACACTTGACGGTGACCTCCCTTGTTTGCTATAAGGGCTTTGTTCACGCCGGGATGGTGGAATTGGTAGACGCGACGGACTCAAAATCCGTTGGGGGCAACCTCGTGAGAGTTCAAGTCTCTCTCCCGGTACCAAAAGATAAAAAGTAAGCCCTCTTTGAGGGCTTTTTTTGTGTCCAAAAAACGCATCGGACATCATAAAACCCGCATGAATAGCGGGCTTCCCAGATACAAATTCGATTCAGATACCCCCTTCACCGATATCGATTCAGATCTCCCCTCGATTCAAAAAAATACCGTATGGTTCACAGTACGGACGATACGCGAAGTCAGAAATCAAAGAACCGTACGGCAAAAGCCACTTAATCACCTGATTTCATGCGGGTTTCTGCCCATTTTTCGTGAGCCTGAACTTGCAGTATGACGGATGCCGTGGTCGGGTTTCGTACTGCACTTTGAAGCTTGCTTTTTTGGGGAAGATTCTGCGTGCCGTCCTGGGGTTGGCAGTACGGCTGACACTGGAAGGATTGCGGTACGACCCTGAGATGAAGAAGTGGACAACGAAGACCAGGGATCTGAAGAGACAAAGAGTCCGATCGTTGACGGAGACGGGCTTGAGCTGCGCCTTTTGCCTGGTGGCAATACAGTATGGTGAGTCACGTACAGTTTCAACAAGACTCACAAAAGCTCAATACGGTAGAGGTACACGGGGCAGGAGTATGGCGTACGTCTGTCTGAAACGCGGGAAGCGCTGATACAGGGTAAGAAATGAAGGAGTGGCTCCGTCTGAGCAGAAGAAAGCGAAGAAGAACCCGATTCCGAAAGTCATACCCTTTGAAAGGTCGTCGCCCGCAGGTGATTTGAGTACAAGAGGACTGACCTTGCGCCCAAGTACCGTAAGCAGGTGCAGTCCAAGGTCGAGAAGGTTCTGATTCCGGCTATTGGGCAAAATCCAATTGCCGATCTCAGAGGGCGCGATATTCAGCCATGCCTAAGGTCTCGCGAAGGCGAAGGGGCATATTGAGGCGGGGCATACATTGGCACGGATTGCAAGTCAGGTCTGCCGCTACGCGACACTGCTTGGTCACTGCGAATTTGATGCAGCAGCGCAACGTGGAAAGGCGCTCTCAACTCACGCCACAGAAAATCGTGCGCAATACGTGATCCTTCCGAAATCGGTACACTTCTTCGAGCCATTGATGACTACCAAAGCGACGTATCGACTCGCTTTGCTCTCAAGATTTTGCACTACGCCTTCTTGCGCAACGAGAACTTCGATGCGCAGCGTGGTCAAAAATCGACCTTGACACGCGCTCTGGACGATTCCTGCCGAGTGTATGAAGAAAAAAGCACAAACGCACCCTTGGCTCGTTCACAGGGTATTGCAACGCGAAGCTACGACGCGAAGCTAGAAGCCTTTTAGGCGATTTTCTACTCTCTCTGACGGTAGAAGGCTGACGCTGGCACAGTGCGAAAGGTTTACAAACTGCAGAGTACCGTTTCTAACTTCGTGTCGCCGCGACGCACGCAGTGCGAGCCAATAGGGTGAGCGGATACGCGAGTATATATGCTGTGGTCTGAAAAAAAGTTGCCTCTCAGACTTGAAAATACCCAAACCCGTGCTGACTTTTCGCAAATGCGTCAATTTGTTTCTGGCTGGAGTATTACGATTCGAGAAGTTGATTTCAATGGGACTCCATCCTCGTCTGCTGCGCTTCTGGCTTTACAGCCGTATTTTTTGCAATCAACCTGCAGAATTGTAATATAACTTTGCAGCGATACCCCCGATCACATGCGTGTGGGATTTTCGCCGCTCTTCTATGACTTGACAGAGAAAAAGAAGGGGAAGTACAAAAGTGTGAGAATGCCCGCTTAGGGCGATTGACTGCGCGTCCTTGACCTGCCCAGTCAATACCTGATTTAAGCACTTGACCTGATCAAGGCTCACACAAAAAAGCTCCAAAACCTACGCTCCGAGTACAGGCGGAAGGAAATACTCAGATCTCCAGGGAGAGAACGAGGCCTTGCGGGCAAAGACGTGTGGGTCTAAGAACGGAGAGCGTACGGAGTATCCGATGCAGTTTAGAGAAATGCGCAGAAAAAAACAGAAGCTGACGGATGATGCCTGCCGTGCCATCCTCGCTCGTGGGACATCGGGTGTGCTGGCGGTTGCTGGCGACGGCGGCTATCCCTATGCTGTACCGCTCAGTTATGTCTTTGACGGAGAAAGTATTTTTTTCCACTGTGCGCCGAGTGGGCACAAGCTGGATGCTGTGGCACGTGACGATAAGGTTTCGTTCTGCATAATCGACAAAGACGATGTGCAGCCTGCAACATACACCACGCATTTTGCAAGCGTCATTGTCTTCGGCCGAATCCGGATTCTGGACGATCGCAAGGAAAAGCGTCTCGCCTTGGAAAAGCTTGCCGAGCGCTACTCGCCAGGACAGAAAGAGGCCAGTGCGCGGGACATCGATCGCTTTTTTGACAAAATGTGTGTCCTCGAACTCCGCATCGAGTACATGAGCGGCAAGCAGGCTAAAGAACTTTGCCTCGCCAAGAATATGTGACCAAAGAGCCCCGATCTGCCAAGAAGATCGGGGCTCTTTGGCTATACCGAGCCGCATACTGTTTTTCCCTTGGCAGCGCAAGGAAAGCGACTGCAATTGGGCTCACTTTGTGTTGAGGGGAAGAATCATTGTGACGCCTGGTATATCTCCACACTTGTTGCGAGCAGATATACTCAAGCCAGAAATAAACTGACTCTGTCACATGTAAGAAGTTCCCAAAATAAGGGACTTCGTAGCCTAACTGGCTGCAATTTTATTTCTGCCCGCAGTATACTGCCAGTGCGGATCCTGCCTCTGTACTCCTTGACAAACAGGAGTGCGGTCTCTAT
>JAFTDR010000254.1 GCA_017454105.1 Desulfovibrionaceae bacterium | reverse complement strand
TATTAATATATATTAATGAAAAAATAGAAGTTCTAAAATATTTTTAGATAATTATTTGAGAATCTATCTAGCATCTTTTTATTTTTTGAAATTGAATTTTATTTTCAAAAATGCCCTTGCTGAAATGTGTCATAAGGACAGACTCTGAGTGTGGCGTCAGTAATGACTGACGCATTGCATTGCGCTCTCTCCTTAAGAAAGGCAAGTCTTGTGTGATGTCGCCTTAAATCAGGGATGGGCAGTTCTTTCTGACCGAAGTACACCAAGGTGCGCATCTCTCTTCATAGAACTCCGCTTACGTGTGAAGATCGTGAAAGTCTCTCACCCTTTTGAAATAATTCCACGCAGCTGGCACGAGAGGCTGCTCATTGGCCTTGAAGAAAAGATGGGGGTACGGGAGTATTGCTAAAACTCTGCGCATCTGGAAGAGCCGAAGAGTGGGCAGCGTGGATTTATCTGCGTTAGCCATAAGTTAAGCATCATGTCCAGATTTTATTTTGTGTAAGAGGCAGCCATAGGGAGGCGGAACGAAGGCGGGCAGCCCAAGAGAGAGGGATCCAGCAGGGAATGGTGCCGCCTGCCCATAGCTGGCTTACCCACGAAACCTATCGAAGATCCCACAAAAAAAAAGCAGGAGCCCTCATTCCCGAGGACTCCTGCTTTTTTTTGTCTTATTTGCCTAACTCTACCCTAGAACCCAAAGCCGTCAGAGTTGGCCCCAGAGGAACCGAAACCGAAATCATCCGGCACGGCATTCTCTTCAGGTGCAGCTTCCGCAGCAGGGGCACCATCAGCACCGGCAGCTGCTGCAGCGACACCTGAGGCCACAACCATCCCCTTCATGCCGTCCTTGATGGCATCCTTGATGGTACGCATAAGCTCGTCCTGCTCAAGAGCAATCTTGCCATCGTACTCGGACACCTTTCTGCGAAGCCCACCCATGTCGGTGTTCATAGTCTTAATCTTGGCCTCGAGTTCGTCGACCTTCTTCTGAAGGGCCTTGGCCTGCTCAGCTATTGGCTCAAGCTCGCGCACCTTCTCTTCAAGAGCCATCGCACTTGCGGTCTGGGCTGCAACGCTCTTTTCAGCATCGGCCATGTAATCAAGAGCCTTGTTGGCCATTTCCTTTGTGCGCTCATCCATCGGCTGTAGGGAAACATTGTCCCCCAGCTGACTGCGGGCCTGGCTAACAAAGGCATCCCAGGACTGAGACGCTTCATTCCAGATCATGCCGGTAAACTTGGGATACCAGCGGGAAAGCCAAGCAGCAGCAAAAACACCTACGGCCTTGGCCTGCTCGTCACAGACAATAGAACGCCCGGCCACATAGCCTGCGATTTCCTTGACATCAAAGCCATCTTTACCAGTGACCAGTGCCATAACTGTCGCTATGGGAAACATTTTACGACTACTATCGGACATAATGGCCTCCTCCTCGGAGAGCAGAATTGTTGATGTACAGGATGTCTCTTTTATACTCAAGCCAGAAACGAACTGACATTTTGCGAGCGTAACCCCGCATAGGGTCAGGTATTGTCAACTCCAAGTGACAATTTTTTCTGACCGCAGTATACCAAAACTCCCACTACCTGGGGAAGAGGAGAGCCTTTCTGCTGTATACGCAGAGCGATTACGATGTACCCTTACCGTACATTTCGCTTTGCGCATTCTGCGATACGTATACCGAGCCGCACACAGGTTTTCCAGCTCAAGGGAAGCGACTTCTTTTGGTCCTCCCCAGAGATCGCACTGTGTGTCGCGGGAAGAATCATTGTGAGAGATCCTCCTCCTGGCCAGCGGTAGAGCGCGCCAGCTCAAGAATCGAGAACATACATCGCAAGGAACAGAAAAGGTCTTCCTCTTGAAACGGACAAGTCGCACCAAGTGCTAGCTTGTCGCAAGCATGGTCTTACGCTTTACGGCCATACATGCGCACATAGAGCAGTGCGACCGTTCTGTAGACAAAGTGTCCTAGCTTCGACCAGGGAAGATACGCAAAGAGCATCCATACGAAGACAAGGTGTAAATAATACACGAGGAAGGCCGGACCAGCAGCTTCGGCCAGACGGAAAACCTGGGAGAAGATACCGGTTAACGCTATAGCCCAGATGATCCCAAGCAAATACCAGTCATAGTAATTTGACTTATGGGTCTCGCTGTTCTCAGTGAAGCGTCTGATAGTCAGCATAATCAGGCCGACCACGAGCATAAGCGCGCCGACGTTAGCGATAATTTTAATCAGATTCAGGGGTTTGAGCGGCGTTACAACTTCAATGGCCGGGAAGATCTTGCCACCCCAGTGCCCTAAGGCCACAACGGCTGTGACAAAGGCCAAGATGCAGAATGCCCAGACAAGAACTGTGTGGCCTACACGTCTGCTTGGAGCCGCTTTGCCAGTTTTTGGTCCATCGTGGCAGTCGTCAAAGTGGGTCGCAAAAATAACCTCATCAACCAACACATTCCACAAGTGACACAGCCAACACCCTTTCTCACCCACAAAGGCGATTGAGCCTTCCGGCTTGAAGGATTGCCAGAGCTTATAGGCTCCTCTGCAGATGATGAGAAGCGCTCCGAAGAACGTTATTATGAAAATCGGGTCAATCGTGTAGTCACCGTAGAATATATCGCCAAAAACGATGCTTCCATCAGCACGGGTCGGGAACCAGTTGCCGTCATTGTATGCGGAACGAATCCACCAGACAACAAACCAAAGGATGGCGGGAATGGCAAAAAGAATCGGAAGGCCCGAAATATTGCGCATGAGCTTGCCGACACACTTGGGCTCTGTCAGATCCTGATAGACGGCGTTTCTTGCGGCAGACATGACATCGGCAGGATTTGCGCCTCTTGGGCAGAGATCAGAACAGTTTCCACAGTTATGGCAAAGCCATATATCAACATCGCTTGTGAGCTTATCCTTGAGTCCCCATGAAGCCCAAACCATTTCCTTTCTCGGATACGGAGCGTTCGCAGGAGACATGGGGCACGCTACAGCGCATGTTGCACACTGATAGCATTTTTTGAGACTGTCCCCGCCAGCTTCCGCAAGCGTGCGGGTAAAGTCAATGTCTGGTTTGAGTGTACATTGTGCCATGAAAGCTACCTCCTACATACCCTTGAAGGGATTCGGGCCCAAGGCCACGATGCGGGTCACGAAGCCGTCAATCAGGCTCGGAACCTTGTCGTATTCATCAATGGCCACCTCAAGCTGCTCGACACGCTCTGGCTGAACGCCAAGGCGATTCAATGTCTCGGCAATATTCTGCATACGGCGATTGCAGATCTCAGACCCCTTGACAAAGTGGCACTGATAATCGTCACCGTACTTGCAGCCAAGCAGCATGACACCATCAAATCCCTTGCTCATGGCATCAGAAATCCAGATGGCGTTCACAGAACCAAGGCAGCGCACCGGAATGATTCTGCAGTAAGGACTCCATGTTCTGCGACGCATTCCGGCCATATCCAATGCCGGGTAGGCATCGTTTTCACAGGCAAGAATAAGAATGCGCGGTCCTTCCTTCTTAAAGTTCGCAGGCACCTGAACCTGTCGGATCATCGAACCAATCTGATCAATATTGTAGTTGGCAAAGGAAATAACGCGTTCTGGGCACGCACCGAAGCAGGTGCCGCAACGGCGGCAGCGTGCTGGATTCGGTTTCGGCGTTCCCTTCTCATCATCGTCCAGCGCGCCAAACGGACATTCTTCTGTGCAGCGTTTGCACTGTGTGCAGCGGACGAAATTGAAGACAGGGAAGGACGGATCAAGGGCTCTTGGATGGACAGCAACACCGCGTCCTGCCGCCTCAAGGCACTGCACAGCTTTCAAAACCGCACCGCGCGCATCCACTTCGCAGGCATCGAGGGTGAGCGGCTGACGCACGCAGCCTGCAGCGTAGACACCCGTACGCCGGGTTTCATAGGGGAAGCAGATGTAGTTGGAGTCAGCGAAACCGTCAAAAAGCTCAAGATCAGGAAAATCTGGGCCCTGACGGTAGGCAAACTGCACGGTTACGTCCTTGGCCGTTGTTGGGACAAGGCCGGTTGGCAGAACAACGAGATCCGCCTCAAGATCAAAATCCTCACCGAGCAGCGTGTTTTCGCAGGTGACAACCATGTGGTTGCCGACTTCCCTGATGGCTGTGACGTCTGCTTTGGTCATCATGACGCCTAAGCGATCCTGCATCTTCTTGTAGAAGCGCTCAAGAATACCAGGGACAGTCATGTTCTTGTACAGAATATACGCCTGCGATCCGTCGTTTGTCTTCTCGCAGACAGTATTGGCAAGGCGCAGCATCCCGACGCTGTTGACAGCATTGGAGTACTTGAGATGCTGGAAGCTCTCAAGGTCATTCTTGACAAATTCCTTGTCTTCGACCTCGGTCTTCTCCTCAGGCTGCGCATTCTCTGCAGCCTTCGCCGCTTCCTCAGCAGCCTTCTTCGCCTCTTCTTCCCAGACCTTCTCAGCCATTGTGGTATCAAGCACAAAGGCGACGCGCTTTGGAATCTCGCAGTCATTCGCAAGCATCTTGCCGAACTCGGCTGCCGTCACAACCTTGCTTGATTTCCCAAGGCCCATGGGCTCAAGATATTTATTATCAAGCGGCACCCAGCCAGTCGCAAGAATGAGTGTTCCGACATTTTCGGTCTTGGTATTGCCGTCAACCGAAATGCTCGCAACGTACTCACCCGGCTGGCCTTCCAACTTCTCCATCACCGCATTGGTATACACAGTGATGCGTGGATTGTTGGTCACACGGGCAATCTTGTCCTTCAAATTCGTCTCGGTCTTGTTTTCCCATAAGGGACCAAGAGGCGATGAGACAGGCATATTCGCGACCGCGCCGCCAAGCTCCGCCTTCTTTTCAACAAGCACAACATCATAGCCCATGCTCGCCGCTTCATGCGCAGCGGTCAAGCCGGTCCAACCACCACCGATCACAAGAATGCGCGGTGTCGTTGTGATCGCGGCCGAATCAGGAACATTGCTCTTCTGCAGCTTGGCAATACCCATATTGACATAGTCAAGGGCCATCTGCTGCAGGGCATCGGGGGCCTTCTCGGCGACAACATAGGGAGAACCGTCGGGATTCTTGTAGGAGAGAATGCACTGCTCACGAAGGTTGACGTAGTCAACCTGGACGGGAAAACGGTAGAGATCGTTGTCAAGACGCGGCGATGCGCCACACAAAAGGACGCCGTCCAGTTTCTGCGCCGCGATATCAGCGGAAATTTCCTTGACTGCCGTGGCAAGTTCAGGAACGAGCTTTGTCAGAGCGACAAGATCGCCCCACTTTTTCGCTGCTTCATCGGCGAGATTCTGCACATCAACGCCGTAGCCTATATTCGCAAGGTCAAAATAGACGCCAATTTTCTCGGCCATGCCGCCTACCTCCCTTTCACCGTTTGCACCGCTTTCAGCGCGGCAGCTGTGCCGGATTGAGCAGAACGGGTGACATCAAGAGGCATAACTGCGCAACCGCAAGCAAAGATACCTGCTTCCTCACCACCGGCAATGAAACCGTCCTGATCCTTGGCCACAGGAAGAGCCAACTCTTCCGTCGCAAGGGTCGGTTGCATTCCAGTCGCAAGCACGACCAGATCATAGTTCAGGGTCAGTTTTTCGCCGCGAATGGCATCCTCAGCCTGAATTTCGCAGCAGTCATCCTTGGCCTGAACAACATTCGCCACCTTGCCCTTGATAAAATGCACGTTCGGAAGCGCCTGAACTTTCTCAAGCACCTTCACATAGCGGCCGGGCGCGCGCAAATCAATATAGAAAACAGTAATCTGTGTATCAGGATGCTGCTCCGCAAAATACAGGCACTGTTTTAATGTCGCCATGCAGCAGATGTAGGAGCAGTAATTGAGATGGTTCTGATCACGGCTTCCCGCGCACTGCACAAAGGCAACTGTATGCGGAGTGCGGCCGTCTGTCGGACGGACGAGCTTGCCCTGGGTTGGGCCAAAAGGCGAGGCTAAGCGCTCAAGCTGCATGTTGGATATGCAGTTCTTGACAGAACCTGCGCCAAGATTGGTCAGACGGGTGACGTCATAGGGCTTCCAGCCGGTTGCAATGACAATGGCACCAACGCTCAGTTCAATTTCACGCGCTTCTTCCGCCATGTCGAGCTGCTTGTTCCCGGCAAGTCTTGCAGCATCAGATTTCGAAAGCGTGCTTTTATCCAAAACGTAACGGGCCGGATAGGCAAAGGGCATCGCTTTATAGAGGCCTTTGCGCTTGGCAAGGCCGAAATCAAATTCGCTTGCGCACTCACCATCTAAGGTCGAGGCCAAAAAAGTGAAATCAACGTTGTGGGCAGGTGTTCTCCGGGGCTCAAGACGCACGCGGACGCTGTAGTTTCCCTTCACACCGCTCAAACCAACGACATTGGCCATGGTCAGGCAATGAATGTGCGGATTCTTCCTGATGCGCTGAAACTGAATTTCCAGACCACAGGAAGGAGGACAGAGTTTTGGAAAATATTTATTGAGCTGGGCCACGCGGCCACCTAACCACGGTGACTTCTCGACGATATAGACGTCGTGACCCAGTTCCGCCGCTTCAATGGCGGCTGTGAGGCCTGAAAAGCCGCCGCCCACGACGAGAATGGCATTGGACATCCTTGATATCCTCCTGCTTGTTGCCGCGGACAAGACATAACAAGCCTGGCCGCAGAAAAAAAAAAGCTGACACGCAGATCAGCCCGGAAAATACAGTATGCTGTATGTATAGCTGCTAGTAACGTCAAACGTTACGCACACTATAAATTTTATTGTTCATTACGCTGCATAAGCCACAAATGGGCGCAGCACTACGCCCTCTCATCCGTCTGCTCAAATCAGTCGGGTGTATACAGTCCCGCCGCACAGCAATCTAAAAAACGTCTAAAGCCAAACCGTCTCACGGATCCTGCGTGGCAAGGCATGTACGAGTTGGGCGACCTTTTACGGTCGCCCAAAACGTAGTATCTACCTATTAGTCAGGAATGATCTGATAGTAGGGCTTCTTGAACACGGTGGTCTTGCCGGTGGCAGGATCATACTTGGAGTTCACGAAGCATTTCCATGTGCTGTCATCGATGCCCATGAAGTCGGCACGATAGTAGAAGCCGGGATAACGGGTCTCTTCACGGAAGGCGATGTGCTGCATATGGAGGCGAACGGTCCACAGACGATGGTAGTTCTCCCAGCAGCGGAGCAGTTCGTGAAGGTCACGAGCGGCCAATTTCAGGGAGTCTTCTTCCATCATGGTCAGAAGATCGAAGCCTGTGTCAAGGAGAGCCTTGGAGGTGGTGTAGTAGGTGCCCACGCCGCCGCCGTATTCATCGGTGGCCTTGATGAGGCGCATCATGAAGTTCTTGGGCGAGATGTAGTTCGGGTTGACGACAGGATCGGTGGAGGCGTCCTTACCAGCGAGGAAGTTGTAGTACGGACGATAGATTTCCTTCACGAGGTCGTCAGCCTTATCCTTCAATGTGGGCTTGAAGTCGGCATGATCTTTGACCCAGCGGACCAGCTGCTTGCCGGCGATACGGCCTTCAACGTGGGAACCGGAGGAGAACTTGTGACCGGAAGCACCAACGCCGTCAGCGCAGGTGAAGAGGCCTTCAACGGTGGTCATACGGTTGTAGACCTTACCATTGCTGGCTTTCACTTTGTAGGAATCGGGCACCCACTTCTCATCAGGACCGGAAGCCCAGATGCCGCAGCAGCCGGAGTGAGAGCCTAAGAGATAGGGCTCTGTGGGCATAATTTCAGAACCACGCTCTTCAGGAGCACGGTTGCTGGCAGCCCAGAGGTTGGCCTGGCCAACGCACATGTCGAGGAAGTCTTCCCAAGCTTCGGACTCAAGGTCTTTCTGCTCTTCTTCGTTCATGGTGGCGAAGGTGTTCAAAAGGGCGGACTTGGTGTCCATGTAGATGGGCCCGCGGCCTTCGCGCATTTCACGAAGCATCATATGGTTACGCAGGCAGGTGGGAACCACGTTGCCCTTCGCATAGCCGCGATCTTCGTAGGGTTTCAACATGGCTGCATTGGTCTTGCAGTAGTCTTCGCCCTTGTAGTTGGTGGCTTTCGCCTTGAAGAGCAGGAACCAAGCGCCGACAGGACCGTAGCCGTCCTTGAAACGAGCAGGGACGAAACGGTTTTCCATCATGGTCATTTCGGCGCCGACCTGAGCGCACATTGTATAGGTCGAACCGGCATTCCACACAGGATACCAAGCGCGGCCCATACCTTCACCGGTGGAACGGGGACGATAGACGTTCACCGCGCCGCCGCAGGCAACGAGCATAGCGTTGGTGCGGAAGATATGCACAACGTTCTCGCGGGTGCTGAAGCCTACGGCACCGGCGATACGGTTGGGGGTATTGGCGTCAAGGAGCAGTTTCACGATGAAGATACGCTCCATGTAGCGGTCTTCACCGAGAGCATTCTTGGCAGCTTCAGCAACGATGCACTTGTAGGACTCACCGTTGATCATGATCTGCCATTTACCGGAACGCACTGGCGGATCACCGGCGCGGAGGGACTTGCCCTGGGCTTTCGCCTGGGCGCCGTTCCAGTTGTGTTTGCCGTCGGGCTGTTTAATCCAGCAGGGCAGGCCCCAGGACTCGAACAGATGGACGGAGTCATCAACGTGACGGCCTACGTCGAAGATCAAATCTTCGCGGACGAGGCCCATAAGGTCAGTGCGGACCATACGGACATAGTCGTCGGGGGTATTGCCACGGTCATTGCCGATATAGGTGTTGATAGCGGAAAGGCCCTGGGCAACAGCGCCGGAGCGCTCAAGGCAGGCCTTGTCGCAGAGCATGATTTTCTCAACGCCTTCTTTCTTACCCCAGCGAGCGGCTTCGTATGCTGCACCACAAGAACCCATGCCGCCACCGACGATCAGAATGTCTACGTCGTGTTCTTTGACAGTGGGTTCAGCGAGGTCAATACCTTTACTTTTTTCCTTGATAGGAAGTAATGCCATGGGAATTCTCCTTTCGCACTAATTAGAGAGTAACGGACTTGTCAGCGTCTTTCACATCGAACTTCTTGCCAAGGACTTCTTTCGGCTGGGCAAGAGCGGATTCGGTGAAGAGCTTTTCG
Organism: Desulfovibrionaceae bacterium; assembly: GCA_017454105.1. Classification (GTDB taxonomy): domain Bacteria; phylum Desulfobacterota; class Desulfovibrionia; order Desulfovibrionales; family Desulfovibrionaceae; genus Desulfovibrio. The sequence continues at coordinate 15,201 of JAFTDR010000254.1, read as the reverse complement.
TCTTCAAGTGTTGCATCACCCGCAGGATCATCAAAGGGCTTGATTGAACCTTCGGGGGTCGTGCGAATGGGGAATTTAAAGCGCTTCGTGCTGCCATTGCGGAACTGCACCGTCCACATGATGGAGTCGGCGGAACGCAGGGGGATACAGGTGCCACCCATGGGCGCAAAGTCAGCATAAGGACGTGCAGTAATTGCACCCTGGGGGCAAATTTTGACGCAGGAATAGCACTCCCAGCATGCATCCGGCTCCTGATTGTAGGCCCTCATCTCGACTGGATCGAGAACCATCAAATCATTGGGGCAGACGTACATGCAGGCTGTTTTTTCGCCACCCTTGCAACCGTCGCATTTGGACGGATCGACAAACGTCGGCATAAATTCCTCCAACTCAAGTAAAAAGGTTATAGGGTGAAATACTTCCGCTCTACTGGACCGTATAATGAAATCGCAGCACTGTACGATTTCAGGCGGTACGGCGCGCCTATTGATCGACAAGCACTCTATACCATTGGATTGCCCCTTGGAGTACTCTAAAGATTTTTCTTAGACTTCTCCAAGTCTTGCAATGGCACGTAATACTTGCGAATTCTCTCTTCTAAGTCAAGGTGTCGAGGAACAATTTGCAAAGGCGCTCGCTCAATTGTCCTCTCTTGACCGGGGAATCAGGAAAATACTTGTTTCGTCCTCGTGACGATCGCGCTCGGACGGCAATACATCGCTTGCAGCCGTAAAACATCAGACGCTTAGGTCACGCCAAAATTTTTCAAGCACGTCAGTTCGTTGCCTTTAGTTCTTTTGGGCTCGTTTGGGCTTCCCAAGTGGCACAACAAATATCAACGCTTGTGTCTATCGCCAACTGTATATCTCAATCGAGGTTCTCGGGCAACAATCTCTATTGGAGGTTTTTGTTTATGCGGATTTCGTATAAAAATAGGTGTCTATAGGGAAGTACATCCCTGTGTGCATCTCCTATGAAAATCTGCGAACCACCCCACAGTTCACTTGCCCAAGCCGTCAAGAACGAGGCTACTAGACTAACTCTAGAAAAACTCTCACTATCTTTAAATGATAGTAAAGTGATTAGAAAAAGAGGAAAGCTTGTGATTTTTTTCACAAACTATCGAATACCGTTCTAACAACGATGGTCATAACCTACACTAATCCTCCCGAAGATGCAAGAAATCGGCGCGATTTTTTTTTATTGCCCGCGCATTGACGACAAACGGGCTTTTACGTAGGGTAAAAGGTTCCGTATCAATATAGAATTCTCGCGGCCACGCGACCTATTGTGAGGCTTAGACCATGCCCCAGAGTCCTTCGTCACAGAAACAACGCCCATCGCTCAAGGAAGATGTCCTCCGCCTTGATCGCGAACTCTTACATCTCCTTCTGCGTCGGTTTAATCTTCTAACGCGCATGCGAGGAAATCGCAGCCATCTCTTGGCTAGTGAGGAAAAGGAACTCAGAGAGGCATGGACGAAAGAAGCCATGCGCATAAGTTCCGATCCCAAGCTGTCAACCGAGTTATTTCAGCTTCTTGAAAACATCACATTTCATCCAAAGCCGGCTGAGAGCAAGGGAGAGCAGAAATTAAAACGCCCAGGCTTCAATCTTGCCCCGTCTCTTAAGCAAGCGAGCATACGCATGCACATGCCAGCCTCAGGCTGGCATGTGCATGCCTGGCTTCTTCTTGCAGCTTGTCTTGGGCGCGACATGCAATTCGATCACGTTCTTATGAACGACCATCAGCTCGATCTCACGCGCGCCCTGGCCGATGCCGGAATCTCAGCCCAGACGCGCGATGATTCTCTTTTTCTTAGGCCTGACAAACCCTTCACCTGCCCCGATCTCTCCATCCACTGCGGAAACGACCCGTCTCTCTTCGGCCTGTTTGTCGGCCAGTATATCGTTCGACCGTCGCGAGTGCGCTTCACAGCAGAGAGTCAACTTGCCTTAAGCGATCTCTCAGGCATCGCGCATTTTCTCCCGACCGTCGGCGCCCGAATGAGTTCCTCGCGCGCTGGCGCCTTAAGATTTCCCACACGCATTGAATGCTCAGGCGTCCTGCCAAAAACTATCCTTGTGCCAGACACAGTCCCTGCGTCCTTTGTCAAAGGTCTTATTCTCGCTCTTCCCTTTGCAGAGGATCCCGTCAGCATCGACTGCAGTGAACACAGTGAAGGATCCTTGATTATTGGGCAGTGCCTTCCTCTTCTTGAGGAGGCCGGTTTTCAGGCAGCTGAAAACAAAAAATGCTGTCTCTCAGTCAATCCGTCGCACCCTTCTCTATTCACTCCCACGATCCCCTGCGACCCTGTCGTTTGCGCAAACATTCTGGCTATTCCCCTGCTTACAGGAGGAAGCATCCAGGCATCCGGTCTCAAGCCCAAGGATCCCAAATTTAGTAACGTGCTGGCCTATCTTTCCGATCTTGGCCTCTCTCTCACCTGGAAGGACCATCCCCAAAAGCTTACAGCCCAGGGAAGCACACGACCTGGCAGACTTGAGTGTACAGCACCCGCAACACTTCTTTCAGGCCCCTACAGTCCACTCATTGCCGCACTCCACGTGGCCTTCGCACTCAAAGGAACGCCCCTCCCTGGAGAAAGCCCGAACGACACAACAGCCCAGACCTTTTTTGAACTTTTCGGCCTCACGCGCGACACAGATGGCCTTCTTCAAGCCCCGCAGGAAATTCCAGACGTACAGTGGATTGCGCCAACACCAGAATGGGCCATGGCCTTCGCCCTTACTGCCTTCGCACGGAAAAAAGAAGGCTTCAAACTCGGTAATTCTGGTATCATTACAGAAATCTGGCCAAAGTTTTGGGCCCTCTACAATGCCCTCCCCTTAGTCCATTTCGAGCAGACCACAACGGAAACGCACGCCGAACAAAAGAAAAGACGGCGCATTGTAACAGACGCTCAGGCAAAAATACCGCCGCAAACAGACGCCTAAGAGTTCTGCGCATCACAAAAACACAGGCTGCAGGGCCTCCGTTTGTACTTTGCGGCAGAGACTCCCGGCTTTTGACCTGGTACCATGCAGCTTTGTGCCTTGGGTCTTTCCGCGCCTGACATCCTTTGAGTCACACGTGTGACTCAAAGGAGAAACTGAAACAATATACTGCGGTCAGAAAAAAAGTACCACTTGGATCTGACTCTCGTTCGCAAAAAGCTCGACTCCATCCTGCATGTTCTGTGAGATACGCCGATTGCGCCCAAAAACAGGGCGCATTGGCGGATTTCGAGAGTCGCTGACCTCCCTGCAGTTCTAAAGAACTATGCATGCAAGTCCATGAATACTAGGCAGCGTACAGATTCTTCCCGTACTGGCCTGTGGAAAACTACAGGAGTCCCCTCGCCTCCCCTTGGGGAACGTTTGCGTCTGGCAGGCGAGCTTTTTGACCTACTTGGACGTCACAATGATTCTTCCCACGACGCGAAATGCGTTCCGTCGCGTCGGCAAAATTCTGAATGCCCCCATGTGGGGCTAATATGTGCCATGGCAAATGTCGGGTGTGCCCTATCGGTTGTCGCGAAAATTCGACGAGCAAACAAGAGCATTCACATTATTGTGCTGACTTGCAACGTCAGATCAATTGAGCTTAGGGCCACTTTGGATGCGGCAAGAAAAATCTTTATGCGACACTAGGCAGTTGACCGTACCCATGGGTAGAAAGCTGTGATTCGACTACCCGAGTGCTCACAGCGTACTTCTCTGCCAAATAGTCAATGGCATCTTTGTCGCGTACGTTGTTCGTTTCTTGAACGATGTCGTCAATCGGACAAAGGAGTTCAGCTGCAAAGGCGCGCTGAATTTTCTGTCTGGCAGTTTTGCTCGGTGTTATGGCGAGAAAATTGGAGAAGCCTTTTCTGCTACGATTGCATCGCAGATGCCACGAGTGAACATGAAGCGCGAGGACGTGCGGCTTCTTTTGGCAAATTTGAGTGAAAATACTGCGTCACTCATGCGTGCGCCAAAACCCACGGCACTATCTCGGTCAGCGCAATCGAACTCTTCCGCCCGCAGAGAGACTCGTTCGCACAAGGCCTCATTCGTCACAGGGCCATTGAGATTCCATTGGCAGCGCACCTGAGACGGGCCAGAGAAAAGCCTACTTCCCATGGTTTCGCCGTATCGTCAATCTGCACAGCATTCATATCTAAAGAGCCGATATCGATTTTGCATCCCAGTATTCCTTTTTTGACTGCCTGCATTTCGTCTTCAAGTTCAGGGCAATCATAGAGAAAACGCGATAATTCGCGTATTGTCTCTGGATCATACACCTTTGCTGTCCGTACCAAAAACTGTAATCTGTCTTCATTGCCATATCCGGCATCAAAACCCTGCAGAGCCTCAAGTGTTCTGTACAGGCTGACTTCCTCATCGGTCTGTTCATGTTGCACCGTCGCATAGCTGGCCTCTAAATCGGCGTCCGCAGCGTAGTGCAGACAATCTTCGACAAAAGTACATACCGCTCTGGCAAAGGTCGTACGTGGTATGGTATGGGTACATGCGTTTGTGAAACTGCCGGGCGTTGGGATGGATGTTACGGTGATATTCTGCGAGTCACTTTGAAAACCAATTGTCGGCCAGGAATAACCGTACCCTGCTGCAGAGAGCATATGAGACATACGCCAATCCGTCGTTGGCTCATCAGGCGTCGGCTCGAAGCAGAGACGCCACCAGTTGTCCAAAAACCACAGAGCCATGGGATAGGGAGCGGCAATGAAGAAGTCTTCATGCGTTTTGTCAAAAAGATTATAATTATGGGTCAAAGAATCGCCCATCACTACTATGCGGATGCGTGCAAGCCGCGCATCCGGCGACAGGTGTTCCTGCCAGGTAACCAGTCGGCATGGATATCGAAAAGGTTAGTTTGCATGGTTGCTCCAAAAAGATAGGATCGTCTATGGGAAAGCCGTGGTATACTCGCTACGGAAAAGATCGTCCGCTTTCGTCATCATCAACAGCGGAACCTCGCACTTCCTTCGATTTTGGGAAGGAAGATTTCACCCGTCACTAGTATAGATACCTTGCGCGCTGTCAAGTCGTGCTTCGAGCGCAATGGATTTTCCGATACAGCCCAGATGTTGCAAGGCAAACCGTCACGGCATTGTTCGCTAAACAGGCCTTTGCGCAACCTCGCGAGAAACAACACTGTCACAGAGGATCTTTTGGGGCCGAAGGGCAATGGATGGAGTGAGTCCGAAATCTCCAGGATTCCTTGTATGCTGTGGGGCGACGCTTCTCTTTAGATCATTGGCGATTCTGCGTTTGTGACTGGAAACTGGGCGATTACATTGAGATATATGTGTTGTCTATCTGGGGAGTTAAAGCAAATTTTTCCGCGTGTACAGAGTACAATGTGACTAAAATCCCCGCGATACAGGGCATCTTGGCGTATGTAAGTCAAGCAACGGAGCAGTATGCCCTGAAAGAACAGTAAAGCGACTGAAACGCGTTGTTCTTTGTGGCTTGAGAGCATGAGCGATAGTCTGCCAATCCGTACACGCGCAAATTTTTCTGCCTGATCATTTGGGGGGGGCCGCTTATACTTGGCGGCACAAGGATTCCTACCGTACCGACTTGAGCTGCCACGCGGAAAATCATTAGCCAGAAACAAACTGATATTTTTGCGAATGGAAGTCAGCTCTGAATCTCGTATTCTCAACTCAAAGTGGCAACTTTTTTCCTGACCGCAGTATAGCAAATCATAGCATAATCGGGTAGGGGGGTCTTTCGACCGCCCCCTAGCAATGCATCGCCAGACAACCTATCGCACCGTTCGGCATCCAGCGGTTCAGTCGTACGACGAATGACGACCATTTGTGCCATCACTCGCGATCCTGACACCTTTTCTCGATTGTATGCGTTTTATGGTGCATTGGACTCTCGGTTTTCAGGTGTCTCTCATGCTACGTATATTACAATTCGTGAAGTTGATTGCAATGGGCCCTACCCCGCGCATGTGAGAGTATCCGGCTTTCAGACACAAACGCCTCCTATATCTTGCAATCAACCTGTAGAATCGTAATACGGTACGAAGCAGTTTTACGGTTTTCCCTGAGTAAGTATACTCCAGCCAGAAACAAACTGCCCCTTTTGCGAACGGGATCAGCACTCAAGTCTGCTCTTTTCAATTCCATGTGGTAATTTTCTGACCGCAGTATACCATTGCATTCCGTGCTACTCTACTCACGCAGGCTTCCATGGCAAAAGTCCATCCCGTGCTTGTGCAAAACCGAATTCAGTCTGGTTCTCTCGTACTTTCGCATCCATTTGGTTCGGCCCTTCCTCTCTGTCCACGAGTACCACGGCCCTTGGCTTTCTTTCAGACTTTCGTGGCGCGGATTGCCAAGCCTTTGGGGTTGCCCGGACCTCACCTAGACCTCAGGGGGCTGACGGTGATCCGTCTGCTTATTGAAACTTCGTACCCTACAGCCTTTTAGACGTTTTTTTGTTCGAAAGGCTCGAATCTTTGTTCTCCCTTCTTTCAGCAACTCTTGCCACAAGCGGCCCTTGTTCGGGATGTTCACCCTATAGATACTGCCATGCTGGGCACACAAAAAGGGCCTCGAGAAGGCCCTTGCAAAAATTACTTCATCGCTTCAGTGATGAAGATCAATATTTTTCCGCGTATACGGATAACAATACTATCAGTCAATCCCTGCTAGTTGCAGCTGAAATCCTAGCGATACAGAGCATCTTGGCTTATGTCGGAAGCTCCGTGCAAAAAGGATACGATGACGCCCTCTAGAACTGTAAAGCGACAGGAACGCCTGGTTCTTTGTGGCTCGTGAGCTTGAGCGATAGTATGTTAGTCCGTACACGCGTATATTTTTTTCATAGTCCTCCTGTTCCTTTTTACAACGCTTTCAACGCCCAAACGCCAAGGCCTACTGCAACAATACTCATGCAAAGAAAGTAGGCCATTTCAATCCGCCTTTGCCAACAACCAAGATTTTGCGAACTCAACTATTGCCACAGACACAAAAAGCCTGCCGGGCAGTGTATCGCCCAACTGTAAGGCTCCTACAATGAACATTGCTACGCTCATAGTAGAGAGCCAATTTGCTTTGTGTTGTCTTTTTTGGCTTCTTCGTTAAGTGCGCGCTGCGAGGTTTTCGGCGTCCTCCTGTTGTACGCGGATTTGCCCACCGCGCGCGGCGTAACCGATGGACCTTGGCGAATGCCGGCTTCGGAGTCATTTCCTTGTGCGATCTGCTTCACGCTTTCCGCATCCTAGGAGCCAGCAAAAGCCCTTCGTCCAAAGGTCTAGAGCCTTTTGACCTTCACGAGATCGGCAGACAGTCAAGGGCGCGTGAGCGGCGATGCAGACTCTTGCCGAAGCTCGCAAGGTAGAAAAAGGCGTTCGATGAGGCTTGAGGGAAGCTTCGCAGGTTTCGCTTAGGCAGTTTTTTCTGCTGAAGCACCGAGACGCAATAAAAGTGATACGCTAAAAAGGGTACTCGGAGCGAGACTGCAAGCATGGGCTGCCAGATATTTCCTGCCCCGTTTGAGAGAACACCTTCTTTTCAGGCTTCGGCTTAAAACCTGACTCTTCAAGATCCCGCATTATTTTGTTATGCCTCTGAAATGCCTCTTTCTGGCTCTTAGTTAAATATCCTTGCAAGGCATCGCGATCTTCAGTGGCACTGCTCATGACCCACTCCTTGACTTTTTCGAATGAATGAAAACTGGCGAAGGCTGCAGTTTGGAGGAATAATTAAGAGCAAGCCTATAGTATGTATTAGCAGCTTCTTCAAGATTGGGATTGGAGTGCATATCTTCTATCTTCAGCTTTACCATCTCTCTTAGCACTTTTACGCCAATATGGCGGCTATGCGAGTTCCATAGAGAGTTGTCTCCTAGTATCTTAGCTATTTCTTCCGCTCGCCGTTCCTTTTCGTCGTTGCTTACATCGCTGCCGTTCTCTCTCCTCCAGTCTTTGAATTTATACTGTACCAGCCACTTTTTCAAAAGGCTGACCGTTAAAAGGCTGGCTTGTTGGTAAAAATTGATGTCGGCAAGATCAAGATTAAGAGCCATCTGTATTTCTATAGGGGACACTGTCCCCGCCATAGATTTTTCTACTATTGCATGTAACTGGTCAATATATCCCTGTGCTGAGACATATTTGCCATTTACCATTACTTGTGGGTCAATAGGACCAAGAGATGAGTAGTAGTTCATATAAATTTTGTCTCCCGACATGCAAAGGATAGTTCCTGCTGAATATGCATAGTCGGGGACAAAAAAATAGACCTCTTGGTAGAAATTTCTCATAATTTCTACCATGATCTCTACCATCTCGACACTACCACCAAGTGTAGTTATAAAGAAAGATAATTTTTTATATTGATTTTGTCGAGATATTTTTTCTATCTCAGTAATAAAGTAGTCCTTATATTGAGGGCTGATTGGCCCTATGTACTGGATGACATCAGTTTTTAGTATTTCCTCTAGCAATTCTGCCTTGCAATTCAATTCCTCGAAGACGAGCGAATTCGCAGGAAACAAGTTCATAAACAAGCCTTTCTAGTGGGGTAGTAAGGGAGAAAAAGCGATGAGAGCGTGGTTCTAGCTGTACGAGGGTACGACAGACGAGCCCAAATTTCGACTTGTCGCCAAGCTCTCAGACTGCCCTATCGCTGTTGCGATTGCGATTTGAATACGTCTGGCTAGAGCGCGCATGCGAATCAAAGCGCGATCGTGTAGATGGTAACCCAGGTATCTGAAGTCGCTCTGAACCTCGAGGACAAAACCACAGAACGAGTCATCTCGTCATGGCCGAAATCGGCCTGATACAGACGGGTGCATAGTAGCATGGGATAACGCATACAACCGAATCATCCCCTAAGACGTCTAAAGCAATGAGCGACGCAGACCGTCAGAGGAAGCGTCGGGAGGACCTAAGTAATTTTAAATAAAAAAGAAGAAGACTGCAAGCAAAACAGCGATGTCACGAAGATGTCACGGCACAGATACGATAAGACAGAGAGAAGAAAGAAGACCGATGTCATAGACGGCTTCGCCCTCCCACTCACCCAGGGAGGTGACGCTAGCAACACACGCGCACAGGCAGAGCCAAAGAAGCAGCAGCGAGTTGGGTAGCGTCACTTTGCAAGCGGTACGGGAAAGAAGGTGCGGATGAGCGCATTCTAAACCTTGACCACACCATAGCGTCGAATGGGTATACATCTTGAATTCCCGCCCTCCGTGTTACCTACATGGCTCCAGAGGCCATTCTGCCAACTTAAGCGGCGGATTGTAGCTAAATGAACTCGTTTGAGCCAAAAGGCTCTTTTTGAGTTGAAAGAACAGATGGACGCAAGCGTACCTCCATGTAGCTAACTCACCGGGCGGGAATTTAAGATACATACAAGTCGCATTACACAACCATCCTTAAGCTGGGCGCGTAAAAACGTGACGGTATCTTGTTTTTTATACACGGACCAAAGCAGCGGCTCATGCTTTTTCTCTACGACCAATTGAGGTGCCTTTTGGCTTGGGAAAACTCTCGTGGTGCATACAAAATAGTAATAGACTTGATTAATCATTTTTATAAGAAGGACCTATGCTTCCAGCTCACATTCTGTATTCGGTGCAAGAAATGCTGGTCGTCATTTTTTCTTGCTGCGCATGCTTTGACCCGTCTCTCAACTCGCGACGTCCGAACTTTTGTCACTGTATATTGCCCATGTCCCACAAAAAAAGAGCTTCGCAAAAACGAAGCTCTTTTTTTGTGGGCTCTTGCAAAAAGGCTACTCTAGGACAAAGGAAAAAATACGAACGGCAAGGGGCTTTGAATCCTTTCCTTTCCGCGCTGCCACAGAAAAATAGTATTCACCACTCGAGCCATTCGAGGGGCAGGGCCCGCGATAATAGCCGGTTAGGGCACCCTCTGGGATTACGCCAGTGCCGTCCTCGTGCCACGATCCCTTGCCCAGAACAACGTCCTGCGATCCTTTTTTCTCAACGAGTTCCACATCATAGGCAGTCGTTCCCCTCGGGGCATTGAGTACGCGTATTTCAGGGGACATGAATGAACAGCGATGCACATCCTGCAACTTGACAGAAATTTCCATCTGTGGGAGGGCATCCTCCGATTCACCGCCGCTCCCAGAAAAAAAACCGCAACCGGAAATGACAAGAAGGCTCGTCAACAAAAAGGCACTCAGAATACAGCAACGCGCAGAACACCGCATGCCAATCCTCCACAATGATATCGAAATATGCAGCACGTAAAGGTACTAAAAATATTCTTAAAGCACAACATCACTGTTTGTCTTTTCTCACCCGCAATGCTACAAGCTGCATACAGACTCTTTTTTAGCTGTCCATGATATGTCGCAGGCGCTCACGAATGGGTGAAAAAAAAAGACGCCCTCGCCTTGTATGCGATTTCATGGAATACAGTCAAACAAAAAGGAAAACCTATGGGCATACTCGCAAACAGTGTGGCTGGGTACTTACACAACGCGTCCTGGATCAGACGGATGTTTGAAGCGGGAGCGAAACTCAAAGCAGAGTACGGCAACGACAAGGTGCAGGATTTTAGCCTTGGCAATCCCGACCTTCCAGCCCCTTCGGCTGTCTATGAAGGGCTTGAGAAATTCCTCGCCCATGCCCGCGAACCCTTTGCTTTCGGCTACATGTCCAATGCCGGATTCCCCTGGCTGCGTGAAAAACTGGCGGATTATCTCACAAAGGAACAAGGCGTCTCTCTCACAGCAAATGACGTCATCCTAAGCTGCGGAGCAGCCGGTGCGCTCAACGCTTTTCTTCGCGCTGTTATTGACCCAGGCGATGAAATGCTCTGTTTTGCCCCGTATTTTGTCGAATACGGCTTCTATGTCGCAAACTACGGAGGCAACCTTAAAGCCATCAAAACCGATGAGTCCACCTTTGAGCCGGATCCTGAATCTCTGCGCAAGGCGATAAGCCCCCAAACCAAGGTTCTGCTCATCAATAGCCCAAACAATCCCACAGGTGCTGTCTACTCAAAAGAGACCCTTGTGGCCCTTGCGGCAGTACTGAGCGAAAAAAGCGCCGAAATTGGCCATCCGATCTGGCTTGTCAGCGATGAGCCCTACCGCTTCCTCGCCTACGACGGCGTCTCCGTCCCCTCTGTGCTTCCTCTCTACCCGTACAGCGTCTGCGTCTCCTCCTTCTCGAAAAACCTCTCCCTGCCCGGCGAACGCTTAGGCTACGCAGCGCTTGCGCCTGATCTTCCGGAAAAAGAGACGGTCATTGCCGCCCTAACCCTCACAAACCGCATCCTAGGCTACGTCAATCCGCCTGTTGTCGGCCAGCAAATTATGGGACACGCTCTCGGAAGCCACGTCGACAAGAGCATCTACGAAAAACGCCGCAAGGCCATGGCGGAGGTTCTCACGCAAGCGGGCTACTCGTATGTCATGCCGAAAGGTGCCTTCTACTTCTTCCCCAAGGCTCCTGGCGGCGATGACGTGGCTTTTGTCAACGCGCTCGCAAAGGAACTTGTCCTTGCTGTGCCTGGATCGGGCTTTGGCCTGCCAGGCTACTTTAGACTGGCATTCTGCGTGGACGAAACAGTCATCCGCGCGGCCCTGCCTGGTTTCACAAAGGCTCGCGCACTCTTTACGAAGTGATGGCACATTTCCTGCTACAAAAAGGGCAAAACGGAAAACTTTTCCTGAGCCCTTTTTGTCTGGAGAATAGACCATGCTCTCGTCACTCTATATAGGCGCAACCGGCATGAAGAGCCAAAGTGTCGGCATGAATGTTATCGGGAATAACCTTGCCAACTGCAGCACAGTCGGCTTTAAAGCGCAAATGGCTCTGTACGCCGATCTGATTTCGCAAAATCAAGCCAACCCAGGCGAATGGACCAATAATCAACAAGATTCCATCGTGGCTGTCGGCCAAGTGGGCAGGGGCGTGGGAGTTGACGATATCGCGACCAATTTCACGCAGGGCGGCTTTGAATCCACAAACAACACAACGGATTTGGCCATCAATGGCAGGGGCTATTTCGCCCTGCAAGATGAATCAGGCTCCCTCTTCTACACAAGAGCCGGCGATTTCACCCTCGATTCAAACGCTGTGATGCGCAGTCCTGGCGGTCTCGCCCTTGCTGGTGTCAATCTTTCGCGCCACGAATCTGCAAAACCTGCCCACACGTATCCGAGTGAATCCGATGCAAGCGAGGTTCAAGAGGACGTTGCCGCAGAAAACGAGACAAGCTCGGACAATGCGGCCGAATCCGCAACTCCCCCGCCACCACCTGTTCGCTGGGATGTGGCCGAACTTACGCCTATTACCCTGGACAAGTTCACGTCAATGGAGGCCTCAGCCACAACCTCGCTCGACATCTCAGACGTAAACATTCCAACAGATGCCCAGTCGATTGTGTCAAACGACAATCCCTACTTTTCACTGCTCTCACACTACAATGCCACACACGCTGAACCTCTTGACTCATCAGTGTACAGCAATTCCCAGGCTTTGACCCTCTACGACAGCGAGGGCACAGCCCATGAGGTGGCCATATACTATGATGGACGCACTGTCAGCGCGCCAAATTCTGCGGCTGAATTTCTCATTGCCGAGACGGTGAACAATGCCGAAACAGCTGGAAGCGGAGCCCTCATGAGCGGCATGCTCCTTTTTGATGAGCAGGGGCAGCTCGCAGGCCTTTCTGCCTACACACCGACTGAGCCAGGAAACACGGACCTCTCTACATGGTCAACGGCAAACCTTTCAGACTACGGTCTGCCGACCTTTTCTCTCACAGACGATGTGCCTATTACCCTTGATTTCGGTATCCGCTCACAGGCTGGCTGGACTAGCTCAGGCACTGCGGACCAAGTGGGTACTGATCTCGCAAATCTCTCGCTCCTCGCTGACAGTGAGACCGCATCGACTGCGGCAACAGCCTACAATAATGAAGCCTTTATGGCCAGCCACGTTCAAAACGGCTACGGAGAAGGCGTTCTCTCATCCTACGAGATCACAACAGACGGCATAGTCAAGGGGACCTTCTCCAATGGTGAAATGGTCGATATGTGGCAGATTCCCATCGCCCGCTTTACCAGTGAGTACGGATTAGACCGCGCAGGCGACAATCTTTTTGTCCAGACAGCGGAAGCCGGAACCATGGAACTCGGCAGCCCGACAAACGAAAACTTCGGTACAGTCATTTCCCACTCAATCGAACAGTCAAACGTTGACCTCTCAAAAGAAATGGTGACCATGATCGTGACCCAGCGCGGATTCCAGTCAAACAGCAAGGTCGTCACGACATCCGATGAACTCTTGAGGACCGCAATAAACCTTAAGCGGTAATTTTTGCCGCAGGCAGAAAAAGGGAGGCATGCCTCCCTTTTCCCTTCTGTACTCGAAAGACACCTTCTTATGGACACGCATTGTTTTCTTCCCAATCGCCTCTACTGCGTCATAGGCTGGCCGCTCACCCAAACACTCTCCCCCCTCCTCCACAACACAGGCTTCCAAACACTCGCGATTCCCGCCGTCTACCTCAAATTCCAGGTCAAACCAAACGACCTCGCCCGCTTTGTCGAAAGCGTCCGTCTCTTACCCATTGCCGGCTGTTCAGTCACAATTCCCCATAAGACAGCGATTATCCCCTATCTTGATCGCATAAGCCCGAAAGCCCGCCTGCTCGGCGCAGTCAACACGCTCACCCTTGACGGTGAGACACTCTCTGGCGACAACACCGATATCCTTGGTTTCCTTGCCCCCCTCGCATCCTACACTCTTTCGTCCATGCGCATTCTTTTGCTTGGCTCAGGCGGAGCCGCCCGGGCAGTTCTTGGGGGACTTACCGAAAAAAACGCGCGGCATATCTCTATTGCGACACAATCGGACACAAGCCACAAAGCGCTCGCTAACGAATTTGGCGCAGAACCAGTCAGCTGGATGAACCGACACAAGGTCCAGGCGGACGTAGTCATCAATGCGACCCCGCTTGGCATGCACGGAGCCTTTGAGAGCGAGACCCCCTATCATTTCGATGAAGCTCTTAACCTGCCGGATCTTGTCTACGATATCGTGTACAATCCCCTCTGGACACGCTTTCTAAAAGATGCCAAGGAACGGGGAATCCAGTGTATTTCTGGACGGGAGATGTTCTTTGAGCAGGGCAACGCGCAGTTTACGCTGTGGACAGGCAAAAATCTGCCGCATGCGGCGCGGACGGCACTCGATAGGGCACTGGATAGCGAAAAGTGACTAGGTCTTACGATATCTCTTGACCGGAAGGTTTTCTATGCGCTCACATATCCGCCGCATCGCGCACCCTAAAAGAACACTCCGTCTCCCAAAGGCACACAAAGCGGAGACGCACCACAAAAAGAGCAAAACACTGCCGCTCGAAAACCACGTGGCGCTTTTGCGCGATCAAATCCAGCGCATGGACATTCTCATGAACATGCGCTTAAACACTCTCTGCTCACGGATCGAAAACAGCATCAATCTTGAGCTTTTCTTCGCAACAGGGGAAGTTTTGCCGCCGTTAAACGGCTGGGCCATAGACCCAGATTTCGGCATAATCCTTGTTCGGCTCTTGCAGGCAAATGAATACGACTGCATTTTGGAATTTGGCTCAGGCTCATCGACTGTCCTTATCGCCAAGGCACTGCAGATTCTTCACCGCCAAAGGACCAGTCACCATGTCTTTGAACACGCCCACAACTATCTTGAAAAAACTGAAAGTCTGCTTAAAAGCGTAAGCCGCATACAACCACAGATGCACTTAGCACCACTTAACGAGTGGGTAGAGGGCGAGCAAAAATACTATTGGTACAACTGCCAGGAAGATCTCTCGGCCTGCGCGCAAACTCTCACTCACAATCCCTCGATCTTGGCTCTCGTCGATGGCCCTCCAGGCTCAACCTGCAAAAACGCTCGCTATCCGGTCATTCCGCATATACTGGACACCTTCCCCTCCCTGTCCGAGTTAGACATTCTGCTTGATGACGCAAACCGCAAAGACGAAATGGAGGCCGGGCATGCCTGGCACGGCCTTTTGCACACGAGGGGATTTACAGTGTCTGTGGAAAAATTCCAAACTGACAAGGGTATTCTCCTCTACAGGGCAAAAAAGCGGGAGTGAGGCGTATCTGTCTACTGCGGTCAGAAAAAAACTTGCCCCTTGCAATGACAATTTCTTTCTGGCTTACGGAGTACG
>JAFTDR010000253.1 GCA_017454105.1 Desulfovibrionaceae bacterium | reverse complement strand
GTCTTAACCCCTGGCACACTCTTTGTCTGGGTTTTTGTGGCCGTTCTCGCCGCAGTCGGCAATGCCGGCGTGCCCATGGGCTGCTATTTCCTCACCCTCTCGCTTATGTCCTCCATGAACGTTCCTGTTGATCTGATGGGCATTATCCTGCCAATCTACGCAATCATCGATATGATCGAAACCTGCGTGAACGTCTGGTCTGATTCAGCGGTTGCGACAATGACAGATCACGATCTTAAGCTCTCTCCCGCAGCCTGAGACTCTCAAGTTCTAACACCACTATCCCCCGCGCTTGCGGGGGATAGCCTGCTTTGCCCAAATGCGCACTTCGTCCTTTTCGGACGAAGTGCGCATTTGGGCAAAGAAGGAAAAACGGACGCAACGCAGCAAGAGGAAAGCGTGTACAGCGAAATCATACTCTCAACACACGCCTTTGTTCCGATAGGCGAACTCAAACTTCCCGCAGACATCCTGGATCAGAAGCTTACGATCCGCTCCCAGTACGATCCGAATCTTGCTATATCCCTCGCAAAGATAACAGACACCCACTTTGGCTACCCGCTCTATCTCCACAACTATGCAGCGGCAACAGATCACCTGGTCGATGCCCGGAGTGCGGGTACACCGATAGACGTTTCTATGGCCGGCGATTTCTCTCTGCGCGACAATCAAAAACCGGTTCTTGAACGCTTTGAGCGAGAGATTGCCACAGGCATAACAGGCTGGCTGCTCAACATGCCGACTGGCGCGGGAAAAACAGTCTGCGCCTGCAAGATGCTCCAGCTGCTTGGCAGAACGACACTCATCATTGTGCCCCGCGAAAGTCTCATGCAGCAGTGGGTGCAGCGCATCCAGCAGTTTACCGATATCAGAGAGGAGGAAATCGGCACAGCGCAGCAGAATATCTGCGACTATGAGGGCAAAAAAGTTGTTCTTGGCATGATCCACTCCCTCTCAAAAGACAAGTATCCGCAGGCCTTCAAGGACTATTTCGGTCTCGTCATCTGGGATGAAGTCCATGTGGCGGCAGCCGCAAGTTTCAGTCAGACACTCTCAATCTTCGCGCCCAGATACCGCATAGGCATGTCGGCAACGCTCAAACGAAGCGACGGTCTTGAAGAAATATACCGCTACGCCATCGGGGAATCGCTTCTTTCAATCAGCGCCAAGACATTAATCACGCCTAAGGTCTGCATGCAGGCCTACAAGGCAAAAACCATAGACCGCAGTGTAAACGCCATTCAGAGCGCAAATTACCGCAGAGCCCGCCTTATCTCCCATCTTGCCAAAGACAAGGTCCGAAACGCCCTTGTGGCAAAACACATTGCCCAGGCTGCGAGAAATGGCCGGAGGACAGTCTGTTTTTCAGAACGCATCCAGCAACTGACAACACTCCGCGACCTTCTGCTTGCACAGGAGGGCGTAAACGAAAACGAGGTGGGCCTCTTCACAGGCGAGACAAACGCCGCGGATCGTGAGAGAATACTCGCAAAAAGCCCAATCATTCTGGCAACCTACGGCGTCATGGCTATGGGTGTCGATGTTCCCGATCTGAGAGCTATTGTCTTCGGCACACCGAAGGCCGATGTCACTCAGGCCGTTGGCCGCATTCTGCGCATAAACGATCAGGCAAGGCAGCCGCTTGTCATCGACATAGTCGATACGGTCTATCTCGATTGTCAGCACTGGGCAAAATCAAGGGAACGCTACTATACCAAAATTGCCCAAGCATCAATCGAAAGGCTTGAGTAACGAAAACCGCGTTCTTTTTACGAAAATGCACGGGGCAAATTCAGCGAGCTACAAGAACCTTTTGTGACAAGCTTGCACAAAAGCCCCCATTTGGCAAAGAGCAGCAGGCAAGACTTAGAATGTGAAAAAAAGTATCCGCTCACTGGGTAACGGTACTATGCAGGTTGTAAACCTCCTCAAACTGTGCCAGTGACAGCATCGTTCGCTTTCTATCGTCAGCGATACAGTAGAAAATCGACTAAAAGGCGCGATTCCGCAGTCCCCCCGTGAGCGGATACGAAAAAAAAGACTGCAACGTACTCGGCCTAAAAAAAATCCCTCGCGCGTGCGTTGCAGTTTGGCCATTTGCCAGCAAGGGGGAAATTTTGGATCTTGACTTTTTTTGTCGGTCCCAAAACAGACACTTGCTAAGGGAAATATCTCGAATTGAAACAAAGACTTGCCTTCTGCTCCAAATACACAACGGATCAGGCTTCACAGCGCGCATTTCAGGGCAGGTAAAAAAAGATTTTCGAGGCATGCTTTTTTTTCGCACGGAGCTACTGACATAAGCCAAGATCCTCTGTATCGCGAAGATTTCAGCTTCAACTCACAGGGATTGAACGAGAGTATTGTAATGCGTACACGAGGGAATTTTTCGACCTGTACGCACTTTCAAAGTAAAATAAAAGAACTTTGCAGTGAGCGCAGCTCTCGCGATCTTTTCCACACAGATTCTCAGCGAAAGTATACGCAGAGGGCGCGATTATCCAAGTTTTACCACTGTACCTTAAATTTCCACACAGCAAGTTATCACGGTAATTGCATTTACTTTTTTCTTGGTAGCTTGCATTTAAAATTTATATTATATAAATTTTTAACATAAAATCGTTAAACATATTATCCAAGAATGCTAAAGTTTCCTGAGACTAAATCTGTTAGATCAGATAAAGAATTTCTTGTAAAGTTAACTAATCTATTTACTCCATAAGTTTTATTGAGTTGAGAACTAATTTTATATAATAAAATTATTCCTATTTTTCTAATGGAATTTAAAACGCTTGGACCTCTATCCTTGCGAACTTTGCATTTATCTTCCTGATATACAGTGTCAGGAATGTAATGAAGATTATTTTGTATCCGCTCACGGGGGGACGGTTGAATGCGCCTTCTATCCTACTCTCGGCGCATCGTTCCCCAGGTACAATGCGGTCTTAGCCGATTCGTGACGCAGTGTGAAGCGCTCTAAAAACTGCATTGTTCCGTTGACCCGTGTGCAGATACACAGACAAAAGGTGCGTATCTTGTCAGTTTTTGAGTAGCCCAAGCCGTCTGTCAGACTGCGTATCCCAGAAGAACCATCTTTTTGTCTTTTTTTTTGGGGATCGGTAGCACAATATTTTGTCAATTCTTTAGTATACAGCATGCAATACGAAATAAACTCTTTATTTTTCATCAATTAAGCAAAATTCTCAATTAATGAATCATCAAGAACAACCTTTCCTGTTATTGAAATCAAACCAACTTTCTTTAACCTATTCCAAGCTTCATGCGCTAAATAATTATCAGATATTTCTGAAGTTGCATCTACAAAATCAACATATTCTGTGCCAGCTAAATACGATTTTTTTAAAATACTACACTCATTTTCACTCAATTTTCCAGAATGCTTTTCAAAGAAATCAGCTAGAGTGCGCAACAGAGGAATACGGCTTAACGCTCCTTTTACTGCAGAATGTTGCAATGCAAGCACGTAAATTAAATAATCTGCAGGGTTATTATAATTTGAATAATTTTCTAGATGTTTATAATAAATATTTTGTTGATTTAAAATCTCTTGAGAAACACAAAGATATGAAACTAATTGCTCTCTATTATTGATTACTATTTCATTTTCATCCTCGTTAATTGTAATATTTTTTGGAAAACTTGCTCCGGTCAAAGCAGAATTTTTACTTAAAGTATTTTGATTGTCAAATCTGTGAGTATGCAATACCGCTTGCATACTGTAAGGCCTAAAAGTATTTTGAGGTTTATTGGCAAGATACGTATCAAAGAGTAATCTTGCCATTCGACCATTTCCGTCATGAAAGGAATGAATTTCAACAAAATATAGATGTGCTAAACTTGCTCCGATACTCAGAGGCAAAATTTTATAACTAGTATGCCACCATTCTAGATACTTTTGCATAAGTGCAGGCAGAGCATCTGCAGGCGGTGCTTCATAAATTACTTCATAATAATGAGTATCTGGAGATAAACAGTCAATTATTTCAGGATTAGAACGAAATGTACCAAAGTCAGTTGATGTGTCATCTAAATTAGTATTTTTAAGCAAAGAATGCGTTTGCAAGATTTGGTCTATGGATATTGGATCTTGATTATTAATGGGACGTAACGCAGCTTGAACAGCATTATTTTCTCTCTCTGTTCTCACAGTACCTTTAGGATAGAACCATTCCGGCACATCTAAGCATAAATGCTTGACAAGAGATGATCGTAACTTTAAAAAATCAAGATGCTCTCCTTCAATTTGCCAACTTGATTTTAATTCTTTTGTTATGAGTCTATAATATATTGATTTAAGAATTTTTGTCCAGCGAGTTCATCTAATCGTTGCATCTCCTCTTCAAGGTGAGAGGCATATTGCATTATTTCTGGTGTAATTTGCCTCGTATCTCCTAGCCATCCAGAAATCATCCACGTCCAATTAGGATTTTCTTGGCGATATTTGATGAGAATATATCTATTATTAAATCGAACATATTGATTTTTCATATAAAAATTCTAAGCTTATAAATTTAATGCTGTACAAAATTAAGAAAAAAGAAATGCATGATTTTTTTCTATTCATATCCCGTACAATCCAAACAGGGTAACGCAAGAAGGTAAACGCAAAAAAGTAGACGCAAGGATGAATTCGTACGATTCGCGAAGTTGATTGCACTGGGACTCCCGTCGTTTCCAGCGAACAGTGCCATGCAGGGTGTACACATCTTCGAACTATGCCAACGCGAGCATCGTCCGCCTTCTCTCTTCAGAGATAGAGCGAAAAATCGCCTGAAAGTCGCAATACCGCTGTCCCCCCCGTGAGCGGATACCGTCTACTGGACCTCTGGCTTTTCGGCCACATCGTTTGCAGTCACTCTGTAGAATTGTCCTCCTTGGTCAGTGGTCTCTCAAAGCGAGAGCGAGGATTGCATCGGCGCGATTGCGACACATATGCACCAAGAAACGCAGCCATGCGATTATCCTTATTTTTTTTAATTCATGTGTAGATTGTGAACAAAACTGTCCAAGCAATTTGCTCGTACTGCGCTCAGAAAAAAACTGACTCTGTGCTGCAGTTCGCAAACACGCCACTTTGTTTCTTGCTCAAGCATACACCAACATCTTTTTACACCGTAGAGAATCTGATACTCGCCTTGCGCGGCCGAACCTCCATGGTGCGAGGGCTTAGGCCCGCTGCTTGCTTGACAAGTCCTGCAAGCTGGTCGTACATAGCTATAGTAGGGAAGAAAAAAGCAACCTATCACCTTCTCTTCGGGCAGATTTCTTTGCTATACGCCAGGGAGTCTGCCCAATTTTGTCTCTCCCTGTGTCAGGAGGAATTTTTTGTGTCGCAAAGCAATCTCACGTCACCTGAAACCTTGGAAGAAGCCAAGAAGATGGTCAGGGAAATAGCCCTGGAACTCGGTTATTCCGCATCACAGCTGGACTTGCTGGATAAGCGCATTCAGGATGGCGAACCGCTGTATAAAATTGTCGGGATGCAGGAAAGTGTGGTTGAAGAGCGCTACGAGATGGCACTGCAGATGTACAAGAGCGGAAAACTCGAAAACGCAGAGGTGCTTTTCCGCTGGCTCTGCCTCTTTAATGGGGCTTCATCCTCAAATTGGATGGGACTTGGGGCCTGTCTGCACGGTCAAGAACGCTGGGAAGAGGCGAGGACTGCATACGCAATGGCCTTAGCCTGGAGCGAAGAGAACGATCCGAAACCACTGTATTATCTTGGGATCTGCAATTACATGTTGAACGACAAGAAGACTGCGGCCATGGCTTTCGAGGAAGCTGTGGCAGTGGCCGGTTTTAGCGACATGGACGACCGTGAGCTGGTCAAGCGGGCATGCGCCATGTTGGAGCAAATCGAAAACGAGGGTTGAGCATGTCTCAGTTGTCCGTACATACGCCGACGACTATTCTTGTACAAATCGAGAGCAGTAGCGAGCCGACTGCGCACAAAGCGCCGATGAAGCATGCCAGGCCGCTTGTTCACGACAATGTCAGCAAGTATTCTTCCGCAATCAATTTCTCAGCCCTCGGCATCAATACCCACAATTACAGTCAGGCAGCTCTGCATTCCCTGCAATCCAGCCCGGCCACTATCAGGGCCCTCGCAAACTATCAGCTCAACCGCTTAACAAAGACCCAGACCAAGGAAAAAAAGATCAAGACTGATAAGTGGGGGGCTTCGAAGTCAGCCGGGAAAATGACAGAGACGGAATTCGAGGATGCGGTGCAGGAATTAAACCATGAGCATTCTGAGGAATTCAAGCGGACGAAGCAGGAGCTGGAGGACATACTTGAGACGGTTGAAAAAAATCGGCAGAAGAAAGAGGGAGAGATTGTCAAGACCCATGGACTTGATTCCGCAAATACGGACAAGGAAATAAAGAAGCTGGACAAACTCGACGAAGTCACGACAAAGAAGTTCATGAAGGATCTTCCGTCGCTCGACGAGAAGCCCAAAAAATCCTTTTTTAAGAGACTTTTCTCAAAATCAGGACTCGCAATTCTGGCAACGGCTCTGGTCGGGGCCGCAGCCATTGCGTTTGGCGTCTTGGCACTTCCGGCAGTCGGGGCGCTTGCCGCAATTGGCTTCACCGCAGCACTCGCAATCCCCTCGATCTACTCGACCGTGAGTTCCTTTATTGCAGTCTGTAATCCGAAGACAAGAGCAAACCTCGAAAATATCGACGACATCCGTCAGGCGACCTCAGGAGCCCCCACGGAACTGTCCACAGCCAAGAGACAGTTGATCGCTGACCGCCACGAGGAAGTACTGAAGACGATCGAAGAAACGCGCAACAAACCTGCATCCAGTGTCTCAACGCAGTCAGGCGATCTCCTTGCTGCGTGGGAAAAGGAGCATCCCAAGATCAAGCAGGACATCACCCTTGATGTCGAACACGAGAAAAACCAAACGATCGATCCGGATATTTTCGGGCTGAAAGGCATCAAGAAGAAAGAACTCGAGGATTTGAGTGCAAGTCCTGCGGCTGTGTCTCAATTTGCGAACCATACGATCGCCCGGCAGCAAAAAATCGACGAAAAGGAATTGTCTCTCCTTTCCCGGAAACTTGATGGCCTGGTCGCTCTTGGAGAGAAGACAGCGGCCGAAAAAGAGGAGCTACTCGTCCGCTGCCGGGAACGCCAGCAAAAAAATATGGATGAACTGTGTACAGGGCTTTCCCAAGCACTGGAAACAGCCAAGCACAACCGCGCTCTTATGCAGGCTCGGGATCTCGCGGCATCGGAAGTGCCAGGAGAGAAAACATTTGATGAGCTCTTTGCTCTTCGGGAAAAGACAGACACAAAACTGATCGACAAATACAGCAAGGAGCTGCCGGATCTCGATCCAGACAAAAAGAAGTCCACCTTCTTCAAGCGGCTTTTTTCCTGGAGTGGCGTGAAGATGGTCGCATCCCTCGCCTTAGCGGCTCTGGCAGTGACCGCAGCCGTCTTGGTGCCTCCGCTCGGTATTGCTGCGACATTGGGCCTTGCTGTCTCTGCGGCCGCTAGCTCCTATTCTGCTATCAGTTCCTTCGTCGCCATCTGCAATCCGAAAACCAAGAATGTCCTGCAAAATATCGAAGACATCAGAAACGGGATAAACGGGCGCCCCACGGACCTTTCGAAATTGACACGCAAAGCAGAAAAGGCACGACATGAGGAAATCCTGACGCACCTTACAAGTGACTCAAACGCTGTCCAAAAGGAAGCTGAGCAGGTACTGGGCAAGATCGAGAACAGATTGGACAAAGCCAACGGTACGACAGCTGAAGAGCTGCAGGTTCTTAAGAGTTCCGTGCAGACCGTGGTTAATGCAGAAAAAGAAATCAGCACGTTCAGAGTCCAGCAACCAGCGTCCGAAAACAAGCCCACGCTCCTTTCAGCGGATGTCGATCCCCTGGAAATCGACTTCGCAGCTTTGGGTATAGTGACGTCGCGATACAAGAAGGCAGATCTCGACGCCTTGAAAAGCAGCCCGAAGGCGATCCAACAACTCGCCGAGCGTCAGATCAATCATTTTAAGAAGAGCCTTGAGCGGGAAAGCACGATTAAAAATGCAAAATGGGAGACATTGGTTCAGACAGGGAAAATGAGCCGGGAGGAAGTCAAGAAAGCCGCAGACGACCTGCGCGTCAAACAGGCCGAGGAGCAGAAAGAAGTACAGCGGAAACTGGAAGGCTTTGTGAAGACGGCCCAGAACAATCGACTCACGATGGAAGGCACAATCGCAGATACGCATGGTCTTGATTCCGCAGAGGCCACCAAGCGCCTCGAAGAGTTGGACGATCGAGATCAGGAGATGATCAAGAAATTCACAAAGGATCTTCCCAATCTCGACGAAAAGCCTAAAAAGTCCATCTTCCGTAAAATCTTCTCCAAGCCAGTCCTTGCGATCGTGGCCACAGCCTTGATCGGGGCTGCGGCAATAGCCCTCAGTGTCGGTGCCCTGCCTGCCCTTGGCGCTTTAGCCGCAATCGGCTTAACCGTCAAAGCAGGCCAGGCAATAGCCGAGAAGACGCTCTATTCTTCCGTCAGTTCCATCGCTGCCGTCTGTAACCCGAAAACCAAGGCTGTCCTCGAACATATCGACGATATCCGCTCTGGGACCTCAGGTGCCCCCTCGGAACTGACCGCAGCTGCGAGAAAACTCGCGGCCGACCGACACGACGAAATCCTCGCGACAATAGAAGCGACAAAGAACGGCGCAAACCAAACAGAGGATCCCTTAGCCGCTTGGGAAGCAAGCCATCCCAAAATCCGCACGATCGACAAGGATATCGTTGCACGTCTCGGACACGGAGAAACCGAACCGATTGACGCGACAATGCTCGGTCTTTCAAATATCGGGAAGAACGATCTCAAACACCTGACCAGCAGCCCAGAGGCCGTCCAACGCTTGGCCAATCTTGAGATTGCGAAACGGCAAAGGGCGAACGAAAGAGAAGTGGATATCCTGACAAGAAAGCTGAACGGTCAAATAGCAACGGGAAGCAAGACAGAAGCTGAAAAGAATGAAATCCTCGACCGTTGCAGGGAACGCCAAAAGAAAGACATGGACGATCTGTGTTCAGGACTCTCCTTGACTCTGGATGTTGTTCGACACAATCGAAGCGTCACCGTGGCTCAGGATATTGCTGATTCAGAAGCGGTAGGCAGCAAGAAGACCTTTGAGGAGCTGCACGAGCTGCGGCAAAAAGCAGACGATGATCTGATTCAAAAATACTGCAAGGATACGCCTGAGCTTGACGGAGACAAAAAGAAGTCGTCGTTCTTCAAGCGGCTCTTCTCCTGGAGCGGCGTCAAGGTGGCAGCATCCCTCGCACTCGCGGGACTGGCCATCGCAGCGACGATCCTCTTGCCGCCGCTTGGGATCGCCGCAGCAGTCGGCCTTGGGACCCTCGCCGCTTCGAGTGCCTATTCTGCTGTGAGTTCCTTTGTTGCCATCTGCAATCCCAATGCAAAGGCGGTCCTCCAGGATATCGACGACATACGAAACGGAATTCACGGTCGCCCAACGGAACTCTCAAGGATGAAGCGCGAAGCTGACAAGGCAAGCCACGAAGAAATCCTAGATCGGCTGAGCGGCAAAAAGCCGCAGTACCAGGAAGACTATCTAAGCGACAAGAAAGTCGACGGCAGACAGCTTATGGACAGGCTCGACAATTTGCTCCTGAAGGCGAAGAAAGAAAACGATGACAATAAGACCATAAGCCTATCGTTGCTCAGGAAGACATTGGAGACGGTCAATGCGGCTGAAAAAGAATGCAAGGAGAACGAGTCAGAACAAGACTTGATCCAAGGAAACATGTACAACGCGGTCTTTGCCTGATAGAGATGGATAACGGCACGGATGTATACAGCCAGCGTAAACAACAAGACCTGCTCTCGCGAGCAGGTCTTGTCTTTGCATGGAGAGACAAATCGACTGGTACTCAGCAAAAAGTGCGGCCAAAAAATCAGACGTCCAACAGACTGGCGCCTCACGGCAGTTCCCGAGAGGTTTTCTTTGTCAGTAAATAAAAACTATTGGTCAGATTTATTATATCAAGCACATTCAAGTCCGTCAAGATGTTCTTTTGCATACAGCTTCAATGTGATCGAGAAGAATCAGTAGTACGGTTCGAGAAGTTGATTGCAACGGGACTCCGTCCACATCTCTTGGGCGTTCGGTCTCATCTTTTGCAATCAATCACTGGAATTGTACTACTCGAGACCAGATTTTCGTGTACTGAACTGTTTTTCAAACGCTTGCAAGGCAAAACGTGCCCTTACACGTAGGTACGCGGTATCCGCTCACGGGGGT
This sequence comes from Desulfovibrionaceae bacterium, assembly GCA_017454105.1. Taxonomy (GTDB): domain Bacteria; phylum Desulfobacterota; class Desulfovibrionia; order Desulfovibrionales; family Desulfovibrionaceae; genus Desulfovibrio. The sequence goes on along the minus strand of JAFTDR010000253.1, from coordinate 245 downwards.
ACGGTAGAATGCGGGTTCCGCCCCCATGACGGGGGATCGCCACCTCATCTCCAGGGGCTACAATTTCTCTTCTGTGCGATCCTCTGACAAGAGTCTCCTGGGACTTCTCTAGTCCTTAGTGCTCTGAACCTGAGACTCTCTTAATCGTACGTCCTTTCGACAGGGCGACGCCCGTAGGGCTAGACTGAGCGTATTGACCCTCTGACCCCATTACATTGCGGGACCCAGCTGTTTTGACTGAGGAT
>JAFTDR010000252.1 GCA_017454105.1 Desulfovibrionaceae bacterium | reverse complement strand
TTCTCCTGAGATCCTTCCTGGAAGGTGATCTGCTGTTGTCGGCGACGGAACGGTAACGGGATTCTTTCTTGCTTTTCTTGGCATCCCGTTTTGATTCACGGTCAGCTACAAAGCGATAGGAGCGCCCACTGCGTTCTCTGCTGGCATTACGTGAGGACCGACTTTCTTCACGGTGCAGACGCAGATAGCGTGATCTTGACGAAGAAAAATCGTGTTCGTCGCGCAGGCGACTCTCTGCCTGGGCAAGAAGATTCTCGCGGCCATTGAGATTAATGCGCCGAGCGCCTAAAAATGTTTCACTAAAGTAAGGATCATCAAGCGAATTGATTTTTACATGACTCTTGCGGCGAGGACTGTGAATAAATTTGCCATCACCCACGTAGATACCGGTGTGGTAGCCACGTTTAGGATGTCTGAAAGCCACGATATCGCCTGCCTGCATGGCATTGGGGTCACGGACTTTGGTACCAACTACAGACTGTTCTCTGGCCGTTCTCGGTAATTTGACACCGACATTGCCATACGCCCAGCAGACTAAACCTGAGCAGTCAAAGCCTCCCGGACTTGAACCACCCACCACATAAGGAGTGCCAATGGCTGAACGGGCAGCACGTAAAAGTTGACGTCTCGAACCTGTGGCTTTCCCCTCATAGGTATAAGTAGGACGCTGCGCACCACGTCTGCTCCAGGAACGTCTCTCTCGCCTTGGTTCGTTGGCAAGTTCACCCATAGCCAAAGTTTCTATTTTTTGGGGGAAGTAGGAATCATCGTATTCGACAAAAAGATCATCGTCTTGTTTTTCCTGAGCTGTTTGCGTTTTACTGCTGCAGCTGCAAAGCAAAAGGCCGCAAAGAACAGGAAGAAGAAGTAATTTTACTGTTTTCATCAAGAAAAAACTCAGCATGCATTTGCAGGGCAGATCGCAAAGCACACTGCCTCCGTTTTTTTCTGACCATAGAGGGATGGGCTAAAGGCTCTACTTTTTCGTACGAAAAGAAGGTTAGCCTTGAAAAAGCCAGACCGTATGACACTGGTAAGGCGCTTGATGTTCACTGTCTGTCCAAAAGCCTATGTTTGCGCCAATGAACGTACTCCCGCCTATAGAAGGGGAGATTCCTGGTTCAGCGAGAACTGCACTGCAGATCTGAAAAACTGCGGCGACTTACACTCTCTCCACAGGCGTAGATTCCCGTGCGACCCACGGTATAATCGCTTTAGCTTATTTTCATACAGCAATACTAATTTTATTGATGCAGCACTCGCTCAGGCGGGCTTGGTTGAGAGACCTACGTCCATAAGCTAAAGCTTCGTCGTTTTACGGCCGTCATTAAAAATGAAAAAAATTATTTGTTTTGAGCTGACAGCACAAAACATACAAAAAAGGCCGTAAAGCCTTGAATAGTGCGAATTTTTAGTCTTTTAGCACAATTAGCATCAAATGCCAAGCGCCTTTTTGAAACACTATTTCATTTCTCTGCCCTACCATACAACTCAATCCGAAGCGCACAGTCATAGAAGACGCCCCTTGCATGGAATTTCCCTGCTTTTTGTCGTTCCTGTAGCGGACGATGTTCTCCACTGGCAAGCCGTTTCAGCCTGTGAAGGAAGACCTAGGAAAAAACGGGTTGGCTCGCTGCCGAAAGGAAGATTTTGCAAGCGGCAACCATGTCTAGCCCCGCCTGAGCTGATCCCTGTAGGTTCTCTCCTGAAAGGAATCCTCAGACTTGAGGCGGGGAAGGATGTCAAATTTCAGGAGCATTGATCTCCTTTTTTTGTCGTGTATCGTTCCTTACCTAACGGCACTCTTCTCGACTTTGATTTGCGTAATCCCACCCTTCTCTCTTCCAGCCTCTTTCCTCACAAAAAGCCTTCACACAGGCTATTGAAGACTTTGGCTAAATAACGTATCAGATTTCTGAAGTGTTTTGCATATGGCTTTTGCGTAAGCCCGAAAAGCTCAGATTCAAGGCCATTTTACTGATTTTTTTTCGGAGGTTCAGAACGTTGGTAGGTAGCGATATTTTTGACCTCATCATTATTCTTTTGCTTGTCTTTTTTTCTCTGACAGGCCTTAAAAATGGTTTCATTCAGGAAATTGCCGGTATTCTGAGCCTGCTCATCGGCTTTACGCTTGCCAATACCCAGCACGCCAAAGTCGCCCCTTACATGAGCTTTCTCGCCAATGAAAATCTCAGGATAATCCTCGCCTACATTCTCATTTTCATTGCCACCATGCTCATTGTGTCCCTTGTAGCAAGATTGCTGCGCAAAATTCTCGA
>JAFTDR010000251.1 GCA_017454105.1 Desulfovibrionaceae bacterium | reverse complement strand
TCGCGCTGCGAGGTTTTCTGCGTCCTCGCGCTTAACGCGGATTTGCCCGCCCTAGCGCGGACGTACCCGATGAACCTTGGCGCGCCTTCGAAAGTCATTTCATTGTGCGATCTGCTTCGCGCTTTCCACGTCCTAGGAGCCAGCAAAAGTCTTTCGTCCGAAGGATAGAGCCTTTTGACCTTCGCGAAATCGGCGGACAGTCAAGGGCGCGTGAGCTAACTTCCAAAGCTCGCAAGGTAGAAAAAGGCGTTCGATGCGCCTTCCCGAAGCTTCGCAGGTTTCGCTTAAGCAGGTTTCCGAAGCGCAACAAAGGTGAGATGCAAAAGAAGGGAGCCAACGGGGAATGTCGCTGCCCGTACCTTGCGTACCCACGAAACCTATCGAAGATCCACTTTTTTTATGACCGCAATATATTGAGCCGCAGCCTGTAAAAACAAGATAAGCGCCGCATAACCCTATGCGGCGCTTATCTTGTATGGGCCAAAGTCAGAGGAAGAAGGTATACGCACAATTTAGGCTACACCCAAGACGCGTACGCTCATTCTCTTCATGTGCGCAGAAGTTCGCAAGTATACTCGCGACGGAAAAGATCGTTCGCTTTCGTCCTCGTTAACGCTGAAACCTCGCACTTCCTCCGAGATTGAGAAGGAAGATTTCACCCGTCGCAAGTACCCGGCTCAAAATTCCTGTCCAATCTCAAAGGGCTCGCAGGTCGTCTGCGGAATCAATGACAATTGCGCAGCCAGGGCCAATGAGCCTAAGCAAGGTGCGCATGGAATCCTCATGCACTGCGACACAGCCGGTTGTGAAGGGATTGTCGCCAAAGCAGTGCAAAAAGATTGCTGAACCAAGCTTTGGTGTCCCTGCCTCGTTATAGCTAATATTGAGGCAGTACTGGTACTGTTTTGTGTAGTCTATGAGATGCTCGCTTGCTTCTTTCCGAAAGCGCTTTCCCTCGCGTACAGAGGCCATCTGATTATAGTATTTGGAGCGCGAATCCCCAACCCAGTAGTATGTGTCGTCCACCTGGGTGTAGGCCATGCGGGACCCAGGATCTGGAGCGATGCCAAAGGCCTTTGTGAAATGAAAGGTCCCAACAGGCGTCTTCCTATCGCCTTCCTTTGTCTTGCCTAGACCGGCTTCGCCTATATATGCCTTTGTGCGCAAGCGTTCGTGCCAGGTGCCGTCTTCTTTCTCATAGAAGATAAGCAGAGCATCCGAATCTTCCAGGCCCGCTACAAGTACGATCTGATCCGTTGTTTTCGCAATGGCAAGCGCACCGACATTGTAGGTCTCAGGCTTCGCGACCTCCTCAATATGCCGCGCGCAGCCAGAAAAGAGAAGCAGAACAAAAAGAACGATGAGTATACAATGTCTACTTGGCAAGAGACGACTCCTTGCGTACCGATGATTTAGCGCTCGGGAAAGTAAAGTAGGTGTTCGGATAGGGCTCATTCTTCAGTGTGAAGTGCCACCACTCAGAGTCATACGGGACAAAACCGTGCGCCATCATGGTTGAGCGGAGAAGCATGCGTGAGGCATATTGCTCTTTTGTGACACCTGTGTAGTCTGGATGGCTCTTTTTTCCAAAGAAATCGAATGTCCCACCCATATCAACGTCTCTACCCTTCTGCATATCAAAGAGTGTCAGGTCGACGGTGCTTCCACGGGAGTGGCCGGAGTGATTCGCAATGTAGCCAAGCTTGAAGAGAAGCGACTTGTCCAGATCCGGATAAAAATATGGCTTCATGCGGACATCCGCGCGGTCCTCTGCCCAGCGTTTAAAGTGATCCACAGCTTTCTGCGGTCTGTACGCATCATAAATTTTCAAAAGATAGCCCTTGGCCTTAAGCTCCTCGCTTACGCGCTGTAACTGCGTCGCAGCCTCCCTTGTGAGCAAGGCCGTAGGCTCCTCGTAGCCGTCAATGCGCTCACCCACAAAGTTATATGCCGTGGCATAGCGTATTTCCAGAAGAGCATCCGGCACGACCTCATTCACAACAACGAAATCCGAGGCATCGTCAGACAGATGAATGGTTGATTTTGCCGTGGCACACCCACCAAAGAGAAAAAGAAAAAGGAACATGATTGGGGAATACGAAAGAAAACGACGCATTACGTATCCTTTTGCAAAAAATAAAAATACCGAAGCCCCCTCACTTCCAACAAAGATAGGAAGGCCGAATACACAGGCGATACAAAAGACCTTTCGGACAAATTTGCCAGACGCCCGCTTTGCCGTGACATAGCCAGGCGGACACAAAACACTACACTTTTGCTCTTTTCCCTGCGTGTTTTTTCTACATGGAAACACAAAAGAGCACACAAGGCGCACACCAAATCCCCGGCCGCATAGAGGTCGGCATGGGAAGAATCATTGTGCTGCCCAAGTAAGTATATGTTGACGCGCCGCACACGTTTACGAAGAGAGGGTAACGTAACAGAGGCACTGCGCGTACGCGCTCAGTCACAGATCCCCCAGACACTTACGTTTTCCTAGACTGCGGTCAGAAAAAAAGTTGCCACTCCCCGTTGAAAAGAGCGACCCAGATGCACGCGCGTTCATAACCATGGCAGTTCGTTTATGGCTCAAGTATACACGACGCAACTCTCAATGCCTGTATACAGTTTTTGGTCATACTCTTCCAGTCCCCTGCACGAGCCCCCCAAGGCCGCAGGCCTTCTGCACAGAAGCAACGCGCCAACCATACAAAGAAACTTTTTTCCGTGTGCCGATACGCATGTGTTCTACTCGACGTGTGCAATCGCCCATATGAACCACAAAGGACGTGTGAGGTCTCATTGTTTGAGGACAAAAGCGGACGCTTTTTTCCGTGGCCTAACACGCATGGGCAACAATGCGTCACGCGTGGCTTTTTCTGTCTGCTTGCAAAGAAAAAAAAAGATGGCCTGACCTTGGCTAGCGGCTGCTAGCCTTTAGGGGGGGACTCTTGCTGGCAAAACGGAAGAGGCACAAGTGGGGTTTTCACCATCGTTCGAGGCAAGCCTAGGCTCGTCCTTGGAACGCCATTTAGGCACATCTGCGAAAAAGATCCAAAAAAAAGCCCCATGTGTACACTGGGGCCCTCTTCATCGGAAATACGCTTTCTGGTCTTTCGCCGCTTGGGCAAATGAACGCACAGAATGACGCGCTCTCTTTTTTTTGCAAACTTGCGTCAACTTCGCGTCCATTGCGGGCAGAAAAGCGGCAGTTAGGCTTTCCCATATCCGACTTATATCTGCGATCGCCCAAGGCATTGCCTCTATCGGGTCCGATCTGCGTATCACCCGAAGGCAACACTAGAATTTAATCGCCTTATCACCTGTCGAGGCAATAAATAAAGGAATGAGACCATCGACTACATCGCCGAGATCCTCCCGACTGAACCTGCCTTTTTTAACGATCTTGGCCCCCTGCGCAAGAAGGCTCTTCGCTCGCTCTGGATTGATCCAGAGTGCCGGATCAAATTGCTCGTTGCACGTGACAATGAAATGGGCAATCTGGTAGACGGAGGTCATATCGAAAAGCGTTTGTTTGAACTCGCGAAGAAGCCGCCTGGCTTCGCTTCCGTCCTTACGCGCCTTTGCCTCCTCGTATTTGCTCCTGACCTCTTTGACAGTGTCGTCGTAGCGATTCGCCAAAATCTCATTATTTGCGCTGACAATACCTGCGTAGACATCACTGAGCTCTGGCTCAAGAGTTTCCCACTCATGATCTTTTTCAATTTTCTCCATCGCCCGGAAGGCACGCCGCATATCGGCTAAAAGATGCATCCGGCCATCTTCAAAATTCTTCTCACTCGGATAGCGCTTTTTGATGTCGCGCAGATTCTTCTCTATTTCATCAACTACTTCGCCAGTGATTTTGTAGGTCTCGCGGATGTCGGCGATTCTGTCCCGTCCCTCGTTCAAAAATTCGGTCAGCTGTTTTAGCGTGATGACCTTGCGCTTTGCGACATCGATCGTTTTCTCCACAGTCTCCTTGTTGGCGTAAAAGAACGCCTCAAGCATCATCATCTGCGACTTGTCGATCTTGATCTTAATGTCTACGCGTGAGTTTGCGGTAACCGGGGAATTCACGTCCTCGCCTGTTATCTCCACATCAAAGACGGGATCATTGTAGATAGCGCTTGTGCCGTTCGCGTCATACTCGCCCTGGTATATCGGAATGACCAGTTTTTCATCCGCATGCCCAGGACGGATTTCTTTCGGCACATTCAGATCGGCAATAGTCCCGGTTGCCGGAAGCACCACATTCTTTTCCAGGCCTCGTAAGGACGCGAAAACATCCCTGTCCAGGTCGTAGTCCTTGACTTCTATGCCAATATAGTAGGGCAAGACGGCATTTGCGATCTTGGTTCCCTGCAGAATGGATATTTCCTTGGGGAAGCAGTTCACCTGCGCGCCTGTCTCATCATAGACACTGATAGTGAAGGAATTTGGCCGCCCTTCCAAAAGGAAGCACTCAAGCACTATGCCGCTCTGCTCAAGAGCAACGCGTCCGCTCGACCAGGCGTTATCGCTCCGCACAACCTCGACCGTCAAATTGGGCGGAATTTCGCCGACACTCTCGTCTGGAAGCGGCTTTATCGTCACATACTCAAAGTCAGCGACTGAGTTTGACTCATAGCTCACATCGAGTGCAAGAACATTCTGGGAATCCGGGAGAGCAATCTCTTCCTCATAGTCAATTGTCGAGGCATACAGAGCAGAGCCCAAGGCGACAGCAGTCATAGGATCAATGCTTGTGTCGACATTGGGGGTAACCTGCTCTCTTAGCATATCGCGCAAAATGGGCGAGTGCGTCGGGCCGCCAACAAGGATTAAGGAATTGACCCGTTCCTTCGGGATATTGTTTCTTTCCAGAAGATTGTTGCAGATATCGATTGCCCTCTGGAAAAACGGCTCAACAACTGGCTTCAGATCGTCCTTTGTGATTGTCAGATCAAGTTCAATCTCTTTTCCCTGCTCATCGACACCGAATTCGTCAAGCTGAGAGGTTATATCGCAGCTATCGCTTGACGAGAGCTGGTTTTTGGCCTGCTCCGCGTAGAACTTGAGCCCATCGCGCAAAATTTTCGATGTGGTCGCCTTGGAGACAAGGCTCTTCATCGCATTGTTTTTCTCAAGATAGGGGATCAGAATCTGATCGACTATCGCGTAGTCGATATTCTTGCCGCCTAAGTAGTTGTCGCCCTCAGTATCTTTAACCTG
>JAFTDR010000250.1 GCA_017454105.1 Desulfovibrionaceae bacterium | reverse complement strand
CAGTAATTTCGCAGATTTTTGCAAGAACATTGATTTGCTTTGCAGCACCACTCACACTGATCTCAAGGCTGAAATGGATACTCTAATCGGCGAGAAGGCGCAGCTGTTTGACGAGATGATCCTTAAGAGTCCCAATTCATTTGAGCAGCCCCATAAAGCCGCTTAATGAGTGGGGAGGGGCGAGTGTAATAGCGGCCTCTGCAGCATTCTAAAAAGTGCAATTTTTTTTCTGGCCGGAGTATAAAAGTGTGCATATTGGTCTTATACTGCATGCCGTACATATGAAGGTTTCCAAAGGTGTAAGGAGAAGTAACGGCGACGTCTAAATTAGGACAAAGCGGAAGATCTTTTTCCGTAACGTGTATACCAATACAAAAAGCCTTGCTCCCTATCTTTCAGCAGTGGAGTGCTTTGGACAAAGAGCAAGGCGAACTGATTCACTTGAGCGGTAGAACCTGTTACATCGATAAAGAAAGCATGAAAAGCTACTCGTACAAAAGCAGGTATTACCAGAACGTTTAAACCGTACGATTTTCGTTGGTACTAACTTGGCAGCAAGAGATGAAAGTGCAGTAGCAGGCCCATGGGTCATTCTCATCCTACAATGGTACTGACACACAACGGTACTGACACATTCTTGAGCAACAGAAACGTAACGCAGTAAATGTGCGTACTACGTCACTCTATGATTTTTTTACAGCGAAATAATTATTGGTGGACAGTACAGGACTTGAACCTGTGACCCCCGCCTTGTAAGGGCGATGCTCCACCAGCTGAGCTAACTGTCCATCAAAAGAGAACTATATATACAAAGTTCTCTCGACACTTGTCAAGCAGAAATCTTGACGCCTACGCATTGTGAGGCTTTTCTGTTGATGCCGCTCTCACTCGCGTGAAATCGCTGCACGCAGAGATCGAGTACTCTTTTTTTGTGCGTGGGCAAGATACATCTCTACGACGTCTGAACCGAAGCCTTGCTCATTCAGAAGCGTGCTGGCTATGGCACAGAAGCCGTGGGTACACATTTCGTCTCCATACTTGCAACTTGACATAGTTGACCGACACAGGGTTCACGTCACTCACTGCATATAAATATACAGCCGTTTCCGATATAGTCTGCAACTTTTTACGGGATATACGTTTCAAGACATCGTGACGAATAACCGTTGGTACCTATGTCTTAGGCACTTTTGAGCTTCATCCCAAAGTTAAAACCGTGGGCTTTCGCTCAAGAATCTCTGTAAAAAATCCTCCGCTTTCGTCCTCGCGAACGGCGGAAGCTCGCACTCTCTTCAGGGCCTGTGACATGGGCGTTTGACGTGCTCCTCTGCGTCTTTAACTGCGGCGACGAAAAAATCAACTCGCCTAAGAAAGTAGAAGAACACAATCACTTGCACAGCCAACGGCATGCCGCTCGACTGGCTTGGTCAAAATTATTGACCGCGCGCCAAACTGCTTACTGTCTGGTTCGCCATGGAAATGGCACTATTGGCACCTTGCAGGAACGGCCGCGACTCGCGTTGCTCAGTCAAACCTTAGGTTGTGTGGCGCTCCTAAGCTAGGGGGCGGTCGAAAGCTCCCCTACGCGATTCGGGTCCGTTGCTTCTTCTACTCCTTCAGGAGGAATTTGCGAGTGCTGTTGACCTGAGCGCTTTCGCTAGTTCAGGCTTATCAGCTAGAAATTCTTTTAGAGAAATTCTTTACGGTATGACTGCGACCTATACTCAGCCTCATAAAGATTTTCCCCTAGGTGGACGATTTCAGAGTGTAACTCTATGCGTCCTGCGGAAAATCAATGTGCGGTCGAGTATATTTGCCCAAGTGACAGGAGAATACCCTGCGTTACGCGAGGGAATTCACTGCTTGAACACGCAAGCCAAAGAAAAGAATAGCATAAGGCAGCCAAGCAGATCTCCGCTTTGTGCATGTATGCACACACTTGCGAACTTCATCTTAAGAAAATCGGCCACAACCGAAGGATACGAGAAAGACAAAGCGTCAAAAAAATTAGCCGGTTGGGCGATTGTTAGCCTTCTGTATCCAGTATTGTTTCAAGAACTTCACTCACGCCTTCACTGGACTTCTTTCCATACTCAGCAGCGATCGAAAGAGTCCCCGCATAGCTTTGTAGCTGTAAGAGATCGGCTGGCGACAGCTCTATAGCATCCTTACTCAATATCTTGAATATTTCCTGAGCGGCATGAAGTTCATCCGGCTTATGAACGGCATCGAGGGTCTGCATGCCGCGTGCGACATTGTTCCGCTCCTGGTCTGTCACTGTTATCAGTTCCTGATTTGCCATAACAGGACGATGCGCAAGATCAGTGTCTACAGGCTTTGGAGAGAAGAGAGGCGATTCCGCGATAACGTCACTTGGTCTGGTCACAACAGGCGCCTCGGCCTCTGAAACCGATTCAACCTCCTGCAGAGCCGCTTCAAACTGCGCCACAAGTTCCTTCGGCGGATCGGCCGGCGCATTCACATGGCTCTTTGCTTCCTCAAGCCATGCCGAAAGCTGATTCATAGCCTCAAGCATGCTCTTATATGATGTCAAATCGAGCATAGCGGCTCACCTTCTTACTGTGCGCCATACAAGGACACACCCAAGTACTCTCTATCATGAAAACTGTGTTCAGAATTCACACCCACATTCTAATCCACGACAAACCATTTACTGTTGAGACCTGCAGTGCAAAGTAGTCACAGTTTTTTGGGGTAAAGCGTGAAAATTGCGCCCGTATGCACAATCTTTTGGTAGGGTTTAAGCGTAGAGCGCATCTTCCTCCCGAACAGCGGCATCAACTGCATCCTGCGCGGCACCCACCAGTTTCACTCGTCCGTCATCACTCTCAAACAGTCTTGAGGGAAAAGAGCGGACACAGCGCAATAGTTGCTGAAGATACAGAATGCGTTCTTCCAGCTCATTTTTTCCCGCATCCTTGGCTATTTTATCGCAATCCATAGCTGAAGGATACGGTGAATTGCCAAGAGAAAGAACTCTGCCAAGCAGCTCGCCGTGCGGAAGACTTGGTGTTTCAAGGGGCTTTAGGGTCTCATCGGCTGAACGGATAAGCTGCAGACGATTGAGATTGTGGGCAAAGGAGATCAGCGCCTCACGCGAACGGCTCGGGGCGACAGATTCCATGTCTAAAGCAACTGCCCTCTCAAGGAAGTCAATGGCCTCGCTAAAATTTGCCGTGTGCGTTTCCTTGAGCCGATCATAGATATCCAGAACCGTTTCGCAGGAAAAAACCGCTTCGCGATACTCGTTGCCGCGCTCGCGCGGAGATTCCTCGAGTTTTGAATCCGTGACAAGAGCGCCTGTGATACCAGCCTGAATTGCCCCGCCGTACCGCTGTTCAAGCAGAACGATTGCCTCGTCAATGTCCGATAAAAGATCCGCCTGGGCCCCCCGCTGTTTTGCCCGCTCGTGCGCAGCATCAAGATTGGCCCATGCCTCTTCTGGATACGGCCAATGGCGCATGGCCTCGCGGAGGATCGCCTCTGAACCAGGCTCACTCTCAATAAAGGAATCTAAAAGCGCTTCTTTGCTTTTGCGAGTACCGGTTTTCTCCCCTTCCTCGGCGAGCATATCGTAGTACATCTTTGCCCGGTCAAAGCGGGAGAGATCGCTTCGCTTTTCAGAGCGCTTGCGCAGTGTCGCGTCCCCACTTCTGTCAAGGGTAAAGGAAAGCTCTTCACTCGCTTCCTGGAGGAGAGTCTGGGCTGTACGAATCTCGCTCACCTCACGTCCCATGATCTTCGCCTTCGGCCCATCGCTGAAGCCGCGAGAGGCATACTCATGCCTGTGCGAATGAAGTCCGTTGATCTGGCTCATGAGCATACTCCTTATATCCACGCCTAGTACTGCCTTCTCTAAGTCCGTGTTGCAAAAATATGGTGGGCCATCCTACGCTGCGAGAGCAGTAGAGCGTATACGATACACTCGAACTTTGCTATGCCAGTACTAGGCGTTTTCAAGAATTGCTTTGACAGTAAGGTTCAGGCGTTTCATCCGCGAAAGCAGCGTTGTACGCTTAAGACCAAGGCGCACGGCGGCACCTCGGGGCCCTGCGATAACCCCGTTTGAGGCCCTAACCGCAGCTATAATCTCCGCACGTTCTTTATCGTTCGCATCAACGTCCACACTCTTCAGATCTGCCTGTAATTCGCCTGCCTCCGGCACAACAAGCGCCGACCCACGGCTCATAATGACAGCCCTTTCAACAACATTCACAAGCTCCCGTATGTTCCCCGGCCAATTCTGGGCGCAAAACCAATCCATCACAGGAGTTGGTATCGAGAGAGTCTTGCCCATGCGTTTTGCGAAACGTTGTGCGTACTCAGTCACTAAAAGCGGAATATCCTCCCTGCGCTCGCGCAAGGGAGGAATAAGAATGGGAAAAACATTCAAGCGGTAGTAGAGATCATCCCTGAACTGGCCGTCAGCCACCATCTGCTTTAAATTGCGGTTTGTCGCGGCAACAAGCCGCACATCAAGAGCAATGGATTCCTGACCACCCACGCGCTCCATCTCCCTTGTCTGGAGAATGCGGAGCAACTTTGGCTGCAGATCAAGGGGCATCTCGCCCACTTCATTAAGAAAGAGCGTTCCGCCCTGCGCCCGCTCAAAACGGCCCTTGTGCTGTTTGACAGCACCGGTAAAAGCCCCCTTCTCATGGCCAAAGAGTTCGCTCTCTAAGAGATCCCTCGGCACTGCCGCGCAATTGAGCGTAACGAAATCCTTATCTTTTCTGAAACTCTGTTTGTGGACTGCCCGCGCGACAAGCTCCTTGCCTGTGCCTGTCTCGCCAAGAAGGAGAACTGTAGCATCGCTTGGGGCGACAAGGTCAACCTGCGTTAATATACGGAGAAGCGCCGGACTTTTTCCCAAAAACTCACTGTACTCAGCGCGTTTTATTTCCTCGTCCCCTTCCTGTGGCTGAGCAAACGAGACGGAGCGGAGTATCGGAACAAGAGTCCCCGCCATCTGCTCCATGGCGGCATCGCAGTTGTCCTCAATGTTCTCGCCAAAAAAAACAAGAGCGCCCAATGTGCCTTCGCGGTCTGAAAGGGGGTAGGCATAGGCAGCATAGTTTCTTTCTTTTCTGAAAAAGGAAACAGCGGGATCGGACGTACAGGAGGCGAGTTGTTCGGAAGAAAAAAGAACACCTTTTGCGGAGGTCATTTTGGCAAGCAGGGTGTCGCCTGACGCGACACGCGCAACGCGGGGAATCTCTTTTGCTCCCCTCCCGCCTTCAGGCAGAGAACAGGTGACAAGAGCTGTGCCGTCATGTTCCAAATAAAGCGCCAGTTCGCGCACTCCGAAAAAAAGACGCACTTCGCCGACCATTCGGTCAACAACAAGACAGGGATCGGCTTGAGTACACGCAAGTGTCGCAATACTGAGAAGCATCGCCACAAAATCCCGTTCCCTGCGTATGGCAGTTGCGCCCTTTTGCATCTCATTGCGCTTGAGAATGCGGGCGAGTGCAATAGAAAAGGCTCCGCTCACAGTGCGGGCAAAAGTGCGTATCCGCCCCAAAGAGATATCGTTTGGGAAAAAAACAAGAAGGGTACTCAAACATATGCTCTCAGGAATATGGAGCGGGAGATAACAAACCTGATCTGTCGACCTCCCGCACTCCGCAAATATCTGATGGTGCGAGCGCAGTACATCGGCGCCACATACCTCAACTGATGCGCAATTTCCCAGATCCCGGCATGCGTAGGGGAGAGGCTTTTCCGTAACGCTCTTCTCCCCCGCATCATAGAAATACATTCTGCTTCCGTTCTGAAGCGAAGAAACAAGAATTAACACCGCAAAGTCAAAAGGGATCATGGGGCTGCACACAGCGTGGACGACACGCAAAAGCTCCGTAATGTCATCCTGCATGGGCAGCAGATGCAAAAGGCTCAGCATGCAGTCCCGCTGCGGCATATTTGAATCCTTCTTGCCCATTATCTACTATCCTGTGCGCTGCGCAAGACTCTTTAACATATCCTGCATACTCTTCATTAAGGACGAGGTGGCCTCAAGTTTCGCGTTGTACTGGCCGACCTCAAAGTTTATCTTCATAAGATCCGCAGGGTTTACAGATTCCTTTTTCTGAAGGTCTTCAATTTTTGTCTGAATCTTGGAGCTATCACTATCAAGACCCGTCGACACATTTTTAAACATTTCACCGAGATTTATACCACCGACAGACATACT
>JAFTDR010000023.1 GCA_017454105.1 Desulfovibrionaceae bacterium | reverse complement strand
TGTTCTCGACCTTTGACTGCACCTGCTTGCGGTACTTGGGCGCGAGGTCAGTCGTTTTATGTTCAAACCACTCGCGGGCCATCTTCTCAAAGGTAAGGATTTCAGACGTAGGATTCGGAGTCTCTTTCGCCTTCTTCTGCTCAGAGGGATCAAGCCCTTCCTTAATCCACTTCTTGACCTGTATCAGTGCTTCCCGCGCTTCCACCAGGCTTACGCCATCCTCCTGCCCCGTATACCTGCCAACGGTGTAGCTCTTGCGGGTCTTCTGAAACCGGTACGCTATCCTCCACACCATACTGCCACCTGGCAGAAGCCGCAGCTCCAACCCGTCCCCGTCAATGATCGGGCTTTTCGCCTCTTCAGCAGCAGTCTTAAGCCGAGGGTTCTTCTTGAGCTCCCAGGTCTTCGTTGTCCACGTCTTCGTCGCAGGGTCGTACCGCAGTCCCTGTTGCATCCCGTCTCGCAATATCCCCATCAGTCCACCTCCATCTTGCCATACTGTCATACTGCCAGCGCACAGCAGGGTAGCTGCCATCGCTCAGGCTGCACACAGAAAAAACTGTCGGCCGGCAGCATGGTCATCGACGTTGCTTGAAATGTCAGTACTGCCAGCTCGCAAACGACAGTACGAACGCAAGCGTTGGGCGTAACCAGCACCATACTGCCAGGCAGCTGCCCCGTGGAAGTCGGCTAAAACCCGCATGAATCCTAGGTTTCTGGCTGTTTGGCAGTATGGAACCTTGGCCTTTGGCCTCGCTCGCTGTCCGTACTGCCAACCATACTGCTTTTTTTGAATCTAGGGTAGATCTGAATCGATATAGGTAAGGGAGGTCGGTGAATCTAATCTGATACAAGAAAACCCGCATGGATAGCGGGTTTGAAGTCGTCCAAGGGGATTTTTGGACGCAAAAAAAGCCCTCGTTAGAGGGCTATTTTTTTTATTCTGGTACCGAGGGGGGGATTTGAACCCCCACAGCTTGCGCCACTGCCACCTCAAAGCAGCGTGTCTACCAATTCCACCACCTCGGCTCGATGTCTTTCTTATATACGTACGCTTACGATTAGTCAAGTAAATTGTTTGTGAGAGAAAGATTTTTTTTCGTCCCAAACGTCTTCTCCGCTTAACGTAATCGTTCGTAAGCGAACCCTGTCAGCTTGCGTCACTCTTGTCGTACGAGTCACATGCTCTGTACTCTCTTCGACAAACCGCTCAACCAACAAGAGGGAGTATACTCGGATGCGCGGGTATGTCAAGCATTTTTTGTGGAGAAGGAGTAAAAAAAATGCTTGCCTTGGCGCTTCACTTCATTAAAAGAAACATCGCATCAATCGCCTCTGTCTCCGTAATTCCGGTTGCTTGGGCGAGGACGGTCTTGCGGTCAACTGTAGAGTCAACCAATTTATAGCCTATACTCGGATCTTCGACAGGAAGCATCTGGTACATGGCTCCCTCAAAGAAGCAGTAGGGCTGATTGTTGTAGAGAAGGTAGTAGGGCTCGTCAACCGAAAAGGTTCCAGAAAGAAGGAGATCGGCCAACGTTGGATTTCCTATGAGTTTATCTTTTATCGCTATTCTCTTCCAATGAGCACGGACTTCGATGTCTCCAGATTTCACGACATTGGCCATAGTTTTTCTCACGAACTCATTTAAACGAAACAATCCGTCGCTAAATAGACACAACTCAAGCCAAACGTCGACCCGCAATGCGTTCAGCCAACCGGCACACGCAAAACTCTTTTATACCCAGAGAGGGGCTTACGCCTTGGGCGGTCAGGTCCGGGAACACAGCCCGGACCTCTTTGACGTACAATTATCGATAAACTATGCAAACAACGTTCCAAAAAAATAGACTTAGAAGAACTGCCCCATGCTGAATTCCAATCTGCCGTTCTCGCGCTCGCCGTCATAATCCTGGACAAGCGGTACCCCGTAGGCAATGCGCAAATCGCCCATAGGCGATCGCCAGCGCAGTTCAAGGCCTGCGGAGGCGGCCATATATTTCTCTAGCTCATCGCCCATGGTCTTGCTGTCAATATTGAAACCAGCATCCACAAAAGGCACAATGGCAAGGCCCAAATCCTTCTGGAAGGTCCAGATGTATTCAAGATTGAGAACGCCCATGCGGTCGCCGCCAATCTGATCGCCATTGTACTTGTAGTCGCGTGGCGAAAGATCAGAGTAGGAATAGCCGCGGATTGTGTCCATTCCGCCGACCCAGAAGCGCTCGAAAACCGGGATCTCGTCTTCAGAGTTCTCGAAAACAGCACCGAGCCTCGCCCTCGCGTGGAAGGTATGCTGCGGATTGATCGAGACAAAACCCTGCCAGTCACCGACAATCTTAAAGAAATTGTCGGTACCGCCGAGGAAATTGCCGCCGTACTCAGACCAGAGGCGGACAATTGTTCCCTTTGTCGGTCTCTCCCGTGAGTCGGTCGTATCACGCGTTATGCGCGCAGACAGAGCGCTTGTCCAGTTTGTGCCCTTATACTTTCGTATATAGGGAGAGGCGTGTTCATAGACATCGGATAAGTAGTAGCGCTCAAGACGGTAGGCTGCGCCGACTGTCGTGTATTCGCCGATTGGATAGGCTATACGGAACGTGTCGCCGATTGTTTCCTTCTTGAAATTGTCCCAGTACTGCCGCGTATAGTAGATATCATTGCCGACAGAGAGATCGGTATCGTAGAGGCGGGGGTTTGTGAAGGTGAAGACACCAGATGTCACGCGCCATGAAAAGAAACCTTGGAGCTGCAGCCAGTAGCCGCGGCCAAAAAGGTTGCGCTCCATTATCGAGGCTGTGACACCGACATCATAATATGTCGAGTAGCCGATGCCACCCATAAGAGCGCCTGTGTTCGACTCCTTGACCTTGACCTTCAGATCAACCTCGTCTTCATTACCTGTCGGAATAAGCTCAGTCTCAACTGAGGAGAAATAGCGCAGACGGTTTAAGCGCTCTGTTGAGCGCTTAAGCTTTGCGCCGTCATACATGTCCCCGTCGCCAATCCGCATTTCGCGGAGGATAACGTTATCGCGCGTCTTGACGTTTCCCTCAACCATGAGCCTGCGGATAAAAACGCGCTGCTTCTTCGATATGACATAGTCAATATCCACAAAGGCGCTGCCGTCATCGGCCTTATTGACGCGGGTATCGACCTCAGCGAAAGCGTAGCCGAAATTCGTGTAATACTCGGTCAGCTTTTTGGAATCCTCCTGCATGACCGAAATGGAGAAATGCGACTTCTTTTTCGCCACGCTGTCCATCTCGACGAGTTTGCGCATCTCCTCGTCCGTATCAATGACATCGCCGCTGAAACTGACAGAACGCACAGCGTACTGTGGCCCCTCATGCACATTGAAGGTTACGTAGATTCCGTCATCTTTATAGGACACCTCGGGGGCTGAGACCTGGATGTCGACAAAACCCTCGTTTAAGCCGAATGCCGCGATGGCGTTCGCGTCGCGCTCAAGATACTCGTCTTTTAACACGCCCGTGCCGGTGAGAAAGGAGAAAAGGCCCCGCGGTTTCAAAGCCATGTACTTGTCCAGGTCCCCGCGGTTGATCTCCTGGAGACCCTCGACATTGACTTCCTTGATATAGAGCTTGTTTCCCTCATTCACACGGATGACAAGAACGGCTCCTCTCGCTCCCTGCCGGTCATTCACGGAATAATCGGCTTTGGCAAGATAATAGCCCTCCTTGTGATAGAGTTCGGCAATCTTCTGCAGATCGTCGGCAATCATCTGCTCATTTAAAACAGTGCCTGTGCGCGTTCCCATGCAACCGAGGATGTCATCCTCGTCAAGGTGGCTTGCCCCCTCGACACGGATCTTGTCAATTCTCGGCTTCTCGACAACTGTGAAGACAAGAACGCGGCCCTCCATCGAGGCCTGCACATCACTGAAATAGCCCATTTCCCAGACACGCTTCACTTCCTCATTGATCGCGTTCGCGTCAACAGTGTCGCCCTTGCGAATCGTTAAGCGCATAAGAACTGTGTCTGGATCCATGACCTGCATGCCGCGGATCTGTATGTCCTGAATGCCCCCAAGAGCAGGATTCATCTTGCCCATAGGAACAAAATCCTGGACACCGACGCGTTGCGGCTGGGCACTCTTGGGCTTTTCGCCAGGGCTTCGCCCTTCAAGCATCTCGCCCGCGCGCACTGCTAAATTTTTCGTACACTCAGCTAAATCGGAGAGGGAATTGCGCTGAAAGGCAAGCGGCATGGGACTGCCCTCATGCACAGGCACAAGCCGCGTCTCCATCGAAAAACCGTCGCCAAGCTGGTTAAAATTCCCGTAAATGACCAGATCCGCGCCGGCCTGTTCCCCAAGCGCACGGGCGCGGGCAAGATCAATGCTCGCAGCCCCGCTTGCCTGCAAAATCCTCGACGATTCACTCATCGGGAGAGGTTCAAGGTTTCTCGCCCTAAGCTGTGTGATTATCCGCTCTGGTATCTGCGAGTCGGCATCGGGGAGTTCTGGTCCAGACACAGTCTGAAAGGGAAGAACCAGCACCCGCGATCCTGCCAACGCGTCCGCATGCCAGAAGCTCACGAAAAAAATGAGCAGCGCTATCACCGTCCGTACGGGCGAATGCAAGACAAATTTCATACTTTTCTCCGGCAACACGCCTAAGCCGTGACCTCAAAAACGATGGGTTATGCGAAAGAACCACAAACTACAGCAAAACAGGCTCTAGCGTGCCGCCCTTCAGTGCGAGGCAACGCCCCATGCGGGCGGCCAATTGGATATTGTGTGTGACAATGACAAGCGTTGTGTCCAATTCGGCGTTGAGTTCAAGAAGAAGATCTTCAATCTGTGTTCCTGTCAGTGCATCGAGATTGCCTGTCGGCTCATCTGCAAGAAGAACTCTCGGCTCTGAGAGAATGGCCCGCGCAATTGCGACGCGCTGCCGCTCACCACCGGAAAGTGTTGTTATGCGCGACTGCATACGGTGAGACAAACCCACACGCTCAAGCATCTCCCTGGCCTTCGGAAGAACAGCCGAAAGGGAAATTCCCCCGATAAGCGCGGGCATAGCCACGTTCTCCTCAGCTGAAAACTCGGGAAGAAGATGGTGAAACTGAAAAACAAAGCCCAGTTCCTTATTGCGGAAATGTGCTTTCTCTTGTTGTGTCATGGAGGCGAGATCTTTCCCGTCGTAACAGATGGTCCCATGAGAGGGGCTGTCAAGCGCGCCCATAAGATGGAGAAGGGTGGACTTTCCCGAGCCGCTCGCCCCAACTATCGCGAGACATTCGCCCCGCTCGACAGAAAAGGTGAGATCGTGGAAGAGGCAGACATCCTCAGCCGGCCCCTCAAAGGTACGGCCCACGTTTGTGAACGTATACAAGGCAGTCATTGATACTAGAGGCTCCGCAGTATAGGGCGCTATTCGTAGCGAAGCGCCTCCGTTGGTTTCAGGCGCGAGGCCTGACGCGAGGGATAGAGCGTTGCGAGAAAGCAGAGTGCCATGGCGCTCACGCCGACCAAAACGACATCCGAAACAGTTATAATGATTGGCAGGTGATCGAGGGTGTACACATTCTCGGGCAGCTTGATAAACTGGTAGCGTTTCAAAAGGTAGCCCACCGTAAGACCAAGAACATAGCCCAAAAGCGTTCCGATCACGCCGATTATGGTGCCCTGCAGCATGAAAATCCTGCGTATCATAGACGGTGTCGCCCCCATGGACATCATAATCGCTATGTCGCGTGTCTTTTCCATGACAAGCATGACAAGGGTTGCGACAATGGAAAATGAGCCGATGAGTACAACCATGGCAAGAAGAATAAACATACCAATCTTCTCAAGCTTTAAAGCGGCGAAGAGATTGGCGTTCATCTCTGTCCAGGTCCTGACATAGAACGGCGCCTCGATTGTCTGCATCATGCGGTCGGCAATTGTATCGACCTCGAAGACATCGTCAACTGTGAATTCGATACCGGTCAAAAAATCCCCAGGCAGCCCCAAAATGGCGCGCGCGGCCTCAAGGGTAATAAAGGCAAGCGATGTGTCGTACTCAAACATGCCTGTCTTGAAAATCCCGACGACCTCAAAGGCGCGGACCTTGGGGGTGTAGCCCTGAGACGATTTTGACCCAGATGGAGAGAGGAGATTCACCCTGCTTCCTATGGAGAGGTGAAGACGCTTTGCAAGTTCCGCTCCTATAATAATGCCACGACCTCCGCTGGCAGAGAGAGTATCCAATGACCCATCGCGAAGTTCTCGCAGCATGGAAATCACGGACGGAGCAGATTCTGGGTCTATCCCCCTCAGAATTATTCCCTTGGCGCTGTTTCCAGGGGAGGAAAGCATCCCCTCGGAATAAATGAACGGCGTGGTTCCCGTAACCCCAGGAACAAGCCGGACACGCTCTTCTATAGATGGATCTCGTCCAAAAGCCTGCTGGTGGTAGCTTAAAACAACACCGTGGGCGTTCGCGCCGAGAATCTTATCGCGCATATCCGTCGTCATGCCGTTGTACACACCGAGAACCACAACGAGGGCAGCGACGCCAAGGGCCACGCCAAGAACAGCCATAATAGATATGACGTAGATAAAAGCCTGCTTCCGCTTCGCGAAAAGATAGCGGGAGGCAACAAAGAGTTCAAATGACATTGTGGCAGTATGAACTAAAACCCCGTATATATCAAGTTTTTCTTGAACACTCAGGCAGCACGTCTTTTTTTACGTTAAGAGGAAGAAAAATTTGACGCTCAAAGCAAAAAGGCATAGAAAAATGTTTTGGCAAAGCGATTTCCATCTCTTTTCTTCCTTCGTGTCGAAGTTGTCCCAGGAGTCTTTTCGTGGATAGTCGGGAAAATACAAAAAGGCCACATGTAAAGCTGGCTAGCAAATCACAGTACGTTTCCTACCTTGGCCCCATGCTCGAGCAGTTCGCAGTCCGCGATGAGCTGAACGAAGTGGTAAAAAACAGAGCCATAAAATCGTGCGACCTCATGGACGCAGGGGTGAAGCTTTTCCCGAATACCTTCAAAAAGAAATTCACCGTTGCAGAGGTCATCGAGCGCTACGCCCCGCTTGACCCAGAGGCACTTGAGGCTGCGGATCCTATTGAGGGAATAGCCGGGCGAATCATAGCCTTACGCTCCTTCGGCAAGGCGGGCTTTCTTACGATCCTCGATCAGAGCGGACGGATACAGTGCCACATTTCCCGCGACACACTCGGCGACGACAACTATAAGATCGTCAAAAAATTCGATATCGGCGATATCATAGGCGTTGAAGGAAAGCTCTTCCGCACCAAGACAGGCGAACTGACCATTTCCTGTACGAGCGTAGCGCTGGTTACCCGGTCAATGCGCATCCTGCCTGAAAAATACCATGGCCTTAAGGACATGGAGACGCGTTACCGTCAGCGCTATGTCGATTTGATAGTCACCCCGCGCACACGGGAAATCTTCACCAAGAGAAGCCGTATTGTGCGCGAATTCAGGTCATTTATGGAAGAGCGGGGCTTTATGGAGGTGGAAACCCCCATGATGCAGCCCTTAGCCGGCGGAGCCCAGGCTAAGCCCTTTACGACCTATCACAACGCGCTCGATATGCAGCTCTATATGCGCATTGCCCCAGAACTCTACCTAAAAAGGCTCCTGGTCGGCGGCTTTGAAAAGGTTTTTGAACTCAACAGGAGTTTCAGAAACGAGGGCATAGACACCCGCCACAATCCGGAATTCACGACCTGTGAATTCTACTGGGCGTACGCGGATTTCAAGGATCTTATGGATCTGACCGAAGAACTCTTCGGGATGCTTGCGACAAAGATCTGTGGATCCACGCGCATAGAGTACCAGGGCGAATCCATTGATCTGACACCAGGAACGTGGAAGCGCATTTCTTTTTACGAGTCCCTTGAACGCATAGGTGGTCACAGCCCCACATTTTACAATGACTACAATGCGGTGCGCGACTATATACGCAAGCGCGGGGAAAAAACGACGGAAAACGAGAATCTGCAGAAACTGCATGCGAAACTCTTTGATCTCGATGTCGAGGAAAAACTCATCCAGCCGCATTTCATCTACCATTATCCGGCTGAGATTTCTCCTCTCTCCCGCAGAAACGACGAGAATCCAAACCTGACAGACCGCTTTGAGCTTTTTGTCACAGGTCGCGAACTCGCCAACGCCTTCTCCGAGTTAAACGATCCTATTGACCAGCGGGCGCGCTTCGCAGAACAAGTCCGCGAAAAGGAGGCAGGCGATGACGAGGCCCACAGCATGGACGAGGACTATGTGCGCGCCCTTGAATACGGCATGCCGCCGGCAGCCGGTGAGGGCATAGGCATAGACCGGCTTGTCATGCTGCTCACAGACACTTCCTCAATCCGCGAGGTCATCCTCTTTCCGCTTCTTCGGCCTGAACAGTAATCGCAGACGTTTAACGCATTGTACACGAGCCCGCGTATGAAGACTTCTTCCAAAACTGCCCCCATCCTTTTTTTTTGGCTCTTTCTTTGCGCTCTGACCCTTGCCCTCACAACCGTACTTATGCCAAGCGCATGCAGTGCGGCCCTTCCGCAGACAGGAGTCCGATTCGCGAAGTCTCAGGCCGCCCTCGACGCTTTGACAAAGAATCCAGGGCAGGCAAAATTCCGCAGCTCCTGGGAGAAGATCTATACGGAGTTTATGGCGATCTACGCGGATACGACCTGGCCGGACCGTCCAAAAGCCCTCTTTAAGGCAGCGGAAACGCTTGAACACCTAGCCAGGCAATCGTTTGCGCGATCGGATGCGAAGAAGGCACTGCAAACCTACGAGAAGCTCGCGCTCACACACAAAAAAAGCGCGCTTGCCGACGACGCTCTCTATCGTGCCGCCCTAATTAGCTCAGGCCTTCTGCACGACGATAAACAATCTCTTGAACTGCTCACACGACTCAAAAAACAGTATCCCCGCGGCGATATGCGCACAGAGGCGGCAGCGCTTGAAAAAACCATAGGCTCCGCCAAAGGCGAGATGCTCTCAGCAAACAAAAACGCCCAAAACAGCAAAGGAAATGACGAGGATCTTGAAGCTCAGCTCGCATCGGCAGAAAAACGCGCGGACAGATTGAAAAAAGACAAAAAACGCATGTGCTGGCGGCAGTCATGGGAGAGTGTCGAGTCGGAACTTCTTGCCATCCATAAAAAAGCGCAGAGCAAGGATCTTGGCCTGCGCGCTCTCTATGCAGCCGCAAAGGCCCGCCACCATCTGGCCGACTGTTCGCACGCAGCGCCCGATCTGCAAAGCACGCAGGAACTCTATCAGACAGTCTACCAATATAATCCCAGATCACCTGCTGGGCAGGAATCGTTGTTCAAAGCGGCGTCTATTCTCTGCGAGAACATGAACAATACCCGCCAAGCGCGGCGCTTGCTCAACGACTTTCTGCGCAGGTATCCAAAAAGTAGCATAGCCCCGCAGGCACGCAGTCTGCTCGCCCAAATCGCAAAGCACGACAAAAACGCGCAGACCGTAGCACTAGAGACCTTAACCTGGGACTCGGTTGACAAAAACCGCGTTGAGATCACCTTAAATCTCACAGGCAAAACAAACTATTCAGCGCGTCTTGTCTCCGAGGCAAAAGGCAATCAGAAACATCTCTTCCTCGATCTAAACGGCACGCGGATCGACGATTCAATCCGCAAGGGTGTGGTCATTAAGGGAAGCCTGCTTGAGGGAATTTTCGTAGAAAAGAGGGGCGGATCGACTCTGCGCTTTGATCTGCGCGACGCACGACGCTTTGATGTGACAAGCAAACCCGACAGCTGCAATCTTTTGATCACTGTCGACGCACGCAAGAATGTCGCGCCAAAAACCTCGCAGAATGGTCAAAACGTAGCGGAAAAGCAGAAAAAAACCCGATCGCTCGCAATATATGACAAAGACGACGTGGTGCAGGCAAGCCAACCTGTCGGCATCGCAAGCCAGCTTGGCCTCTCGATCCAGACAGTCTTCATTGACGCAGGCCACGGAGGCAAGGATCCCGGCACCTACCACAACAATGTGATCGAAAAACTCGTTGCTCTCGATGTCGCAAAAACCTTAGGCCGCCTTCTTGAAAACACAGGCCTGCAGGTTCTCTATTCTCGCAAAAGCGACAAATTTATCCCGCTCACCCAGCGCACAGCAATGGCCAATGCAGCAGGAGCCGATCTCTTCATCTCAATCCACGTGAATGCGAATGAAAAAACATCGGCCAATGGCTTTGAAACATATTTCTTAAGTCTTGCCCGCACACCAGATGCTGCGCGTCTTGCGGCCCTTGAAAACATCGGGAGTGACCGCAGAATGAAGGATATGCAGCGCGTTCTCGCAAAAATTCTTTCAGCCCGCGTGGACGAGTCGATGACACTTGCAGGCGATATTCAACGCGTCACAATCTCGCGCCTTAAACGAAACGGCTCGCCTGCCAAAAACAACGGCATAAAATCGGCCCCCTTCCACGTTCTGGTCGGCGCGCAGATGCCAGCCGTTCTTGTGGAACTTGGCTACTGCTCAAATCAGGAAGAGGCACGAAAACTGGCAAGCGGCCGCTACCGCGAATGGCTTGCCCAAGGTCTTGCTGAGGGAATTCTTGCCTACCGGGACCGTCTTTCGCGACTTAAAACGGTACACAATTCCCGCTCAAGAAAAAAATCCCTCTAAGCCGGTTCAGCAGCATATCCCCTAGCTACGCTCTCGTCACAATCACATTGCGTAGCTTTTTTTCTTGATGCTCAATACAAAACACGATACTTTTTCGTCGCAGTGAAGCGTTCGAAACGGAGGAATCTCACATGCGCATTCTATTCGCGAGTATACTCGCAGCTATTCTCTTTCTGCCTGGCGTTTCGTACGCTGCGGAGATGAAAATCGGCATTGTCGATGTGCAGACAGTTGTCATGGAAAGTGACATGGCCAAGGCCATTAAGAAGCATATGCAAAGTAAGTACGGCGATGAGCAGAAAAAGCTTGAACAGCAGGGTGAAGCCCTCAAAAAACGCGCCGAGGAACTGAAAAATCCCAAGGTCGGCGAGAAAAAGCGCGTCGAATTCATCCGCCAGAAACAAGCTCTTGATCAGAAATTCAGGACCCTCATGCAGAAGGCCGAACAGGAACAGGTGCAGTACAATCAGAAGATGGTGTCGCATATCTTTGCCGCAGCCAAGAAAGTGGCTGTCTCCAAAGGCTACAATCTCATCCTCGATGTCGGCCAGGGCGGGGTCCTCTACGCTGACTCGGCCATGAACCTGACAGACGATGTCCTTAAGGAAATCAATATTCTGTACAAGGAAAACAAGATTGATCTGAAGAAATAATGCGACAAAAGCCTCCCTTATGGAGGCTTTTTCTTGTTCAAACGAGAGGAGATCACAATGGAAAATACGCTCGATATCGCAGGCATCATGGCTCGCCTCCCCCACCGCTACCCCTTTCTCCTTGTGGACCGCGTGCTTGAGTGCGTGCCAGAAAGCCATATCCACGCCTATAAAAACGTGACCATCAATGAACCGTTTTTTCAGGGCCACTTTCCTGGCACGCCCATCATGCCAGGCGTCCTCATTCTCGAGGCCATGGCCCAGGCTGGAGGTCTTCTCGCCCTCTCTGGCAGCGGCGATTTCGAAAACAAGCTCTTTCTCTTCCGAGGGGTTGACGGGGCAAAATTCCGCAGACAAGTTGTTCCGGGGGATCGTCTCGATCTTTTCTGCGATTCTCTGCGCATCAAGATGGGTGTCTGCAAAATGAAAGCCCGGGCCATGGTCGATGGGAACATTGCCTGCGAGGCGGAACTCTCGGCAGCGCTCGGCGAGAATAAAGCCTAAATGCGCCTCTAAGAAAAAAGATCGTAAGATTCGCCTTCGCCCGCAGATCTCTTAGGCCACAACTTTTTTCCCACAAGAGTCAAAATGGGAGCGTGCGTACACGACCTTGTTTTGCAAACTTGTCAGTTGGCAATATTTTCGCTATATTCTGTGAGCCTTATAGTCTATCGTGAACTCTTATTTCCATGGAGGCAGCGTTTGCTGAGGATCGCATGAAAAAAATACTTCTCCTGCTCGCCCTATTTTGTCTCTCCTTGCCAAGTTTGGCCCACGCGAAAAACTATATAAACGGCATTGATCCCAATTATCCGCCGTTTGCCTATGTTGATGAAAAAACAGGCCAGCCGTCGGGTTTTGATGTCGATGCCATGACCTGGATTGCCAAAAAAATGGGCTTTTCCGTCACCCACAAACCAATGGCCTGGGACGGCATCATTCCGGCCCTTAAGGCGCGCGAAATCGATATGATCTGCTCTGGGATGAGCATAACAGAAGAGCGCGCCAAGGTTGTACAGTTCTCCAATCCCTATTGGGAAGTCTCGCGCGTCTTTGTCACAAAGGCCAATTCCACGCTCACACCAAAGGACATTCTCTCAAAACCGATTAAGCTCGGCGTCCAGCGCGGCACATCGGAAGCCGCTGCGCTCAAAAGCGAACAGCAGAAGATGGGCTATCCCTTTACCTTCAGCTACTACGATTCAGCCCCGCTCGCGATTGAAGATGTGTTAAACGGTCGCATAGAGGCGGCCTTTATGGATGAGCTGCCGGCTGATGACGCCATATCGAAGGGCAGCAAGGTCAAAAAAGTCGGAACGCACGGCAAGCCCGACAATTTCGGCGTTGCTCTGCGCAAGGAGGATACCGAACTGCGCAAGCTTATCGATACGGGCTTTACCCTGCTTATGGCTGATCCCTACTGGAAAGAGCTTCGGGCAAAATACATGAAAAAGTAACGTTACAACCGGGTGTTCCGTCTCAAAAGAACACCCTTTTTTTATCCTATGGAAACTCAAGGTGTACTCACCCAACTTGGCGTAGTCATCAACGCTTTGCCCTCGATTATCCAGGGAAGTGTCGTCACTCTTGGCATTGTCTTCGGAGCGCTCAGCCTGGGCCTTGTTTTCGGTCTGCTCTTTGCTGTGGCAGAGGTCTACGGCAGGCCCTGGCAGCGCGCCTTTGTCGCCATCTATGTCTGGTTTTTCCGGGGATTCCCCATTCTCGTTCTGCTCTTCTTAGGCTACGGCTGCTTTGTGGCTCTCGGTCTCCCGGTCAATCCCTTTCTCATCTGCACGGTCGTTCTTGGCTTAACAAGCTGCGCCTACCAGTCCCAGATCTTTCGGGGCTCGATCTTAAGTCTTCGCCAGGGACAAATGCAGGCGGCCAGGGCTCTTGGCATGCGCGACAGCCAAGCAATATGCTCAATCATCATTCCGCAGGCTCTTCGACTCTCAATTCCCGGCTGGTCCAATGAATATTCGATTCTGCTCAAGGACTCGGCCATCTGTTTTGTCTTAGGCACTCAGGACATTATGGCGAGGACAGCCTTTGCCGCTGCGCGCACCCATCAGCACCTAGCCCTCTACGCCGCTGCAGGCGCCCTCTATTTTCTCCTAACCTTCATAATCGTCCAGCTCCTCCGCCGTCTGGAACAAAGACTCCAAATTCCCGGCTACACATCCTCAAGCGGAGAAACAAATTTATGATTGAGACCGAAAAACCGATTCTTGAGGCTCTGCATATCGGCCTAACGGTGGGCACAAAAACGATCCTCGACGACTGTTCCCTGTCACTCAAAAAAGGCGAACTCAAAGTTTTGATCGGCCCCTCAGGCGCCGGCAAAAGCACATTGCTTCAATGTTTAAACGTGCTGCAGTGCCCAGACACAGGCACAATCGAGCTTCAGGGCAAAAAAATAGCCCTCGACAATCCGAGGGCTCTTTGCGAATACCGAACAAAGGTCGGTATGATCTTTCAGGATTTCAAACTCTTTGACCACTTAACGGCGCTTGACAATGTGGCTATCGCTCTGCGCAAGGTGCGCGGTCAAAGTGCAGCTTCGGCGCGCGCACGCGCCAAGGAAGAACTCGCACGCGTCAATCTCTCAGAGCAAATCGCCCTCTACCCGGCCCAACTCTCAGGGGGACAGAAACAGCGTGTCGCCTTTGCGCGGGCGCTCGCCATGGATCCGATCATTCTTCTGCTCGATGAGCCGACATCGGCGCTCGATCCCGAACTTGTCGGCGAAGTCCTCTCCGTTATCCGCGCGCTTGCCGCAAACGGCATGACCATGATCATGGCCACCCATCAGATGGATTTTATCCGCTCAATCAGCAGCGAAATCATCTTCATGGAAAAAGGCCGCATTGTGGAAGAGGGCCCGCCGGAAACGCTGATCACCGATAGCAAAAGCCGCACAAGCCAGTTTTACCACAGTCTCTCCTCAATATAGGCGGATGGGCCATGGACATTGATTTTGTCTTTC
>JAFTDR010000249.1 GCA_017454105.1 Desulfovibrionaceae bacterium | reverse complement strand
TATCTCCTTTTCTTTTATTTGGGCGATTGGGCAAGTGGTGAGCGGCCTTATCTGCGTCTCGCGCCTCTTCGGATATCCGGTCTCACTCTTCCTGGGGATCTCTGTTCCCTTGCGGTACTAATTCAACCCTTTACTTGCCTCACCCTTGACTACGCCTTAAGTATAGCACTAAAATGCAGTGCTGTCTATTCGCAAAAGCACCAAAATATAGTGCATAATAGCACCGCGTTTTAGTGCAATTTTAACACTTGAATTTAGTGCAGACTTGTGCTACACTCTGTATAGTGGGAAAGGAGGCTCTTTAATATGGCGTTACGGTATAAGATTGATGTGATGGCTGCGCTCAGAGAGCACGGCTATTCTTCTACAAAGATCCGCGAAGAGAAGTTAATAGGGCAATCCTACTTGCAGCAGATCCGCCATGGTGAACTTGTATCATGGAAGACGATAGACACACTCTGCAAGCTGCTGGAATGTCAGCCAGGGGATATTGTTGAATATATCCCCGATTAAACGCGCGGCGCGCAGCAGGCGCTCTCTGCTCCGCTGATCCAAGAGAAGAGGAAAGAGCGGGAGCGGGCCGTCCGTATTGAGAGACGGGGGATAGTATCGGGAGAGAAAACGAGAGCTGCCCTTTGGCGGTTTGGCGTGGCCCGTGAAAAGTCCAAGAGCAAGAAAGATTTGGGAAGACGTTGCTTGCGTTCATGGTCGGCGCAATAGTTTGAATTATTACTGTTATTGCTGTGGGAATGAAAACCTAAGGAGGTTATGTCTTTTGGACGAGAAAAGACTGCCAATACTCATAAAAGGCATCCTCGAAAAAATCGTCGCAGGAGAAAAACAAATATACAACCCTTCCCTTTTTTATGGGGAAAGCATGGCGGTTTCTGCCGTATTAGATGTATTTGAAGCCGCTTATAGAGCAAGTCATCCTACCGAAAAAATCTGTCGAATTAAGAGTCTTGTTTTTGTCCGCACAATCATCAATGCAGTCGTAAAATACGATTCACTCAACGCGGATGCATTTACGAAGTCTTTTTCCGATTGCGATTGTCTCATAATTGAAGATTTCGAGGAATTGGCAAGATATACTTTTTGTCAGGAAGTCTTTTATGGCGTGTTTGATGCCGTTTTTGAAAGAGGAGGACAAATCGTCATAGGCGCAAACTGCCCGCCTGCAAAGATGTTTTCTATAGAGCCTCGTGTTCGAACTCAACTCGAAGGTGGAATCATCTGTGATGTAAATGATAAATAGGGGAGACAGCTTCGTGCTGCCTCCCCTTTGTATCAGTGGAAGTCCTTGAAAATATCATCCATGGCTTGCTGCATGGCTGCCTTCAGGCTCTTCTCCATAATGGCGGTGATCTGCGCCATCAGCCAGTCCTGCTATTTCTTTTCTCGCTTTTTGCGGTCCTCGTCGCGTTTGCTCATTTTTTCACCTCCACCTAAAAGCGCACATTCATAGGCGCGTCAGGCGATTCCGCAGCGGCTGCTGCCTATCGTGCTTCGTACTGCTTGATGATGGATCTGTGAGCTGCCTCTAAGATCTCCCAGGGCTTGAAGCCTTGGCGGTACATTCCATCATAGTAATCGGGAACACGCGTGCCGCGCATTCGCTCAATCAATGTTCTCTCGTCCATTGTTCTATTTCACTCCTTCGCAATATGCTCTGTAATTGTCCTGCTGGCTCATCCAGCGAAGGTTGGACGCTCGGTTGTTGCTGGTGTTGCGGTCGATGTGATCCACGGTATTGCAGATCGCAGGGTCAGGGTTGGGGCAAAACGCCTAAGCCACTAAGCGGCTCACAAGAAAATGGCGTGCCTTCCCGAAGCGAGAAAGGCACACCCTGTCATAGCCTTTATTGTTCGTGAACGGCGTCAGGAGCCTCGCTGCGGCGTGTTTCAGACTCTTGATGCGTCCCAGGTTGGAGACAAGATACTTGCCGCTGTAGCCCTCTATGGGCCGCCATTCTTCGTTAGGTAAATCAGGAATTCTATCCAAGTGAATTCCTCCTTTCTCAAAAAGTATGAGCGGGTTCTATTTGACCCTCTCATAAGAGTTTGAGAATTTGGATAAGACAATTAAACAAGTTTGACAAAAGAATGTAAGTATTGTGAACGCGTACCGCGCTTGCCGCTCTCACTAATCCTTCTTTTCCTCTTTCTATTGGATAGCGGGAGCGGGCTTGCCCGCTTCCCGCAAACACCAAGCCCTCATCAGTATCTCGGACTTAACCCTTGGTAGCGATAGACAGGGTCGGCGAGGACGCGTGCCATGTGCGGCCGCTCTAAATTGTCAGAAGATAAATCTACTTGCTATTGGATTGTTATAGCCTCTGTTATACTCTGGAGTAGCCTCTTCTCCTGGCCTATTTATTCTCTTATCTTTATTATCTATATATATTTCTATATCCTTTGACGGCGTTTGATAAACGGGAGCCGTTGATGAATGAACAGGAGCCGTACTTTTTTCTTCCGTAGAATTGAGCGGGACGCGTGCGCTTTTCTAACGCGTGGCATGCTCCGGCGATTCGTAGAAGTGATACATATTTCCTTTGCCGGGGACCAGGAAGCCCAGGCTTTCCAGCTTACGGAGCTGGTCGCGGAAAGTTGACGGGGGCATTCCGATTTCCTGCTG
>JAFTDR010000248.1 GCA_017454105.1 Desulfovibrionaceae bacterium | reverse complement strand
CGCTCACGGGGGATAGTGAAATGCGCCTTTCAGCCGACTCTCAAGCTATCTCTCCAACGGTAGAATGCGGATTATTTGGCAATGACTCTATTGGAAGAAGTATAAACACCGTATAGTACTGTTGACCCGTGAGCGGATACAAGTGAAGAGCTTTTTAGAGAGTCGTCTTTTCAGCATAGATTGTCTGAATATTTTTCTGACAAGCAAATTCATGATATGATGATCTTTGACTATTTGATTGGCAACACAGATCGACATTTGCTTAATTACGGCATGCTTTATGATACAAATACGGGTGAAATTTTAGGTCCTGCCCCTATCTATGATAATGGACTCTCTTTCTTTTCTTGGGATGAAATGCCAAATTCTGTATCCGAGGTTGAAGATTGGATTAAGGAAAATGATTTGACGATGACATTCTCTGATGCGGGGCAACTTGAAGAATTCCTTTTACCTGAGCATGAAGAAAAAATTCGCAAGGTATCGAATCTTTCTTTGAAACCTAAATTTGAGATTGGATTTACAAAAAAAGATGCAGAATTAATTCATAAATTTTTGACTATTCTTTGTGAACAAACCCTGGATGTGCATCACAAACTCTTCTCTAATGATAAAAATATTAAGATTCCTAATACATAGATTGTTTTTTTATCAATAGAGTGTTCTTTTGATTGGTATCCCCTTATTTGTACATAGAGGGAGTGCATATTTACGGTGGCCCTCCTGGTCTCACAAGCGAAGAATTGCCCCGCGACAGATGTGTTTTTTGACAATAAAACGATTTGAAAAACTATAAGCTCTCAGCATACCGCTGACCGTTGTGCGGATACACGTAGTACGGTTCTACTGGTTGATTGCAAAAGACTGTGGGCGTTTATGACAAAGAGGTCAGATACTCTCGCAGTGTGGCGTCGGCATTCATTGCAGTCATCTTTTCCTTTTTCGTGTTTTACTTGTTAAAAGAAATGTTTTCTCATTGAGTACGCTTTTGCTTCGCTATCTATTATGGACATTCAATTTAAATAATTCTTATATCCTAGAAAATATAAAGACATTTTTAGAGATTTTTTAAAAAATGAATATTGAAATAGATGATATTGAGCGTATTCCAGGTATTGAAATTTTTACTGGTAGTAAATTAAAACTTGATATTGAGTACGAGTCAACACTTCCTCATAGGGATTGTTTTAAAATTTTAGAAGACTACTTATCTCATCCTACTCGAAAAATTTTATTGCTGTCAGGATTGCGTCGAACAGGAAAGACCGTCCTTCAAAAGCAGGGAATTGCCCTGTTGTCAGCTGAAGATTTTTCCCGTGCTGTCCGCATGAATATTTCTGAAGAGAGTGATTTACAATTTGATAATATTACTTGTTTATGTCAAATTTTATATGAGCGAGGCTTTCGTTGGTTCTTTATTGACGAAGCAAGTGCTGCCTTGAACTTCCCTGAATATTGCAAAGAATTAACTGATACATTAGCTAGTTATGGCTGTCATTTAGTATTGACTGGCACTAATTCCTTGGCAATGTATTTTGCGAAATTAAAATATTTAGAAGGGCGGTACGAGGAGATTAAAACAACCCGGATTCCCTTTGGTGAATGGAGTAGACTTGTATCTGCCTCGTCAAAGAGAGATAATGATTTATTTGATTACATGCGCTATGGTGGAGTTCTCGATTCAAACGGCGTTCCTAGTAGTACTGCACTTTCTGTACAGAGAATGCATTCATTTAAAGATATAAATAGTGTTGATTTTTATACATATTCAGCAATTGCTCTCAATTTACAAAATTCAATTGCCCGCCATGTTGAGGGGAAGGAATTTGGTGTATTGAGGGGCTTATACGATTCTAATGTGCTAACTAATGCTATTATGAGGATGATTACGCTGCATAATTATCCTATTGCTATTAATAGCATGAATGAATCATTTAAATTTTACGATGTGACTGCTGCCAGAGAATCTCTTCAACCAAAATTTCCATTTGTTAGAAGTGTAATAGTACATAATTCAAAACAAATTAAGGATGATATCGCTGAAAGATTAAATATTGATAACAATTCACCGAGAATCACGAAGGAAGAATCTCAAGCTTTGTACTCTTATCTTAAAGAGATGGATGTTTTTTCTGAGTCAAAAGTTTATTTAATGGCTTCTGCAGATCCAGAAATCAGAAAAAATCAGAATTTATATAGAGAACGCACACATATCCTACAAACGCAAATTGGTATTCGATATGCTCAAGTTCAACTTGCTCTCGACTCAATTTGGGAAGTTTTGAGAGTTCATGGTGCTAAAATTGCATATAATGAATTTGATCGCATAGCAGGAGCAAATGCTCGGGGCCGTATAATGGAAGATGTCTTGATAGCTGATATTTCAGAGCTTCTTCCTAAGGGTTGTTCAATTTTTAAAGTGGAATGGCAACAAAATGAAGCGGAATTTGATATTGCAATCGTAGATAATAGAGCAAGTGAGATGAAAATTTCTCTTTTGGAAGTAAAACACAATGATGAGTATAGATCTGAATATACAAAATATTTTCGGAAAGATGATATTTTAAATCAAATAGAAGAGGCATTTGGAAAAATAGTTTCTAAAAAACTAATTTATAATGGAGGTAATGGTATTATTTCTGGGGTGCAATGCGTTAATGCGACTGAATTTTTAAGAAATATATCTTCGAATATCGAAAGTGTTTTCGATTGAAAGCACCCGCTTACGGGTATATAGCGGAATGCGCCCTGCATCCTACCTGTCACAGTACCCACAGAAGGCTCGCGATGCTTTTGCCGACAATACCTAGTACGATTCTACTGGTTGATTGCAAGAGACTTGAGAAGTATATGGCGGAGAGGCCAGATACTCTCGCAGTGCGGGGTCGGCACTCATTCTCGAATTGTATACTGCGTCAGAAAAAAAAGTTGTTACGTTTGAGTTGAAAATACCAGACTTGAGTGCTGACTTTCGCTCGCAAAAATGTCAGTTTGTTTCTGGCTGGAGTATGGCTGGAAGAGGTACGAAGCCTGCATACGCGCTTAGCGTCGCTCATGACCTGTGGGCTGACACAAAAAAAAGACCCCGGTATGCTCCAGGGTCTTGGTTGGATCAGGCTTTTTTGTTTGTTCTTGGGAGAAGAATCTCCAAAGCGCAGAGTTTCGCTGCCAGCTGCTCAAGAGGAAGGCCCACAACGGTTGTCCACGAGCCTGCGAGGCTTTTCACAAGGAATGCTCCCTGCCCCTGGACTGCGTAGGCTCCTGCTTTGTCCATTGGCTCTCCTGTGGCCACATAACAAGCCAGTATCTCGCGGGAAAATGAGCCGAATCGAACAGTGCAGGTGTCTGCAAACGTGAAGGAGAGCTCGGGATTCTCCTTTGAGAGGACTGAGACGGCTGTTGTGACAGTGTGTGTTCTGCCGCACAGGCTTTCAAGCATTGCGAGTGCGTCGTCTGCATCCTTGGGCTTGCCGAGGATGTGCCCTCTCTCTGTGACAACGACTGTGTCGGCAGCGAGAACAAGCTGCTTTTTAGGGCTTTTTGGCAGAAGGTCAAGGACTGCGCAGGCTTTTGCGCGCGCAAGGTCACTTGTGTATTCTTCGGGACGCACTCCCTCTCCAGGCTTTTTTTCCTCGCTCTTTCCCGTAAGGACAGTAAACTCAATGCCTAGGGCTTGGAGCATCTCTTTTCGTCTTGGCGATTGCGAGGCAAGGTAGAGCGCGTACTCCTGATTTATACCCACGACGCCAAAGATCTTCTTCCTCTCTTTTTTGGCAGTCGAGCTTACTGGGCATTCCCAAAAAGTTGAGAAGGAAGATTTCATCCGTCGCGAGTATATTTGAAAAATGCCAGTCAAAACGATCCCCCGTCTAGAAAAAGATGCCTGTGGCGGTTGACAGCTTCGTGGCAAGCTATTAGCGACGATCTTTCTTCTTTGCCGCAGCGTTTGGTTGCGAAAAGGCCGCACGCAAGACGCCCAAGGGCGAGAAGGGCATTTCTACCGAGCTTTTTTCAGCTCTACTCGACCGATGGTTTTCCGCCTCCCATCCAGATCGGACCGTCAGAAATCCTCTATTCTACGCTGAGTAGAGCAAAACGGATTTTTTTAGCTGCATTCACGACGCTTCTCTTGGCGAGTCGCAGTGGAGAAGGAAGAGCATACGTTGCGAATATATACTGCGGTCAGAAAAAAAGTTGCGACTTTACGTTAAAAATACCGGACTTGAACTGACTTCCGTTCGCAAAAATGTCAATTCGTTTCTTTCTGGTCGGCACGGGAAGAATCATTGTGACGCCGGAGCAGCGCTGAGAGTCGCTCAAATACGCCGGATGGGCTGCGGTTTTTTGGCTCACGGCTTGTGCGACAGCACTTTTTGGCCATCCATGGTGTACACACTGAACACGCCGTCTTCGTAGAGACCGTAGGAGCGTTTGCTGCCGCCTTTTGGCAGGGAAAGGGAGCCAGGATTCCAGAAGTGGAAATTGTGCAGCGTTTCGCCCCGTGGAATGTGCGTGTGTCCGCGCAGAAGGACAGTACCCTCGGGAATGCTGTACGGAATTGGCGGCACTTCGGGGAGCCTGTGTCCGTGGCTTGCGAAAATGTGCAGGCCATCGCATTCAAGCCATGCATTCTCAACAACAGGGAAGGGCGTGTGGACGACATCGACTTCCGCGTCGCAGTTGCCGCGCACAGCGGTTATGGAACAGGGGAGGTTTGCGATATCGTTTAGGTCGGTTAGGACACCTTGTGTGTTGTAGCCGTCAGGAAGTCTGTTGCGTGGGCCGTGGTAGACAAGATCGCCTAAAAGGACAAGCATATCGGGAGAGAGTTCTTTGGCTTTTTCGACAAGAAAGTGGAGGCTTGATAGTGAGCCGTGAAGATCGCTTGCTATGAGTATGCGCATGAATGCCTCTTAGCTGTTTGCCGGTTTTTTTTGGTCGCCATCCAGTGGTAGAGCTTCTGAGAGCAGCATAATCGGGATGTCGTCTCTGATTGGGAAGAGCAGGCGGCAATTTTGGCAGATGAGTCCGTCCGCCTGCGTAGGCTCACCGTGGAGTGAAAGATCCCCGTGGCAGGCCGGACAGGCCAAAAGAGAGAGAATTTCCTGAATGTTCATCGCAAATACGGCATAGCCCGCCATTGATTGCGGGAGATGCCGCCTCCTTGTGCATTTGTCTGTTTGTCGCAGCGCGCGATCGATTGCCGCGCTGTCAGTACTCATTTTGTGCAATCGGCGCCAGGTCACGCTATGGGGCTTTGGCGCGTACTTGTGAGTGAAGGAAAAGGTTTGTGACCGTGATAGAGCAACGCATTGATTTACACACGCACACGTCGTTTTCAGATGGGACATTGACTCCAGAAGAGCTTGTGTTTGAGGCGAAACGTATAGGGCTTGCCGCAATCGCCGTGACCGATCACGATACCTGTGACGGTCTCCCCCGAGCTGTCTCTGCAGGGCGGAAGGCAGGGATTCCGGTTATTCGCGGCTGTGAACTCTCAACAAGGACAGAGCGCGGTGAAATGCATATTCTTGGCCTTTGGGTTCCAGAAAACGATCCCTCATTTGAGAAAGAACTCGCGAGGCTTAGGAATTTCAGAAACGAGCGCAATGCGAAGATATTGGAAAAACTGAGGGCCTTAGGCTGCGATATCACCGAGGAGGATCTTGCTCTGCAGGCCAAGGGCCGCGCTGTCGGAAGACCCCATATCGCCCTGGCGCTTCTTGCGAAAGGCTGTGTGAAAAGCAGGGCCCAGGCTTTTCACCAATATATCGGAGAAGGCGCCAAAGCCTATGTGCCAAAAGAGACCATAACACCAGATCAAGGCTGCCGTCTCTTGAAAAAAGTCGGCGCAACGGTCTGCGTGGCCCATCCCATGCTGCATAAGTACCCTATGGACTGGCTCTACGACACATTGAAGCGTCTTGTATCCTGCGGCCTTGACGCACTTGAGGCTTGGCATACCGAGCATAGTCCGCAAGAGACGGCACTCTGCCGGGAATGGGCTCTGAAACTCGGGCTTGGTCTCACTGGAGGCAGCGATTTCCACGGGGCGAACAAGCAGGGCGTATCTCTCGGATCCGGCCGGAACAATCTGTATATTCCTTTTTCCGTGCTGACTGCGCTTCGCGAAAGGCGGCGGGCTTGCGGTTTGCCTCTTGATGATGCTCTGGACGAGTGAGTCCTGCGCGTAGCACCAGGATGATTTTTTGAGATCTTGGCAGGATGTGACCTGCTCCCGTACTCTTGAAAAGAGGCGTTTTCCCCCTCCTCTTTGGGATGAGGCACGCGCTCCCAATCGAATTTGCATGACACAGAATTCTTTCTTCGCTCAGTCTCGCGCAAATCCCTGTGTAACCGAGAGCCGCGCAGCCGTCATTGGACATCATTGGAAATCACTGGACAGTATGGGCCTCAAGGAAACCTTGCCTGTACACGGTTTCAAATGTCTCTGGCTCAAGAGGTTTTGCGAAATAATAGCCCTGGGCAATGGAGCAGGAGCAGCTTTGCATAAGTGCTATGTGTTCATCTGTCTCGACCCCCTCCACAACAACGTCTATCCCAAGCTTTGAGGCCATTTCGGTTATGCTTGAGAAGACAATGTCGCGCTTGTTGCGGAAGGCTGTTTCTTTGAGGAAGGACTGATCGATTTTTAAGACATCGATGTGGATGTCTTTTAAAAGGCCGAGGGACGAGTAGCCTGTGCCGAAATCGTCCATGGAGACGCGAATGCCTAGAGAGTGTAGTTTCTGGACAAGATCCGCGAGACGGTTCTGGTTTTCGTAAAAAAGGCTTTCTGTGAGTTCGACCTCGATCAGCTGGGGTGGAATGGAGAAGTCTTTTAGGCGGCGCACAAGATACTGGAAGAAGTTGTCCCGCATGAAGTGCCTGCGTGAGAAATTGACGGAAATAGGGATTGAGGGCTCGGGCATTTTTTGAAGAAAGCGGAGGACCCCGTCAAAGATTGCCAGATCAACTTCCAAGATAAGGCCACTTGACTCGCAGATTGGGATAAAGCTTGCGGGAGAGACTGTGCTTCCATCAGGCAGGCGCCATCTGGCAAGGGCTTCTGCCCCAACGATTGCGCGATTGTCGATTCTGACTTTTGGCTGGAAGAAGGGAATAATTTCTTGGGCTACAAGGGCCTTTTGTATTCTCTGCTTGACTGTTTCATTCTCAAGCATCTTCCTATTGAGACTGTCCTCGTAGAGGCAGAGGGTCGCGTGAATGTCTTTTTTAACGCTCTGCGAGGCGAGGGAGGCCTTGTCGTACATGGCCCGCACATCCTCAGTAGGATCCAGAATGCGGTAGAGGCCGCCTGAAAAGCGCACAGAGAGATCCCAGAGCGTGCGTATGGGAGCGAGAAGCGTGTCATCGGTCTCAGGGTGGGGGCGGCAGATTAAAGCTGCGAAATAGTCGCCCCAGACATGGGTTAAAAATTCATCCGGCCCTAGGCGCGCGCTGATTTTTCTTGTCACTTCCCTAAGCATGATATTGCCATGTTCTGAACTGTAGGCAGAGTTGATGTAGCGGAACTGATCGATATCAAAGGCCAAAAGATACCAGGGCGCCTCTGGTTTTTTTTTGATGTACTCGGGCAGATAGACCACAAGCATGGTGAAGGAAAAACCCATTGTTGTGGAATCGTGAAAAGCCGCTTTCCGCAGATCCCGCTCTTCTTTATGTTTTCCAGCCGTGAAGGAGAAGAGGAGGATAAGAAAGAGTATGCCACAGGTCAGAATGAGGGCGAAAATCCAGTGGATGTTTCTTTTTGTGTTCGGGATAAGCTCTTCTTCGCTGTACTCTCCTGTCAGGTAGAAGGGGAGAGAGGAGAGTCGAGCATAGGCAAAGAGCGTTGTATTGCCTTCAGATCCAGGAAGGAGTCGTACGCCCTGGTCAAGGGTGAGGTCTTTTTCTGTGAGCGCGCATTGTGTGTGCTTGGGATGTGTCGCTGAGACTCTTTCGCCAGTCTGTCTGCGCAGAGCGTAGTTATCGCTTATGCCTGAGACTGAGAGGATGCGCGAGAGATCCTGTGCCGAATAGGCTTTTAAGAGAACGCCAATGCGTGTTGTTTTATCAAAGAGGGGAACACCGAGAAGGGCCGCGTTTTGCTGAAAGCGTGTCTCCGCAAGCTCTGGCGAATCTTTTTTGCTGTTTTTCGCGCTCTTGTAGGCCGGCTCATTGGACACGTCCGCATGCGCGCCGCCTGCGAGATAGGCTCTGCCCTTTGTATCTGCGAAAAGATAGCCGTAATCCAGGCACGCTTGGGCCATGCGATCCACATTGCCTGCATGGCGTTTGACGAGCTTTTGTGCGTTTTCGTTTGTTCTCGCTTTGTCTTCTGCGAAGAAGGTGTCGACAATGTCTTTTTTGGCCTGGATAAGTGAGAGAAGCGGCCGTTGGAAATCGTCGACGACATCGTTTTGGATGTGCAGCATTGCGGCCACAAGACCAGCCATAAGAAGAATGCCGACAAGAAGCGTGGGCACGAAGATGAAAACTCGTTGAACGGAGAACACTAGAGGCACCCCTGAAATCTTTGGATTAGATAATCGAGCGGAAGTAGGGGATTGTCTTTTTAAGGCCTATGTCAAGGGATATTGTCGGATGCCAGCCTAGGATCGTTTCGGCAAGAGTTATATCCGGTTTTCTCTGCTTTGGATCATCATGCGGCAAGGGGCAGTACTCTATCTTGGAAGAACTCCCTGTATCTGCAATAATTTTTTCCGCAAGTTCCTTGATTGTGAATTCATCGGGATTG
The DNA here is from genome assembly GCA_017454105.1 of Desulfovibrionaceae bacterium. Classification (GTDB taxonomy): domain Bacteria; phylum Desulfobacterota; class Desulfovibrionia; order Desulfovibrionales; family Desulfovibrionaceae; genus Desulfovibrio. The sequence goes on along the minus strand of JAFTDR010000248.1, from coordinate 47,775 downwards.
CCCATATTGATTGGGCCAGTCACATCGTTTTCTGTGTTCATGAAACGGATCATGCACTCGATGAGATCGTCGACGTAGCAAAACGATCTGGTCTGCTCCCCATTGCCATAGACTGTGATTGGCTCGTTTTGCAGGGCCTGCATGATGAAGTTTGAGATGACGCGCCCGTCTTTTGGGTGCATGTTCGGGCCATAGGTATTGAATATGCGGCCAATCTTGATGGCAATCTTGTTTTCCCGCCAAAACGAGAAAAACAGGGATTCCGCGCAGCGTTTCCCCTCATCGTAGCAGGATCGGAGGCCGTTTGGATTGACATGGCCCCAGTAGCTTTCTTTCTGCGGGCTCACTTCCGGATCCCCATAGACCTCGCTTGTTGAGGCCTGGAAAATCTTGCACCTAAGTCGTTTTGCGAGGCCCAGCATGTTGAGGCTGCCAAGAAGGCAGGCCTTGATCGTGTGGATCGGGTTTTCCTGGTAGTGGATCGGGGAGGCCGGGCAGGCGAGATTGTAGATTTCGTCCACTTCAAGGTAGAGAGGAAGCGTGATATCGTGACGGATGAGTTCAAAATGAGGATTGGATAGGAGTCCCAAGACATTGTCGCGGGCGCTTGAGTAGAAATTGTCGACGCAGAGGACGTCGTTATTTTCCCTAAGCAGGCGGGCACATAAATGCGAGCCCAAAAAACCGGCTCCGCCTGTGACCAGTATTCTTTTTCTGTGATGCATACGCGATCCTTTGCGTAAAAAAGCGTGTATTGTCGGCCATTCGCGCCTGGCTTATGGTCTGGGATGTGCCGGCAGTGCTAGAAAATTAAAGACACCTTGAAGGAGGTCGTATGGGGCATAAAAAAGTGGAGCGCATTGATCCTTTGACCATGGCTCAGGCTTCTGGCGGCTGTGACAGCCACGCGCATCTCGACGATCCGGCCTTTGATGCCGATAGGGACGCTGTCCTTGAGCGGGCAAGGCGGGTCGGTGTGAGTACGCTCATCAACATCTTTCTTGACCCGCTTACTTTTAACGAGCGCCGGCATCTGTTTGACGCCTATCCTTGGGTCTTCTTTGCGCTTGGCATGCATCCCTGCGATGGGCAAAAGGCCTCAAGTGAGCATATGGCTCTTCTTGAAAAGGCTTTGGATTCTGAGAGGCTCATTGCTGTTGGCGAGATCGGTCTTGATTACTACTGGAAGGACTGTCCACATGAGCTTCAGTACGCTCTCTTTTCCGACCAGCTTGCGATCGCGCGGAAGCATGAGAAACCTGTGATCATTCACTGCCGGGATGCGGACGAAGACTGTCTTATGCTCCTTGAGGCCAAGGGGTTTTGCGGCTACCCTGTCCTCTGGCACTGTTTCGGCGGCGACAAAAAGCTTGCGGCCCGCATTATCAAAAACGGCTGGTTCATCTCAATCCCAGGGCCTGCGACCTATCCGAAAAATGAGACGCTGCGCGAGGCGATCGCGCACATCCCACTGGATCGCCTGCTCATTGAGACCGACTGCCCCTATCTTGCCCCACATCCGTGGCGGGGGACCCGCAATGAGCCAGCCTACACCGTCTTTACGGCTGAGGCTGTTGCCCATGCGCGGGGGATGAGCATTCAGGATCTTTGGCAGGCGACTGGAGAGACAGCCCGACGGTTTTTCGGGCTTGGCTAACAGAAGGGATCGCACAGCAGATCAAGATCCGAGATAAGACCGCCGGCAAGTATTCTTCCCTTCTCATCTGTCACAGAGAGTACTTGATCGATATCCGACGGAAATACCGGGGAGGGAAAGCGGACGAGAATTTTTTCGTCCAAAAGACGGACACTTGCAGGACAGGCTTTTTGGCGGTAGCGCACGCGGACAAAGAGTTTGTCAGGCCAGAGGGCCTTAGGGAGAAAGAGCGTTATGTGATCGGCTGTTAAGCCCAGCATGCCGAGAAAGGCTTTTGTTCCAAGATAGAGGGTATTGTGCGCAACATCCTTTCTCACAACGTAGAGCGGCTCCGTGTAGGCGATTGCAAGTCCCTTCCTCTGCCCGATCGTATAGCGGTCAAGTCCCATGTGGGGAATTGCTGCAAAGTGGCTTCCCCGCTCGCTTAGAATGCGGATTGGGCCGGGAGTGCCTGTAACTTTTGGGCTAAAGCAGATATCCTGGCTTTCTTTTTCTGGTATGTGGATCTGTTTTTCTCTAAGGATGCGCCGACAGGCTTCCTTGTTTGTGGTCGCAAGAGGAAAAAGAATGGAGTCGAGCGCAAGGGGGGAGATACGGCTTAAGAAATAGCTTTGATCCTTTGCGCTATCGAGGGGGCTTGTGAGGAGGGGGAAACCCTGACAGCTCGTCTTTGCCGCATAGTGGCCAGTGGCAAGGGGTAAGCCGTGATCGTGCGCATGGTTAAGAAGAAGGCCGAATTTGATGTGGCGGTTGCAGAGAGCGCAGGGATTTGGCGTTTTGCCTGCGAGCAGGGAGGCTTCGGTCTTGTCAATGACATGGACCTGAAAGGACTCGCGCAAGTCAAGGGTCATAAGTGGAATGTGCAGTTGGTCCAAGAGAGGAGGGAGGTGTGCGGGTACGTGGGGGCTGTGAAAGAGGCCGTGGAGGGCAAGGGGTGTCTCCCCCGCCTCTTTCAGCAGAAGAAGGGCGCAGAGACTGTCGAGACCACCGCTGACGGCTACGGCAACGGGCATAGGTGTCCTTCAATTGCTCAGGCATTTCCTCCCCGGCGGGAGGAAATGCGGAAACGTTTTAGATAAGCTTGTAGGAGGCGAGAACTTTTTTCAAATCCTCGATGTGCGCGTCTGTCATGGTACACAGAGGGAGGCGTACCTCATCGCGTATGGCTCCCATAAGCGCAAGAGCTTTTTTGACCGGCACGGGATTTGTCTCAATAAACATGGCCTTGTGCAGGGCAAAGAGCTTGTGGTGGATTGCAACGGCCGTCTTGAGATCGCCCGCCTCAAAGGCATCGCACATTTGGGCCATCTCTTTTGGCACAATGTTTGAGCTAACCGAAATTACGCCAACTCCGCCAATGCACTCTAGCGGCAAGGCTGTGAAGTCGTCGCCTGAGAGGACAAGGAAATCCTTTGGACAGGTCTCAATCACTTCGCTGCCCTGGGCGAGGCTGCCTGTGGCCTCCTTGACGCCTATGATTGTTGGGAAGTCACGGGCAAGACGGCCAAGAACTGGGGGAAGCATATTGCAGCCTGTTCTGCCGGGCACATTGTAGAGAATGAGCGGAAGGTCAACTGCTTTGGCGACAGCCGCATAGTGCTGGTAGAGGCCTTCCTGCGTCGGTTTGTTATAATAGGGGGTTATGAGCAGCGCGCCGTCCGCGCCGGCATCCTTGGCGATCTTGGTTAAGGCTATGGCCTCAGTTGTGTTGTTTGAGCCAGCTCCGGCAAGGACGGGAACACGCCCTTTAACCTGATCGACGCAGACACGGATGACTTCCTCGTGTTCCGCATGCGACAATGTGGCCGATTCGCCCGTCGACCCGCAGGGAACAAGGCCGTGAATACCGCTCGCTATCTGGGTGTCGATGAGGGCGCGGTAGCTTTGCTCATCGAATTTTCCGTCTTTAAAGGGCGTGACAAGAGCGGTAATCGCACCGTGAAATTTCTTCTGCATACCCAATTCTCCATAAATGCACAGGTGTGCTTTCGTAGGTTGATCAGGATTTTTTCTGATCGCAAGCCAGTGTAGCAGAAACAGAAGACCATGTCATGAAAAAAGAGACTAGCCTGAGCTGCGTTTCAGTATGGTTCTTGACGAGAGCCAGTCAGCCATGGAGAGGCGGATTTTCTGCAGTTTCTCGGCCATGGAGGTGATATCGCGCGAAGCCTGGCAGGAGGGGGCGTAGAGCAGAAGAGGTTTTTGACGGCACACGGCTTCTGGGAGCTTACTGTCCCTGTGGACGAAACCAAGAAAAACCGGCTCAATGTGAAGAAAATGAACGCAGGCAGTTTTCAAGCGTTCGTAGGTGTTCTGCGCTTCTTTGGATGAGCTTGCCTCGTTGACCAGGATCATAAAATCCCTCATGCCGAAGCGGTTGTTGAGTACCTTGATGAGGGCATAGCCATCTGTGAGCGATGTGGGCTCGGGAGTTATGATCAGAATGCGCATAGCGCTCATGGCGGCGAAGGTCTGCACGTTTTCCGAGATGCCGGCCCCAAGATCCATAAAGACATAGTCGTAGGATGCGAGCATGGGTTCGAGCTTGTCGATTAAGATGTCCCTAAGCTCCGGTTTTAAGTCGTTTAATTCCGGAACTCCAGACGCCGCGGGCAGCACGTCAAAACCGTTGGGTTCGACATGGTAGAGAACGTCGGAAAGTGTCGCTTTGCCAAGAAGAGTGTCTTGCAGATTGGCTTCAGGGGTAATCCCGAGCAGGACATCGAGATTGGCGAGGCCCATATCGCAATCCATCAAAAACGGTTTATAGCCTAGCTGATAGAGGCCGTAGGCCAGATTGAGGGAAAGGTTTGTTTTACCAACGCCTCCCTTTCCACTGAGAACGGCCACACTTAAGGTACTATTCATAGTTTTCTATGCTCCACCAAAGAAGAGAAAACGTTTTTCGTCAGAATGAACCAGTGTTGAACGTTCATCCAGTGTCTCGGGGCCGATCTGATGCACATGCGACGCTTCAGTGCGCGCTTTGAGCAGAGCGAGGCTTACACGCGAGACCAAGTCTTCAGCTGAACGTTTCTCCCCCTGGGCAATGCAGACAACCCCCATTGTAATAAAGACGTTGGGATGTATCTTCTTTGATTCCTTTGCATACTTCTTCTGAAGTTTTTCACAGAGATGTCGGGAGCGTATCGGGCCTGTGCCGGGCAAAAGGACAAGAGGATGGCCCTCGCTGTCTGTTGCTATGCTGTCGCAGGGTTCCATGAAATCTCTGAGTGTGCGTACGAGCAGATCCTCAAGGGCTGCGTGGATGCTGTTCTCTCTTTCAATGGGCATAACATCGCAGCAAAAAATGCTCAGTTCGCCCCCGACGCGGGCCATACGAATAAGCTCCCGACCCACCTGTTCAGTGAATTTCTCGGCCATGATCGCGTATTTCAGTTCGTCTCCCCAGAGATATGTGGAATCCTTTTCTTCATCAGCCATCTTCGAGAGAGGAAGGGAGGATACAGGAAGTGCTCCCCATTTGCTGGCCGGATAGGCCTTGCAGAATTCCTTCCACCGGCTGGGCGACATATTGTGCAGAACACGGGCTATGAGCAGGTCTTCACCTTGCCCTTTGCCCTGCTTCTCGAGAGCCGCTAGTTCCGCAGCAAGAGCTTTGAAATCAATGTTTTTGTCCATGGCAGTATAAGAGATAGTCGTGCTGAAGGCGGTCAATGCCTCCATCCAGAATGGCGTCCGCATCCGAGTATTTTTTCCCGGTGCGGTGATCAGTCACAAGACGGAATGGCTGCAGGGTGTATGTCCTGATTTGACTGCCAAAATCAATAGCACCCTTGCTCACGTAGGCTTCCTGGCGTTCTTTGTCTCGTTTTGCTTCCTCGAGGGCGTAGAGGCGAGCCTTGAGTACGCGCATGGCACCTTCTCTGTTGTGGAGTTGCGAACGTTCGTTTTGACATTGGACCACGACCCCTGTGGGTATGTGTGTGATACGAACGGCGGAGCTTGTCGTATTGACACTTTGGCCGCCTGGTCCACTTGAGTGAAAGATATCGACGCGCAGATCCGACTCTTTAATGTCGATTTGTATGCTGTCTGTCACATCCGGAAGCACATCGACAGCTGTGAAGGAGGTGTGTCGTCTTCCTGAGGCGTCAAAGGGGGATATGCGAATAAGGCGATGGGTGCCGCGCTCGCTTTTTAAGAGCCCATAGGCGTGGGGACCGGAAATGCGTATGGTTATGCGTTTAAGCCCCGCTTCTTCGCCTGGAAGATAGTCAAGTATGTCAACCGAGTATTTATGGGATTGCGCCCAGCGTGAGTACATGCGCAGGAGCATGTCGCCCCAGTCCTGTGACTCCGTCCCCCCGGCTCCAGGGTGGATTTCGAGGAGGGCCGCGCAGTCGTCGTTTTTGCCGTTTAAGAAGGTGATAAGCTCGGTTTCCTCAACAAGATCGCTTAACTCTTTGAGCTGAAGGGCTAAGGCGTCAATCGCTTCTTGATCGCCATCATTGCCTTCGTTTTCTTGGGCGAGGGCCAGCCAGTCGTCAAAGTCTTCCCGGCTTTTAGTAAGCCTTTTGAGCCGCTCGACAGTTTCCTCAAGCCGCCCTTTCTCCTGGAGGAGGGGCGTTAAACTCTGGGGATTGTCCCAGGCTCCGGGTTTGGAGAGTTCCTTTTCAATCACGCTGAGCCTATGAATTAAGGCGTCTTCGTCAAAGACTCCTCCGCAGGGCTTCATAGCGCTGAGTGAGAGCGAGACTTTCCTGTCGAATGTCTGCGAGACGGGGAGTGGATTCGGCCATAGGTATTCCTGTCGCTATTGTGGCAAAACGGTGGTGAAAGAAGGACGACGGCTAGCGCGCAGAAGAAGAGAAAGAGTATGCTCTGCCAATCTCTTGTTCTGTGGTAGAATGTCGTATCCTGGCTCAGTCTGGCCCTTGCGTAGAGAGATTCAGCTGTGAACAGGGGGCCTTGGAAAACAATACGTCCTACGTGGTCAATGACTGCGGATATGCCGGAATTTGTGCCGCGCAATAGCCAGCGGTTCTGCTCGACGCAGCGCAGGGCCTTTAAGTAGAGATGCTGGCTTGGCGCTGGGGTTCTTGAAAACCAGGCGTCGTTACTTAAGTCAACGAGAATGTTTGCGCCCTCTTCTGTGCGCTTTTGCGCTAGTTCCGGAAAGATTCCTTCATAGCAAATGAGAATCCCAGCCGCAATGGCGCCCACCCTAAGAGGGGCAGTCCGCGTCCCTTTGCTGTAGGCCACTCCCTGGAGAAGGCTTTGAAAGATCGGGATGTCGAGAAAGGCTGGGACGTATTCGCCGAAGGGAACAAGGTGTTCTTTGTCGACATAGCCTAATGTCGCGCCTTTGGCATCAAGGAGCATCGCTCTATTGTAGATGCGCCGCTCACGATCAGTGCCTGGCACGCCAAAGAGCAAGGGGCGCTTGCTTTCCCGCGCGCTCTCGCGGATGAGACTGTCTAGGATCGGACTGTTTTCAAGAAAGAAGGGCATGCAGGTCTCAGGCCAGATGATCAGCGAGACCGGACCGGGCGCCTTCTCGAGCCCCGTGCGCGTGAGTGTGCGGTAGCGGTCCAGTGTCGCCCGCTGGAGGGACGGCGTCCATTTCTCGTTTTGATCGAAATTGCCCTCGACAAAAAGAACGCCAAGACTGTTTTCCCCGCTTGGGAGCGCGTCTTTTGGATGGTCAAGACAGCGCTTTGCGCCCACAAAGAGGAGCAGGGCAAGAACGAGAAGGCCGAAGGTCAGGGCTTTTTTTGAGCCGCGGGGGAAAACAAGGAGCATGAGAAGAAAGATCCACAGAAAGGCTGTGCCAGTGCTTCCGACATAGACCGCCACCTGAACAAGAATCGGCCAGAGAACAAGCCCGCCTGTCAGAGGGATCCACGGGAAATCGAGGGGTTCGCCTGAGACGATTTCTAGAAGTGTCCAAGCAACTGCAGCGATAAAGGCCACTTTAACGGGCGAGAGATTCTTTGCGCGATAGAGGACAAGAGGAAAGAAGGTGTAGATGAGGGCAAGGGCTAGGGCGACAAGAAGGGCGACAAGCGAAGCGAGCGGCCAGGGCAGATCGCCTACCTGATGGATGGGATAGGCGAGCCAATAGAGTGTCGCCCCAATACCCAGGAAATTGAGAGTGAGTCCAAAGCGCGCGGCTTCAGCCGGTGACTTGGCCGCAAAGCCTATGTAGGCGAGAGAGAGGGGCCAGAGGAGAATGACAAGCGGGAGGAAGGCAAGATCGTTTGGGAAACCAAGCCAGATGCTACACGCACCAAGCAAAACCGCCACGTTTCGTCTGTCACGCACGCCGCTCATCCGCATCAACATAGCTTGCTTCGTCCTCTCCTTGCGCCTTTGTGTCGTCTGGTTCGAGTCGTAAGCGGTGAATCAGTTTTAAGTCGGCATCAAGAATGGTGATGCGCCAGCCTTCCATAAGAAAAGTCTCGCCGCTTGCGGGAACGTGGCCTGCGAGCATGCACAGATAGCCCCCGATGGTGTCGACCTCATCGCTTTCAAGCTTAAGACCAAGTTCGCTTAGATCCTCAAGGGTTGCGCGGCCTGTCAGTTCGTAGACGTTGTTTCCAAGGGAGCGTATGTCCTCTTCTCTTGGCGCGTCGTGTTCGTCCTCAATGTCGCCGATGATTTCCTCAATCACATCTTCGATAGTGATAAGTCCTGATGTTCCGCCGTATTCGTCGACGGCTATGGCTATATGCTGTTTTCTTGCGCGGAATTCCTGAAGCAGTGTTCTGGTCGATTTTGTGTCGGGCACAAAGAATGGTTCCCGCATAATCGTTTCAATGGAAAGTGACTGGCGGGACGGTTCGAGTAGGCAGGGGAGAATATCCTTGGCGTGGACAATGCCCACGATATTGTCCCGCGTATCCTTGTAGACGGGAATGCGCGAGTGGCCGGAGTCGACAATGATTTTTGCGGCATCCGTGAGGGAACTTTCGATTGGGATGCAGTCCATGTCGGTTCTGGGAGTCATGGTGTCGTGGACGAGGAGATCGTTGAATCGTAAGATGCCGAGGAGCATGGATTTTTCCTCGGGCTCCACTTCACCATCCGCACTGGCGTCAAGAATAGCCTGCTCCAATTTTTCCTCATTGTCGCGTGAGAAGAAGCGGCAAATGCGGGACCAGAGACTACTGTGCTCGTCTGTAGAATCGTCCAAGTGTTTCTCCTTCTGTGTTGCTCTGCGCGCAACCGTTAGAAAGTCTCGCTGGCGAGAATCTTGTGCCGTTCAAGGTCCATCTTGGTCACCCAGTTCAGAATGGGACCAATTCCCACGGCTTTCTGCTGCTTAAACCAGTTGATTGTGGGCTTGCCTCTGTTCAGAAGCGCCCAGTTTTCGAATTCAGCGCCAACAATAAAGGCATTTTTCACCGAGCGGACATTGGTGACTCTGCCCGTACAGCAGAAATTAACGAGATGTTCTTTTTTCTGCAAGGAGGCGTCGTAGACAAGAAGGCAGAGAATCTGTTTGCCTTTTTCGATGAGCAGTTCCTCATCTTGGTTTTTCAGAATAATCCGCAGGGCAATGCCTGTGCCGGAGATGTCCTCGACGTTTAAGGGCGAGACTTTCTCGTCTTTTCGGTCTTTGAATGTGACGCTCATATACGGCTTGCCGACATCGCTGGTCGCTTTGGGCAGATGGGCTGTGTCGGAAAGAAGCCAGATGGCGATCACGCGAATGGTTTCTGGAAGCGGTGTTATGCGGAAAAAGGCGCGTTTCTGGCCCATTTCAAGCGAGTTCGGGGATGGTACACGAATTTTTGTCGTCTTGCCAGATGGCTTAAGCGAGAGAATGGGCGCTCTGAAGCGGTAAAAATCGCGTTGGGCGTCGCGGCGGACGCAGAAAAAGAAATCAGCTTTCTGGTTTATCCAGAGAGGCGACATGTATTCCGTGATGCTCAAGGTCAAAAAATCGTTGGTGATCGAATCCAGAATGGCCATGTAGTTTGTGCGCGTATCGCGTTCACCAACCTGGATGCTGAATGTCTCGATCTGCGAGTAGGCAAGCTCAAGCTGCTGCATGACAAAGAGTTTCTGCTTTCTCTTCGCTTCCTTGGCTCGCCACACAGTATAGAGGTGTCCTAAAAAGAAGAACAGCGGCAGGAGAATGATGAGGGAGAGGAGAAAATACTCGCCGCTTGTGCGCGTGACAAAGAACAAATAGACGGAATCAAAGAATGATGTGTGTCCCACTGCGTCAATCCTGTTTCTTGGCGTTTTGAGTGCTGCGGTTTAGCTTGTGGATATAGATTTCAAGACAGGAGATGGTTGCTGGAGTTAGGCCAGGAATGCGGCTGACCTGTCCCAGATTTGACGGTTGGACGCGGGAAAGTTTTTCGACCGCCTCAAGGGTGAGACCCGCGACTTTGGTGTAGTCGAGATTGGCTGGCAGTTGTATTTCCCAGAGTTTTCGGCTGCGCTCAGCTAAGGCCTTATCCCTCGCGATATAGCCCTCGTATTTGATATCCGTTTCAACGGAAAAACGCGTTTGCGCATCGCTTTCCAAAAGAGTCGCAAGGCAGTCTTCCCCGCCCAGACTTGCTGCGCACTCTGCCTCTGAGAGAAGTGTCTCAATTGCTTGCATATCGTATTGTGTGCGCACAAGAAGGGTCGCAGGGCTTAGCCCCGCAAGCTCCTTTGGCTCGCGTATGCGGCATGTCGCAAGGGCTGAGCGCAGTTTTTCTTTCTGCTCTTCTTTTTTCTGGAAGGCCTCCCAGGCCGAATCGTTCAGCAGCCCGAATTGTCTGCCAAGGGGGCTTAGGCGTTGATCGGCATTGTCCTCGCGCAGAAGCAGTCTGTACTCAGCGCGTGAGGTAAACATGCGGTAGGGCTCGCTTGTTCCGAGAGTCACAAGATCGTCGACCAAAACCGCCATATAGGCGCGGTCGCGGCCAGGCGCGAAGGGGGCAAGGCATTTCTCCTGCGCTATAATATTGAGCGCAGCCCACAGTCCTTGCGCTGCGGCTTCCTCGTATCCGCTGGTCCCGTTGATTTGGCCGGCCATCCACAGACCGGGAACTGTTTTGCTCTCAAGGGTACCTTTTAGCTGCACAGGATCGACGAAATCGTATTCTATGGCATAGCCTGGCCGTAAGAGAACTGCGTGTTCAAGACCGGCTATGCTGTGGAGCATAGCGATCTGTATGTCGAGAGGGAGGCTTGTTGAGATGCCGTTTGCGTAGATTTCGTGGCTGTGTAGCCCTTCCGGTTCAAGAAAGACGTGGTGGCGGTCGTGGTGCGGGAAGCGGGCCACTTTGTCCTCTATTGATGGGCAGTAGCGGGCGCCTGTTCCCTGTATTACGCCGGTGAACAGGGGAGATCGGTCAAAACCCGTGCGGATGATCGCATGGGTTTTTTCATTGGTCCAGGTGATGTGGCAGGTTGTCTGCGGAAGGCTAGGAGGGGATGAGTAGAAGCTAAAGCGCGGAAGTGGCGTGTCGCCTCTTTGTTCCGTAAGAGCCGAGAAGTCAATGGATGATTTAAGGATGCGCGGTGTTGTGCCGGTTTTAAGGCGCCCCACTGTGAAGCCAAGGGATCGGAGACTATCGGAGAGACCGTGGGAGGCCGCGTCTCCCATTCTGCCCGCCGAAAAATGTGTGAGCCCCACGTGGATTATGCCTTCAAGGAAGGTTCCTGTTGTGAGCAGGACATGGCGTGCCAAAAAGCGCGCGCCAAGTTTTGTTTTGACACCGCGTATGCGGCCGTCGTCTGTCAAAAGTTCTGTCGCGCTGTCTTGCCAGAGGGTGAGATTGGAGAGTGTGTAGAGTGTTTTTTTGACAGCAAGCTGGTAGGCGTCGCGGTCTATCTGCGCCCGCGTTGCGCGGACAGCCGGACCCTTGCTCGCATTGAGTATGCGGAACTGAATGCCCGAGGCGTCGGCCCAAAAGCCCATCATGCCGCCAAGGGCATCGATCTCGCGGACCATGTGGCCTTTTGCGAGACCGCCGATTGCGGGATTGCACGAGAGGTAGCCTAGGCGATCGAGATTTGAGGTGATAAGGAGAGTCTTAATGCCGCTCCGCGCAAGGGCGCAGGCCGCTTCAGAGCCCGCGTGGCCTCCGCCCACAATGATGCAGTCAAACGATGAGTCGGACATGGTGCTGTCTTTGTTTTATTGTGTGCTGTCCAGCATGTGCGCGAAGACGCAGCTGTCTTTCTTGGTCGCTGTGATTGAGGAGCGCTCGTTTGGCTCATGGCAGGTGTTTGTAATGCATGACCAGACAAGGGCGGCTATTCCTTTGTGGCGCAGGTGGGCGGCGACTGTCCCTCCGCCAAGCCCGCGCAGCCTTGGGCTATTTCCGTAGACCGCGCTGATTGCCTCTTTCAGGACTTTTTCTCCAGGCCCATTTAAAGCCGCCCGCGAGGCCTTCTGCATCTGGACTGTCTGTATGTCCACAGCGACACTATACCGCCTTGCTATGTCGCCTGCAATATTCTCGAGCGCTTTCTTGACTTCCGTTTCGTCTATTTCTGGGAGAATTCTGCAGTCAAGATGGAAGATGGCCTTCCCAGGGACAATATTGATCCCTTGCGTTACTGTGAGCGGCATGCTTGGCACAAAGGTTGATACCGGTGGGGAAAAGAGGGGATCGCTTTTGGAAAAGAGCTTTGGCAACTCTTCGGATACGGCGAGAGCTAAGGCCGAGGAGGCGACAAAGGCGTTGACACCTTTTTCTGGCGTCGACGCATGACACTGCTTGCCTGTGCATTCTATGCGGTACCAACAGGCGCCTTTTTCGGCAATTTCAATGACAGAGGCGTCTGGGCTTCCAAAATCTGGGACAAGATATATATCCTTGGCTGAAAAGAGTTCAGGTCTTTTTTCCAGCACATAGCCCAGTCCGTGAGCGCTTCCGCTCTCTTCGTCGGCCATAAAAACCATACCGAGCGTGCGCCTAGGCACGATGCCAAGCCTCTGTAGGGCGTCTGCAAGGATGAGTGTTGAGACAAGTGCCTGCTGATTGTCCTCAACCCCGCGGCCAAAGAGCCAGTCGCCCTCACGATGGACTGTCCAGGGGTCATGGGTCCAGGCCGAGCGGTCACCCGCGTCAACGACATCTGTGTGCGCAAAAATCCACACTGTCTCCTGTGTTTCCCCAGGAATTTTCGCGATAAGGTTTGGGCGACTACCGCTTGTCACCCTGGTGTCCGGTGCGCGGATAAGCTCCAAGTCGGCGATTCCGTGCGCCAAAAGCCATGTGCGGAGCCATTCCGTTTTTTCCTCTTCCCCATCGCCCCCCTGCTCAGGGGATCGGGCCTGAAAGGATGTGAGTTTTGTCTGCAGGGCCACGATTGTGTCGTCAGCCGCCATAAGATCCTCTGTGAGATTGCGAAAAGTAGGCATAGTGACGTCCTTTTTTTGCTCTATAGTCCTATCGTACTTTACTTTCCTCTGCAAGAGCAACACGCCCATACCTGCCATGAGAGTACAAGAAAAGGGCTCCCGAAGAAGCCCTTACAAGCCTATTTTCGCTTATCTTCACCTACAGAGTGCGCGTAGACAAACACAGCCCAAGAGATGAGGGCTGCGTAGCGTCCCACGCCCTCTGGGTGTCTTTGGCTTGCGTGGTTACGCTGCATACTGATTTTCCTTTGGCAACCTAAAGCCAAGCGGCCTCAATTGGTTGCGCAGGGCGCGTTTGCGGGAAGAAACATTGTGACGCCAAGTATTCAAAACGAGATAGGGCCGTCCTACCTGGAAAGTTCAGGGGATTGCGCGGTACTCCGTATTGATAAAAAGGACAAATTTCCGTACATACAGTGCAAGGGATGTTTCGCTACGGCAGAAGCTTCCAAGGCATCACGCTTGTCTACGGAGTTCTGACTATTGCGGGAGATCGGCTTTAAAAATGCTCAACTGGCTTCTTTGGCTTGCGCCATAGGCGCACGTTGCCGCGAAATCAAAAGAGTACAGCTGAAAGAGAGCGTCCTTAAGCGCGCAGGCGAGGTCTTTATATTTTCGGCACAATGATTCCCGTATCGATCCCACCTGCTCCTCTCGCAAGCAATTTTTTTTATCCCCACCTTTTTCACCCCATTAGGTAAGGAGGGCATATGGCCGAACTCAGTGATATGTGGCAGTGCCAGGTTGGGAACTGCGGCTACATTTACAATCCGGACAAAGGTGATAGAAAACACAAGATTCCCAAAGGTGTTAAGTTCGAGGACCTGCCTGATGACTGGCGCTGCCCGGTCTGCGGTTCAAGTAAAAAGATGTTTAAGCGCTTAAGCGAAGTTCAATCATCATAAGATTGCGCGCGGAGTCAAAAAATTCAAAGGAAGAGTGATCGGCCGGGATGGAACCGGCACTTGCCCTCTCCTGCGACTTTTGTCTTTCTTTGCCGCAAGTATTTGGCCCGGGGTCCCTGGGCCTTTTGTGTCTGAGAGGTGTGCATGAAAACAATTCGTCTGCTCTATCCTGATTATGCCAGCGGAGGCCTTGAAACATATTATTTTGGGGCCAACCTTCTCCGCCATATTCTACCGGAAAATACAAATCAGAAGGTGGTTTGTGTTGATGTCACACCACCTGATGGCCAGGAAAAACGCATAGTCGATGGCATCTATGGCAAAGAAGAGGTTCTCTCCGGCATTGCCAGCGCGCAAAAAAAACTTGCGGAGGAAGCGCCTGACCGCGTTATAACAATAGGGGGAAACTGCCTTGTTTCACTCGCTCCCTTTGACTACCTTCACGGTCTGTACGAAAACCTTGGCATTCTCTGGATAGACGCCCATCCCGATGTCTCAACAGTTGAAGACGGCTACCCCAATGCGCATGCAATGGTTTTGGGGTCTCTTTTGGGCTACGGTGCGGAATGTCTTAAAGACATGATGCAGAATGCGGTCTTCAAACCGAAGGACGTCCTCTATGTGGGGCTGCAGGGTCTTCATGACTATCAGGAAAAATTTCTTGACGCAGTCGGCGTTCCCTACTCCGTGCAGATTGATGAATTTGTCTCAAACGATGCTGTGCTTTCTTTTGTGCGGCAGTTTGAACACATAGCCATTCACTTTGATATCGATGTCCTTGATGAGCGATTTTTTCATTCAACCTACTTCGCAAATCCCGAGCTTGTCGGCGACGGGTCTGGAGGAGGCATAATGACCATGGATGCGCTTGGGGATTTACTTCAGTTGGTACTGCGCGCTGCCGATGTCGTGGGCTTTACGATCGCAGAATATCTTCCCTTTGATGAACACAAACTGCACTCAATGCTAGCAAAGCTCCCGCTCTTTGTGCAATGACGCCTGCTTGGTGAGAGAAGATCGTGGGAAATCGCTCAGTGTGCCGTATTGTTCGTATATACTCGACCGCACATTGATTTTCAGCAGAACGCTTCGAGTTACACTCTGACATCGTCCACCTAGGGGAAAATCTTTATGAGGCTGAGTATACTCGGCGTCACAATGTTTCTTTACGCGACACAGTGAGCCCTGCGTGTGCCGAGCAATTGAGGTAGCTTTAGGTTGCCCAGGGAAAATCATTATGCAGCTGGTATAAAGCAGCGGCTTACGGCAATTTTTTAAGCAGTGCGAGAATATGCGCTGCTTTTTTTGGGCCTAGACCGTCAAGTGCCAAGAGTTCCTCAACTGTTGCCGCTTTTATGGCCTCCATGTTTTTGAAGGCATCCCACAAGAGGCGCGCCGTTTTTGGGCCTATGCCTGCAAGCTGTTCAAGTTCGCTCGCAAGGTTTTGTTTTGCGCGGGCTTTTCTGTGACTTGTGATTGCAAAGTGGTGGGTCGCATCCCGAATTTGCTGCAAAAAGAGGATTTCCTCACTGCCTTCGCGGATCGGGAGCGGATTTGTGCGGTTCGGCAGAAAAATGCGGTCGCCCACGTTGCCGGCTCGCCTATCTTGGGCTCCGTCCTCTGTGCGCGCTTTGGCAATGCCAGCATAGGGAAAGAGGGCAGGCGTACCGGCCTCTTCAAGAGCCCTGCCGACAGCGGAAATTTGCCCTCGGCCCCCATCGATAAGCAAGAGATCGGGCCAAGGAGGACCGCTTGTGAGCCGTCTGGGAATCCAGGCCGCAAGGGTCTTATAGTCGTCATTGCTCTCCGGCATGGCGTAGACGCGGTACTTGTCCTTGCTTGGCTCGCCGTCACAATAGACGACCATGCCGACACGCGTTGCCGCGCCCTGGGTGTGGGAGACATCCACGCATTCAATGCGCCTTGGGAGATTGGGCAGGTGCAGGGCCTTTTGAATGCGCTCAAGTATCGTTGGCCCTGAGGCAAGCTCATTGCGCAGCGCTTCTTCTTTCGCATTGGCGATAGCGATGTCGATAAGATTGTTGTCAACAGGCTTTGTTGGGATATCGAAGCGCACGCTCTCTCCTCTGCGCTCGTTTAAAAGCTGGACACTGTCCTCCCATTCCCTTGGGTCGTCGGTTTTTGGCAGGAAAGGGAGAAGAATGCGGGGAGGGGGCAATTGGATAGCGTAGTACTGGGAGAGAAAGGATAGGATAAGATCGGATGCATCCTGCGCTGTGAGCCCTGGCCAGTAAAAGCTGCGCGCATCGCTTATACTGGTGTTTCTGACAAAAAGCAGACAGAGACTTGAGCCTTGGCGTCCTTCGAAGAGTCCAAGAACGTCCGTATCCATTTTTCCTGGCAGTATGACGGCCTGCTGCTCTATGGTCCGTTCAATGGCCCGTATTTGATCGCGGATAATGGCTGCCTCCTCGAAACGGAGATCCTGGGCGAGAGCGTTCATCCGCACTCTAAGGTCAGCGATAAGCATCTCTCCGTGGCCGTCGAGCAGGGTGCAGATGCGCTCGACTGCCTGCGCGTAGTCCTTTTCTTCCAGGGTTCCTGTGCAGGGGGCCAGGCACTGTTTCATGTGGTAGTAGAGGCAGGGCCGGACGCGGTTTTTCATGCTGCGATCCGTGCAGCGGCGCAGGCCAAAGGTTCTGTGCAGGACTTTCCATGTGTCGCGCGCTGAGAGAGCCGATGTGAAGGGCCCAAAATACCGCGCTCCGTCGTGC
This sequence comes from Desulfovibrionaceae bacterium, assembly GCA_017454105.1. Classification (GTDB taxonomy): domain Bacteria; phylum Desulfobacterota; class Desulfovibrionia; order Desulfovibrionales; family Desulfovibrionaceae; genus Desulfovibrio. Next base: position 31,134 of record JAFTDR010000248.1, on the reverse strand, counting down.
CTGGCTGAGCGGACGATTTCAAGGCGGGGATAGCTCTGTTTGGGATCGAGCCTGAAGAGAAAGTACTGTTTGTCGTCGCGGAGGGCGATATTGTAATGGGGACGGTACTTTTTGATGAGATTTGCTTCGAGAAGGAGTGCCTCTTTCTCCGTCGTTGTCGTGAGATATTCGATAGTCTGCGCTTTGGCGAGCATCGCGCTGGTTTTAGGGCTTACGCCATCTTTGCGAAAATACGAGAGTACGCGGCGTTTTAAGACGCGGGCCTTGCCAACGTAGAGTACTGTGCCGCCCTCGTCACGGTACAGGTAGACGCCTGGAGCATTGGGTATGGATGAGGGGTCGGGACGGTCCATTGCGGGAGCACCACTTTCGATAGGTTTTGTGAAAAAGGACTGCTCGTCATACGTAGAGCCTTATTTCTCTCGAGCACATTTCTTCTCGGGTCAAGAGCGCCCTGTTTTACAGACGTTATAGGATACGAAAGCCCATCTCTTTTGGCGTACGTGGAAAACAGTGTACCGATGTGCTTATTAACCGGTCGACACTGTCTGATCGGCCCGCTTGACGGGTACGCGCAGGAAGCGCGCGGGCAAAACAGTATGCGGCCGGGTATAAAAAAAGGGAAGGGTGTATAGCCCTTCCCAAAAGTTTTTAGCGGCCCTTTGCAGCACGCTTGGAGGCCTTCAAGGGGTTGACTTTCGCCTGAGCAGCAACTTCCTCTTTGGCATGAGTTGCAAAATTGCAGCGGCCGCCAGACCACTTGCTTGCGGGATTCGGATAGGAGGAGCAGAATTTTTCCTCTTCGAAATCCCGCACGCGATCACAGCCCTCGCATTTATCGATGATCGGGGAGAGCACAAAACCGTTGACCATGACACCGTCGTTTGTTCTTTTTGCGTTTTGAAGCTGAGCCATGTGAAGCCTCCAGGAAGAACATTTGTAATGAAAGTGCCGAAGTATATGGAGAGACGCGGCGGACGTCAAGAGAGAGACGACATTTTCTTTAGATCCGCAGAGATTTCCCAAGCCTCAGTCAGAAGATCTTCGTAGGAAAAGCGGGTGTAGCGTCCGTTTTCATAGCAGATTTCGCCGCCGACCATGGTGCAGAGGACCTCGTGGCCGCTTGCCGCGTAGACGATATGTGAGGTTGGCGAGTAGAGCGGGACAAGATTGGGCGCTGTGAGGTCGAGGACCGCGAGATCCGCCTGCATGCCTTTGGCAAGGCTTGCGATATCGTCTCTGTGCAGGGCGCGCGCACCTCCAAGAGTCGCCATGCAGAAGGCCGTTTCAGCCGAGAGACATTCGGGATCGCTTTTGACCAGTTTATGGATGAGCGCTGTGTGCCGCATGGCGGAGAACATGTTGAGGGTATTGTTGCTTGCCGGGCCGTCGGTCCCAAGGGCTAAGGGGATTGAGCGCGAGCGCATCTCAGGAATCTTCGCGACTCCTGAGGCGAGTTTCATATTCGATGTGGGATTTGTGACAACAACCGTGTCCTTTTGCTTGGCTATGAAGTCCATTTCCTGGCTGCTTATGTCAACCATGTGGGCGGCTGTCACTTTCTGCGAGAAGAGATCGCACTTGTCGCATAGGGCGATTGGGCGCGCTCCGAAACGCTGCTCGCATTCCTTGGTTTCCTGGGGTGTCTCCGCAAGATGGATGTGGATTGGGAGATTGAGCTTGTCCGCTGTCGCGACACAGGCCTTAAGAATTGTGGGATTGGTTGTGTAGACGCTGTGGGGATTGACTGTGACGGCAAGCCTTGGATTGTCCGCATACTCCTTGGCAAGAGACTCGGTTTTTTCAAGGCCCTCCTCAAAGGTCGCGCAGCCTGGACTTGGAAAGGCAAAGATGCCTTCTCCTCCGTGAAAGCGTATGCCTGCGGTTTTTGCCGCGTCAAAGGCCGCCTTTTCAATAAGATACATGTCGAGGCAACTTGTTGTGCCGCTTGCGAGCATTTCGGCAAAGCCTAAGAGCGAGAAGACGCGGACAATGCGCTCTGTGAGTTGGGCCTCAACGGGAAAGATTTTTTTCGTAAGCCACGTGAGCAGAGGAAGATCGTCGGCAAAGCCTCGCATATAGGTCATGGCCACGTGGGTGTGGGCATTGACGAGACCTGGGATAATGAGCGCTTTTCCGAAATCGCGGACAGTGTCTGCCTCCCAGCGCGCTTCAATGCTTTCGCGCGGCCCCACATCGGCGATTACGCCGCCAGCAATGGCCAGTGAAAAATTTTTGCAAAAAACACTTGCATTCCCCCCGGAGCTTGTGTATAAAGCAGAACAGATGATGTCGCACGGCTTTTTATTCGATACGCCTGAATTCATCATTGACTTCCTCGTATTTTTCCTTTACATAATAGAGAGAACGTGGGACGGTGGTCCAATGACGTTTTTGCAATGAAGGAAAAAGTATAGGGAAGAAAAAATTTGAGTCAAGCAAAAAAAATTGCAAAAAGCTATTGACGAAGAATTAAGAGTGCGATATATATCTTTTCACTTGCTTCGTAGGAGCGTAGCTCAGGTGGCTAGAGTACTTCCTTGACACGGAAGGGGTCAGCAGTTCAAGTCTGCTCGTTCCTACCAACTGTTTATAAAGGGTCATCCCTTATATATAAATTCTATAGTTTCTTTTCATTTCATGTGGCATTTCGCTCGGGGAGGACAACCTCCCTTTTTTTTTGCCGAATTTGCGCATTTCACCTTGAGGGAGTTCGCTTTCGTATGAATGTCCTTGTGGAAGGTACAAGCGTCGAAGCAGACGCTGGGTCACCGCTTGCAGCCGTTCTTAAGAACGCGCTTAGCGGATCAAAAATGAAGTCGCTTGTTGCCGTGAGAGTGAAGGGCAATGGCGATCCCGTTGTTCTGGATCTTTCGAGTCCTCTCCCGGAAGATGCGCAGTCGCTTGAGCCGATTTCTGCGCAGAGTCCGGAAGGGCTTACGATTCTGCGTCACTCTGCCTCCCATGTCATGGCGTGCGCGGTCAGGCATCTCTATCCAGAAGCCAAGGTGACAATCGGTCCTGCGATCGACACAGGCTTCTACTATGATTTCGATGTGCCCCGTCCCTTCACAAGCGACGATCTTGCGGCCATTGAAGCGGAAATGAAGAAAATCGCGAAGAGCAGACTCCCATTTGTTAGGCAAGAAATGACCAAGGAGGAGGCGATCGCGCATTTTACGGCACAGGGCGAGACCTATAAGGTTGAGCTCATCGAGGCTATCCCCGATCCGACCGTCTCCCTCTATACCTGTGGCGACTTTACGGATCTCTGCCGCGGGCCGCACGTTCCGCACACAGGATTTGCCGCATCCTCCAAACTCCTCTCTGTTGCCGGCGCCTACTGGCATGGGGATGAAAAACTGCCCATGCTCTCGCGCATCTATGGAACAGCCTTTGCCGACGATAAGGCCTTAGCCGAGAGGCTCAAGCAGATTGAGGAGGCCAAAAAAAGGGATCACAGAAAGCTCGGCAAGGAGCTTTCTCTTTTTATGTTCCGCGAGGATGTCGCCCCAGGCATGGTCTTTTGGCTGCCCAAGGGCATGCTTGTTCGGTCGATACTTGAGGACTTCTGGCGCAGGGAGCATTTAAAACGCGGCTATTCGATTGTCCAGGGGCCGCAGCTTCTGCGCGTCGAGACCTGGATGCGCTCTGGGCACTATGATCACTATCGCGAGAACATGTACTTCACGCAGATTGACGATGACATGTACGGAATAAAACCGATGAACTGCGTGGGGCACATGCTCATTTACAATAACGCCCTTCGAAGCTACCGGGATTTGCCGCAGCGCTATTTCGAGCTGGGTCTTGTCCACCGCCACGAGAAAAGCGGTGTGCTTCACGGCCTCTTCCGCGTTCGGCAGTTCACGCAGGACGACGCGCACATTCTCTGCACGCCAGAGCAGCTTGAAGGCGAGATTGTCGGCGTAATTGATCTGATAAACGATCTGATGAATCTTTTTGGCTTCACCTACAAGGTTCTCATCTCGACTCGCCCTGAGAACAGCATCGGAACAGATGAGGCCTGGGAATTGGCCACAAACGCCCTGATTAATGCCGTGACAGCCAAGGGACTTGCCTATACAATCAATGAGGGCGACGGCGCCTTCTATGGGCCGAAAATCGATGTTGTCTTGCTCGACTGCATCGGACGCGAATGGCAGTGTTCCACAATACAGGTCGATTTCACCTTGCCAGAGCGCTTTGATTTGGTTTATGTGGGGCAGGACGGCGAGCGACACCGCCCGGTCATGGTTCACCGGGCAATTATGGGCTCGCTTGAGCGCTTTATCGGCGTTTTGATTGAGCAGTACTCTGGGGCTCTGCCTGTGTGGCTTGCGCCTGTGCAGACGCGGCTTCTCACTGTGACGGAATCCGCAAACGCTGCGGCAGAGACGATGTGCGCTCAGCTTTTGGCCAAAGGAATCCGGGCCGAGCTTGACGGAAGAAATGAGAAGCTTGGCTTTAAGGTGCGTGAGGCCCAGATGGCCAAGATTCAGTATATGCTTGTTATTGGTGACAAGGAAGTGCAGGCGCAACAGTGTACGGTTCGTCTGCGCAATGGTGACAATTTGGGCTTGAAAAGCGTGGATGAGATCGCACAGAGGATCAAAGACGACGCAGAAGAGCCCTTTAAACGAGGAGGAATGTGCTATAGCTTCGCCTAATTTACGCCCGCGACGGGACGTTCCACAGGATGGAACACGCCGCAATGAAATGATTCGTGCCCGTGAAGTGCGCGTGATCGGCGCAGACGGGGAACAGCTGGGTATCTTGCCGCGTAGCGAGGCTCTCGAGAAGGCCAAAGAAGCCGGACTCGATCTTGTGGAAGTCGCTGCGATGAGCGATCCACCGGTCTGTCGTATCATGGATTTCGGCAAGTACCGCTATGAGCAGCAGAAGAAGAAGCAGGAAGCGAAGAAGCGTCAGACCGTTGTTCAGATAAAAGAAATCAAGGTTCGTCCCAAGACCGACGACCACGACTATGAAACGAAGTTGAGACATATCCGTCGTTTCATAGAGGGCGGAGACCGCTGCAAGATAACCGTTTTCTTCCGTGGACGGGAAATTGTTCATAAGGACCGAGGACAGGATATCTTAAGCCGCTTTATCACCGATCTGGCGGATGTAGCAAAAGTTGAACAAGAAGCAAAGGCAGAGGGAAGAACATTGCAGATGCTGCTTGTGCCGAAAAAATAACGGTGCAGCAGAACGTTTTTTTTTGTCGGGAGGGACTATGCCCAAGATCAAAACCCGTCGCTCGGCAGCAAAGCGCTTTGAGCTGACAGGAAGCGGCAAATACCGCCGCCGTCACCAGAACATGCGTCACATTCTGACGAAGAAGGCCCCAGGGCGCAAAATGCGTCTTGGCAAGGTCACCCTGGTTGATAGCGCCAATCTTAAATCTGTCCGCCGTCAGTTGCCGAACGGATAGTTTTTGTTCACCGATGCCATCGGGCACATCCTCCGCCTAGATGGCAGAAGGAGGTTCACCATGCGTGTCAAGAGAGGACTCGCGAGTCATCGTCGCCATAAAAAATATTTAGCTGCGGCCAAAGGATTCCGCGGCGGCCGCAGCCGTCTGTACCGTACTGCGCGGGAAGCCGTAGAGCGTTCGCTGCAGAATTCCTTTGTCGGACGCAAAGCGCGCAAACGCGACTTCCGCGCCCTCTGGATTCTGCGTATCAATGCGGGGGCCCGTCTCTCCGGTTTGTCGTACAGCCGCTTTATGCACGGACTGAAGCTTGCCAATGTGGCTCTGGATCGGAAGATTCTCGCGGATCTCGCCGTGAATCAGAAGGAAGATTTTGCGAAACTTGTAGCGCTGGCTAAAGAAGCCGTACGCTAAGCGCGAAGGTGCAGGCGGGCAGCTTGGGGCTGCCCGTCAAGATATTAGAAGGCTTGAGGATCTTCATGGATCAAATAACCGCATTGGAAAGCCTGGCGACAGAACTGCAAGAGGGTCTGAACCAGGCTTCTTCTTTCGATGATCTTGAAACGTTGCGCATAGCCTATTTGGGCCGCAAGGGACGTCTTGCCGCCATCATGCTCACCCTCCCCTCCCTCTCAAGCGAGGAGCGCCCCCTTGTTGGCCAGAAGGCCAATCAGGTGAAGGAGCGCTGCAACGCCCTTTTTGAGAAGAAGCGGGAGGAGCTTGTCAGCCTGCGCGAGCAATCTGCCCTTGCCCGCTTTGACGCCTCTCTTCCCGGCCGCACGCCTGGATTGGGCTCCCTCCATCCAGACACGCTCGTGATTGAGGAGATATGCGCGATTTTTGAAAAGCTCGGTTTCTCAATCGCTCAGGGTCCAGAAGTCGAGATAGACCACTACAATTTTGAGGCCTTAAACATCCCCCCAGATCATCCTGCGCGCGATATGCAGGACACCCTGTACATAAAAGACACCATTCTTTTACGCACGCATACCTCACCTGTTCAGGTTCGGACCATGGAGCGGACCAAGCCCCCGCTTGCCGTGGTTGTGCCGGGCAAGGTCTACCGCAGAGATTCCGATATCACCCACACGCCCATGTTCCATCAGATTGAGGGCCTTATGGTCGGAGACGGCATAACAATGGCCCATCTGCGCGGCATCCTGACGGCCTTTGTGCGCGGGGTTTTTGGCGCAAAAACCCGTGTCCGTTTCCGCCAAAGCTTCTTTCCCTTCACAGAGCCCTCGGCAGAAGTGGATATTTCCTGTTTTCTCTGCGGCGGCAAGGGTGAGGTGAACGGCGAGCCCTGCCGCGTCTGTAAAAGCACAGGCTGGGTTGAGATTTTGGGCTGTGGCATGGTTGATCCGGCTGTTTTTGCCTCTGTCAACTATCCTGATACTGTCTCGGGCTTTGCTTTTGGCCTTGGGGTTGAGCGCATAGCCATGCTCAAGTACGGCATAGGCGATCTCCGTCTCTTCTTTGAAAACGATGTGCGCTTTTTAGGACAGTTTTAGGGGGTTGTGTGCGCCTTTTGCTCATCTGCCTCGTTCTTTTGCCGAGCCTCTGTTTTGCCCGTTCGGTCTACACGCCGAGGGATTCGGGGACAGAGCCTCCCGGTGGGCCCAGGGCGCCGGAAGCCATTCCCTCATCGGGATCGTTTGGGAGAACGGCCGAGGGGGGTATGGGCTATGTCGATGCCTACGGCAATACGATTGACAATAGAGAAAGCCCAAAGCCGCCGAAAAAACGCCTTCCTCGTGGAGCGTTTGGCCGCCCCGATCGGGATGCAGCCCGCTACGACCGTCCGCTTCCTGATCCTGCCCGCAGCGGCCCTCCTGCCTGGTCATTTAAGTAGGCAGTGGCTCTTTTTTTTTACGCGTACTCCCCAGAATTTTCGTGTGCAGGATTTCGTCCCCCAAAATTGAGTACGATTTTATTTTTCGGCTAACCGTAGGACATGCTATGTTGCTTTCTCTTTCCTGGCTTAGGGAATTCACGCCGTATGAGGGTGAGGCCCAATCTCTCGGTGACCGTCTGACCATGCTTGGCCTTGAGCTTGAGGAAATCCACCATCCTTTTGCGCATCTTCGGTCGATCACAACAGGCCATGTTGTGACATGCGCAGCCCATCCAGATTCCGATCACCTCCATGTCACAACCGTCGATGTGGGCGGCGAGTCGCTTTTATCCATTGTCTGCGGCGCGCCGAATGTCGCAGCCGGGCAGAAGGTCGCTGTGGCAACTGTCGGAACGCGTCTTCCAGACGGGACAGTCATCAAGAAATCAAAGCTGCGCGGCCAGCCTTCCTTTGGGATGATCTGCTCTGAGCGCGAGCTTGGCCTCTCCGAGGATCACGACGGCATCATGGTTTTGCCGGCAGAAACCCCGGTCGGCAGATCCCTGCACGATGTTTTGCCCCTTGACGACGAGATCTTGGATATCGCGATCACTCCAAACCGCGGCGACTGCCTCTCTGTTCTCGGCCTTGCGCGGGAGACGGCGCTTGTCTTTGGTCTTCCGCTCACAATCCCCCCTGTTTCCTGTGATTTTTCAGGGCCAGAGGCAGTGGTTGCAATCGACATTCAGGAGAAAGACGATTGCCCCCTCTACACTGGCCGCGTTGTGAGCGGGCTTACCGTTCAGCGCTCGCCTGCGCGCGTGCGCTACCGCCTGCGCGCTGTCGGCATCCGCGCCATTTCAAATATAGTCGATGTGACAAACTATATCCTTATGGAGTGCGGCCAGCCGCTGCACGCTTTTGATCTCGATGCACTCTCCTCGCAGGCGATTTGCGTGCGCAGGGCGCGCAGAGACGAGAGCATTGTCACTCTTGACGGGCAGGAGCGGCTTTTGACCGAGAGGGATCTGTGCATCTGCGATGAGCGCGGCCCTGTCGCCTTAGCGGGCGTTATGGGGGGGCTGTCAAGCGAGATCACGGAGAAAACAGAGCGCGTCTTTGTCGAGAGCGCGGTCTTTAATCCCGCAATCATCCGCAAGACTTCCCGCCGTCTTGGCCTCTCCTCTGAATCCTCCTACCGCTTTGAGCGCGGGATAGACAGCGCGCGCACAGCCTGGTCTCTTGACCGCGCCTGTGCCATGCTCTCCGAGCTTTCCGGCGGAACTGTCCACAAGACGCTCAATATCAAAGAGGCGAAGCCCTTTGTACCTGTACACATTCCCTTCCGCCCAGAAGAGGCCAGTGCCCTCCTTGGAGTTACGCTTGAAGCAGATTTTTGCCGCTCGGTTTTGACAGGCATAGGCTGTGCAGTGACCGACGGTGAGACATGGGATGTTGTCCAGCCCTCGTGGCGGAGTGATATCACGCGCACAGCGGATCTGATTGAGGAAGTCGGCCGGGTCCACGGCTTAGATGCCATTGAGCCCGCAATGCCCCCAGTTTTTGTCTCGCTTGACAGGAAGGATGAGCCAGCAAGCGATTTTACCTTTTGGAGTACTGTGCGCCACTGGGCGGCCGGGCTTGGGCTCAATGAAGTGATCAATTACAGTTTTGTCGGAGAGGCCGATCTCGATCGCCTGCATCTTCCGAAGGAAAATAGAATCGCGATCAAAAATCCCTTGACGAGCGATCAAAATGTCCTGCGCCCCTGTCTTGCCCCAGGTTTGTTGTCTGCGATGAAAAACAATCTCGCGCAGGGTGCGCAGCGGGTTGCGCTGTTTGAACTTGCGCGTGTCTTTACGCGCGATGAGGCAAGCCCCACAGAAGCCCACGAAGAAGGGCGTCTTGGCATTATACTCACAGGCCTGCGCCATGCAGACCGCTGGCCGTATACGCCTGAGGATATGGGCTATGCCGATATACGTGGCTTTGTTGAGCATTTGGCTTTGACACATAAGCTTGAAAGCGTAACCTGCGTGCGCACAGAGCATCCGTATCTTATGCCAGCTGTTGCGGTTAGCATTGGGGATGAGCGCCTTGGCACAATGGGCAGACTCCTGCCTGCAATTGCAGACAGCTACCTTGCCTCCAAGGATGTCTGGACTCTCGAAATATCCCTGGCAAAGCTCAAGGATTTGGCAGAGAAGACGCACTGTGCCTTTCGCGCTCTGCCTCTCTATCCTCCAGTCCGCCGCGATATCACTGTGATTGGACCGAAATCGCTCTCAGTCGGGCAGGTTATGGAGCATATACGCGGACTCAACAATCCCTTAGTTTGTGATGTACAATTTGTTTCCTTATTTGAGCCTGAGGGCAGTTCGGAGAAACATCTCTCCTTTAGGCTCACCTTCCGCCATCAGAAGCGCACCCTGAAAGACGGAGAGGTCGACAAGGAGCGTACGAAAATCGCCCAGTCACTTGTGTCTGCTCTTGGCGTGCGCCTGTAGTTTGGACGGCATCTTTCGTGCAGGAAAGGTGCCGTTGTTCTTTTTTTGTTTTTTTGCTTGCGCGAAAGACAAGAGGGAGGCCGCATGGAGGACGGGAAGTATCGTATAGGCGAGGCAGCGGAGTTAGTCGGGGTTAAGCCCTATGTTTTGCGTTTCTGGGAGTCCGAATTTCCGCAGCTTGCGCCCTTTCGCACAGCGAAAGGGCAGCGCCACTATAGCGAAGACGACATAGAGCTTTTGCAGCGGATAAAATATCTTCTCTATGAAAAGGGACTGACCATAGACGGAGCCCGCAAGCTCTTGGCCAATAAGGGACAGGATGAGGATATTGAGGATTTGTCCGCGGTTGAGGAGAAAATTCCGGTCGAAGAGGATATCCGGGATCTTCTGGCCGAGGTGCATGACGAACTCTTAACTCTGCGCCAGACACTGGCCGGACTGGACGAGGAGAGCGCGTGATTCTCTCACCCTCGCTTTTAAGCTGCGATTTTGCTACTCTTGAAACGGAAATCCGGCTTCTCGAAGAAGCCGGCATACGCTGGCTCCATCTTGACAGCATGGACGGGGCTTTTGTTCCAAATATCACCTTCGGGCCCCCGGTTATAGCGAGCATACGCAAGAAAACAGGGCTTTTTTTGACGTGCATCTTATGATCCAAGATCCCTTGCGCTATATCGAAGCCTATGCCAAGGCCGGCGCGGATCTCCTAGTCATTCACCTTGAGGCCGATACCCATCCCATGAGAACCCTTGAGGCCATCCACTCCTTTGGGTGTAAGGCTGGGATTGCGCTCAACCCCGGAACGGATATTAACGGGCTCACCTGGCTGCTCGATTCCCTGGATCTTATCTTGCTTATGAGCGTAAATCCCGGTTTTTCTGGGCAGTCATTTATCCCGTCGTCTGTTGAAAAAATAGCGGCTCTTGCCCGCTATCTCGCAGCCCATGGGCGGGAGGACATTGCCATTCAAGTTGACGGCGGGGTCTCGCCAGAGAATGCGGCTCTTCTTGTGCAAAAGGGCGCAGAGGTCCTTGTTTCGGGCTCGTCCTTCTTTGGGCATGGCTCGTATTTGGAACGCCATGCGACCTTCCGCGCTGCCATGGGCGATGCCCACTCTCTCTGCGACACCTGGGTCCATAGGTCATAAGACTTTTTTTCGCTTTTCCGTATCTTAAAGAAAGTCGCGCATGTCTTGCAGGATTCGTAGAGCTTGAGTATACTTGGTCTATGGAAAAAGATAGCCAAATTCGTAGTGGCAGACATTGTCTTTTCATGATGCATGTCCACTTGGTCTTCGTGACCAGATACCGGCGTGACGTCTTTACGCAAGAGATGTTGGCTGATCTTAAAGCAATATTTGCAAGCGTCTGCGCTGATTTTGAAGCGGAGCTGGTCGAGTTTGACGGAGAGGATGACTATGTGCATCTTCTGGTGCATTACCCGCCAAAACTTGCCGTATCCTCTCTGGTCAATAGCTTAAAAGGAGTGTCCAGCAGGCTCATTCGGAAGCGGGGGTACCCAGGTTTGCAGAGCAAACTGTTAGGGGGATCTCTTTGGTCGCCAAGCTACTTTGCGGGCAGTTGTGGCGGCGCTCCCCTTGCGGTTTTGCGTGAGTTTATTGACAATCAGCGCAGTCCAAACTGAAAAGGCAAATTCCAGGCCCTCTTGTGCCGTATATTCTGTGATTTGGAAGTATACGGAGCCTTGTATACAGGTCACTTGCATGTGACGTAAAAAAAGCAAAAAGGAGCAGTCATGCCCACGCGCAGACAACTTGCCAACGCCCTCAGAGTTCTGTCCATGGACGCCATAGAAAAAGCGCAGTCAGGCCATCCGGGAGCTCCTCTTGGAATGGCTGACATGGCCGAGGCGCTCTGGCGGCATGGCTTAAAGCACAATCCGGCCAATCCCGGCTGGGTGGACCGCGACCGTTTTGTTCTCTCAAATGGGCACGCGTCGATGCTCCTCTACGCCCTTTTGCACCTCACAGGCTATGATCTTCCATTAAGCGCCCTTGAAGATTTTAGGCAACTGGGCTCAAAGACTCCCGGCCATCCCGAATACGGAGTGACCCCAGGCGTTGACTGCACAACGGGCCCACTTGGCCAGGGCATTGCGACCGCTGTCGGCATGGCGCTTGCTGAACGCATGCTCGCTCAGGAATTTAACCGGGAAGGCCACAACATTATCGATCACAGAACCTATTGCTTTGTCGGCGACGGCTGTCTTATGGAGGGCGTCTCGCAAGAGGCCTGCTCGCTTGCCGGCACATGGAAGCTTGGCCGGCTGATCGTCTTCTACGACGCAAACGGCATCTCAATTGACGGATCGGTCGACGCCTGGTTTTCCGAAGACACGGCTCTCAGGTTCAGAGCCCTTGGCTGGCAGGTCATAGGCCCTATCGATGGCCACAAGACCGAGGAACTTGATGCGGCGATTGCAAGTGCGCGCGAAACTGTAGATAAGCCAAGTCTGATTATCTGTAGAACGCATATCGGTTTTGGCTCAGCCAAAGTGGATTCCGCCTCCTCTCACGGTGCCCCGCTTGGAAGCGAAACAGTTGCTAAGGCAAGAGTAGCCTTAGGCTGGGAGGAAGCACCCTTTGTTGTGCCGGAAGAGATACGTGCGGCCTGGGATGCGCGTGCTTTAGGATATGCGGCGGAAGAGGAGTGGATGCGCCGTTTTGCCGACTACGAGGCGGCGTACCCCAAGCTTGCCAAAGAATTTTTGCGCAGGACAAAAGGACAATTGCCCAATAATAGCGAGGCGATTTTTGCCGAGCTTTGTACCTCGCAAGCCAAGGAAACAAATCCCCTTGCGACACGCAAGGCCTCAAAACGCGCTCTTGATTTTCTTGTGCCCCATTTTCCCGAGATGGTTGGTGGCTCAGCCGATCTGACAGGCTCTGTCGGCACCATGGCAAGTTCTCAAAAGCCGCTTGATCCCACAACCTACGAGGGCCGCTATCTCTATTATGGGGTTAGGGAATTTGGCATGAGCTGTATCATGAACGGTCTTGCCCTCCACGGCGGCTTTCTCCCCTATGCGGGCACCTTCCTCTCCTTTTTTGACCAGGCAAAGAATGCTGTGCGCATAGGGGCGATGATGGGCGTGCACGCGGTCTGGGTCTTTACCCACGATTCCATCGGGGTTGGCGAGGATGGTCCAACCCATCAGCCTATTGAACAGATTGCGAGTCTGCGCATGATACCGGGCCTGGATGTCTGGCGGCCGTGCGACAGTTTTGAGACAGCCGTTGCCTGGCAGGCTGCCTTAACTCGCATGGGGCCAACGGCCTTGGTTCTCTCACGGCAGAGTGTGCCGCAAAGTACGCGCACAGCCGAAACCATGGATATGGTCCGCCGGGGTGGCTATATCTTGCGTGAGACGGGCGGAACACCTGAGCTTATTCTTCTTGCGACTGGATCGGAAGTTGGGCTTGCGAGCGCGGCTTTTGATGAGCTTGCAGCCCAAGGCATAGCCGTGCGTCTTGTGTCTTTGCCCTCAAGTCAAGTTTTTGAGCGCGAATCTCAGGAATGGCGGGAGAGCGTTTTACCTCATTCCGTCCGGGCGCGTCTGGCAATTGAGGCCGGCTCGACCGATTTCTGGTATCGCTATGTCGGACTTGACGGAGCGGTCCTTGGTATGACAGGCTTCGGTCTTTCTGGAAAAGCGACCGCTGTTGCGGAGCATTTTGGTTTTACTGTGAAGCATGTTGTGGATCTCGCACGCGAGGTGCTATCTCGCGCCCCGCGCAGCCCTAAGTAACCATAACGAAAGAGGAGGCAGACGCGCAGAGTCCAAGTCGAAGCGCGCTGGTATGCCCATGAAAAAATTGGTTGATCTGGATCTTGCTGGCAAAACAGTTGTCATCCGTCAGGATTTGAACGTCCCCATGAAGGACGGTGTCATCACAAACGATAAACGCATCCGCGCAGCGCTCCCGACGGTGCGCCTGGCCCTGGATAAAGGCGCCGGTGTCATCGTCCTCTCGCATTTAGGCCGCCCAACCGAAGGGGAATACGCCGAGCAGTTTTCTCTCAAACCCGTTGCCGCGCACATGAGCCGGGAACTTGGAAAGACCGTTCGGGTTGCGCGTGAGATAGAAGAGGCCCACGTCGCACCCGGCGAATGCCTTCTCCTTGAAAACATCCGTTTCTTTAAAGGCGAGAAGAAAAACGATCCTGCCTTAGCCGAAAAGCTTGCCCATCTTGGCGACATCTATGTGATGGATGCCTTTGGCACAGCCCACCGCGCGCAGGCGTCGACTGAAGGGGCTGTGCGCAAGGCGGCTTGCGCCTGCGCTGGGCCTCTTATGGTCCAGGAGCTTGAAGCTTTCTCCCGCGTTTTGACCAATCCCACCCGTCCCCTTGCGGCAATCATTGGCGGAGCCAAGGTCTCAACAAAGCTTGGCGTTTTGACCAATCTTTTAGACAAGGTTGATATCTTAATTGTCGGCGGCGGCATAGCCAATACCTTCCTTGCCGCCCAGGGCTACTCTGTCGGCAAATCGCTCTATGAGCCGGATCTGATCGCGCAGGCGAAAGACATTATGCAAAAAGCGAGTGCCAAGAACTGCAAGCTTCCTCTGCCCATTGATGTCGTTGTGGCCAAAGAATTTGCGAGCGGGGCAGAGGCCCATGTCTATCCTGTTGCGCAAGTTCCTGCGGACTCGATGATTCTCGATATCGGTCCTGAGACTGAAAAAAGCTATGCCGAAATCTTGAAAGGGGTCAAGACAGTTGTCTGGAACGGGCCGATGGGCGCTTTTGAAATCGAACCCTTCCATAAAGGGACCGTCGCCCTTGCCCAGTCCCTCGCAAACTCGGGCGCCTTTGTGGTTGTTGGCGGCGGAGACTCCGTTGCCTGCGTCGAAAAATACGATCTCGCCTCGAAAATGGGCTATATCTCAACAGGTGGGGGCGCGTCCCTTGAACTGTTGGAAGGCAAGGTCTTGCCGGCTATAGCCGCTCTCGAAGCCAAGAGCTAGGACAAAAGCGGGTCCGCCTCGCGCGGTCCCGCACACTCATTTTCATGGTGAGAACACTCTGCCCCCTCTTTTCTTTTCTCCTCTGCTCTCTCTGTCCAGCCCACGCAGCAGAGGATTTGACTGAGATCTTAAGTCAGGGCTTTGCCGATTTTGAAAGCACAGAGAAGAAGACACAGACGAATAGTTTAGTCCCGACAAGTCACTCTTTTCCTCCCCTGCAAAAGGGCCTGTCAGATGGCCTGTCGTATGGGCTGTCAGAGGGAATATCTTCTCTGAACGCTCTTTTTGATCCGACAAATCCGCGTCTTCATGGGACATGGAAGGGCAGAAAAACGCTGCCTCTTGCTCCCTTCCGCGCCCTTGTCGCGGCTATTGTCCGCTATCTTGGCCTACCTCTTGAGACGACGCCCTTTCTTCTTGAGATTGCGGCCGCTGAATCGGATTTTGGCTACTATGTCCGTCAGGTGCGGGGACCTGCGCAATCGGTGTGGCAGATTGAGCCTGAGACGGCCCGCGACATGCACGCGCGCCTCCCCCGCAAAAACCCAAGCCTCTACCGAAAAATCGTGGCGTTGAGGGACCCTGGCCTCTCAGAAGAGCAGAATATTGTCACGAATCTAAACTACGGCTGCGCTCTATGTGCCGGGATACTGTATCTTAAGGGCATACGCTTTGAGACACTACACAGCCTTGAGGCCCGGGCCATGGCCTGGAAGAAATACTACAATACCTATCTTGGGAAGGGGACGCTTGAGGGCTATTGCCAGAAGGCGAAACGGCATCTTGGCGAGCAATTGTCCGCAAACCCTGTTTTCTCGGAGCCTTTTGACGCAGCGCTTCTTCAGGGGGGCGATGCCTTCTCTGTGCGCGATAGCCTCCGCTTCACAACGCTTCCAGACGATTTTGATACAAGCACGATGGGGCGCTATTATGCGCGCATACTGCGCGAGCGGCCGGAAGTGTTTGAGGAAATACCGCAGGCGCTTTTTGCCTCGCAGACTGTGCAGGACATTGCCAAAACCCTGCTTTGGCAGCTCATTCGGGATGTGCAGCAAAACCCGGCGCATATTGCCCACTATAGCACCATGCCCCCTGAAATCTTTCTGCCGCTTGTGAGAGCGGCCTTAAACGAGAATGCTCTTGCCGCATATCCCTACCTTCCGCCGGATTTGCAGAAGGATCCTGAGGTTATACGGATCTATGAGACGCACAAATTTCTTTTGGAACATATGCCGTGACCGTGATTCCTTGCAGGAATAGTGTCAGTTGGATATACTAAAAAACGAGTGAGCGCGGTTTTTTTAGGGTGCGCGGAACTATCGATAGGGGGTGCATGCGCTGTGAGGCGATTCTATCAGGAAAGCTGGCAGGGAATACCGTTCACGAAATTTTCTCATTTATCTTTCTTCCATATTGCCGGATCGAAATTCTATTCGACGTTTTACGAGGAAATGTTTTCCCGCTACTCAAGCTGGGAGGCTCTGCCTGCCGCCTGGCGGGAGAACAAAAGGCAGAGTGCCGAATGGCTTCTTATGCGCATCCAAAGGCACCGTACGACAAAGGAGCCAAACGAGCCGTTTCGGATATTGTCGATTGGGAGCGGCATCGGCTATATGGAAAAGCTCCTCTTGGACGCCATGCCGGATCTTGAACTCTATGTGAACGAGCCAAGCACAGTTGGCCTCAAGTGGCTGCGCAGCTATCTTCCGGCGGACAGGGTGTTCATCGGCTTTCCTCCGCTCTGTCTTCCTCCCGATGTCTCTTTCGACATGATCTATATTTCGGCCGTTGACTACAGCATAGCGACACGGGATTTCCTTTTTCTCTTAGAAGCGTTGCGCGCCCAGCTGCTCCCAGGGGGCGAGCTGATTTGTCTTTCCTCCTCCTACCTTCAAGAGGACAGCTATATCGGAAGTTTTGTGAACGCGATCAAGATTGTTATCCGCGCGGTCCTCCACTATCTTGGCGTGCGGCCGCAGCAGTTTTGGGGCTGGCGGCGGACGCGTCGGGAGTATCAGCAGCTTTTTAAGCAGGCGGGACTTACGGTTGAAGAGGACGGCTGGCTTGAAAAGACTGCGGAAACATATTGGATTGTTGGCAGGTAATTCTCCCTTTTTAAGTCGGATTGTAGCGTTTGGGTTGAGGGTATGTCGTCTCCTTATTCTATTGGTCTTGATATCGGCTCAACGACTGTGAAAGTGCTTGTTCTTGATGGGACAGGCGCTGTTTGCTATCGGCGGTACACGCGCCATGTGTCTGATGTGCGCGGGACGACGCTCTCCGTACTCACGGATCTTTTGGCGGCCGTCCCCATGCCGTCCTGTGTTCTGTGCATAACGGGATCCGGTGGTATAAGTCTTGCGAAAGCCCTCGGTCTTCCTTTTCTCCAAGAGGTTCTCTCTTCGCATTTGGCAATTGAGGAGAGAATTCCAGACGCAGATGTGGTCATCGAGCTTGGCGGCGAGGACGCAAAGCTCACCTTTCTTAGCGGGGGGGTCGAGCAGCGCATGAACGAGACCTGTGCCGGCGGGACAGGCGCCTTTATCGACCAGATGGGTGCATTTCTCGGCACAGACGCCCAAGGGCTCAATGATTTGGCCGAACGCTCTAAGACAATCTATCCCATAGCCTCGCGCTGCGGGGTTTTCGCGCGCATGGATATTCTCCCCCTGCTCAATGAGGGGGCGACAAAGGAAGACATAGCCGCTTCTGTACTGCAGGCTGTTGTCAACCAGACAATAAGCGGCCTGGCCCAAGGGAGGACCATAGCCGGGAAGGTGGTTTTCTTGGGCGGTCCGCTCGCTTTTCTGCCGTATTTGCGCAAGCGTTTCTGCGCAACCTTGGCCCATATGCGCGAAGCGGTCTTCCCAGACGATGCGCAGTATTTCGTAGCCTTAGGCGCCGCGCTTTCAGCACGATCTGGGCAGAAAAATCCCGAGCCACTGTGCGACATACGCGATAGGCTTTTAACTCTCGCAAATAAAAACGAGACTGCGCGCTTGGTACCTCTTTTCGCAAGCCAGGCTGAGCGCACGGCTTTTCTCGATCGCCACAGAAAGGAGGGGCTGCCCACAGCACTTCTAGAGGATGCGCACGGCTCAGCCTGGCTCGGTTTTGACTCTGGCTCAACAACAATTAAGGCCGTACTTGTAAGCGAAGCAGGGGAACTTCTCTACAGCTACTATTCCCAGAACAGGGGGGATCCGCTTGCAAGCGCTTTGGCGATTTTGCGCGAGATCTATGCGCGCAAAAATGACGATCTTGTGATCCGCGGGGCCGGCGCCACAGGCTACGGTTCAGGTCTGCTCACCCGCGCCCTCCATCTTGACTGCGACGAAGTTGAAACCGTGGCGCATGCGGCAGCTGCGGCTTTTTTTGATCCCAGCGTGACCTTTGTTCTTGATATTGGCGGACAGGATATCAAGTGCATGCGCATAAAAGACAATGCCATTGACTCGATCGCCTTAAACGAGGCCTGCTCGTCTGGCTGCGGATCCTTTATCGAGAATTTTGCCGACTCCCTGCATATTCCCTTACAGGACTTTGTTGAGGCCGCCCTCTCAGCAAAAAATCCTGTTGATCTTGGCACACGCTGTACTGTCTTTATGAATTCACGGGTTAAGCAGGCTCAGAAAGAAGGGGCCTCTCTCGGCGACATTGCAGCCGGCCTCTCCTATGCCGTGATCCGCAATGCCTGCTACAAGGTCATGAAGATCTCAAATATCGCCCAGCTTGGCGAGCATGTGGTTGCCCAGGGCGGGGCTTTTGCAAACGACGCCCTTTTGCGCGCCTTGGAGCATGAGCTTGGCAGAAACGTTGTTCGCCCCTCGATTCCAGGCCTAATGGGTGCGCTTGGCATGGCGCTTCTTGTGCGCAGGCGCTCTGAGGCCAATGCTGTCTCGCGTCTCCTCTCACCGGAGGAATTGGCCGCATTTTCTGTGCGCACGCGTGTCACCCGCTGCAAACGCTGCTCAAATGCCTGTCTTTTGACTGTCTCGACTTTTCCTGACGGCGGCCGTTTTATTTCCGGCAATAGCTGCGAGCGGGGGAGGGGGGAGAGCGAGGGATCGGCGCCTAATATGTATGCCTGGAAGTATGAGCGCGTCTTCTCCTACACACCACTCACCGAGGGCCCACGCGGGACAATCGGCATACCCCGGACCCTCAATATGTATGAGGACTATCCGCTCTGGTTTACCCTGCTCACAAAGCTCGGCTTTCGCGTCGTCCTCTCTGCGCAGTCAAGCAAGACGCTCTATTACGCAGGCTACGCGACCATTCCCTCCCAGACTGTCTGCTATCCGGCGAAACTCTCCCACGGGCATATCATGAATTTGATTGAGCAGGGGGTTTCCACGATATTTTTCCCCTGCCTTCCGCGGGAAAAGGAAAATGCCGGATTGACATCAGGGACATTCAACTGCCCAGTTGTCGCCGGCTATCCAGAACTTTTGCGCAATAATATCGCCGCTTTGCGTACTGTGCGCTACGTCTGCCCTTTTTTGCCGCTTTCGCGCGAGATTTTAGCTTTGCGCATGCACGAGGAGCCTTTCTTTGCCGACATCCCTATAGAGGAATTAGAGGAGGCTGTGCATGAGGGTTTCCTCGAGCTTGAGCGCTATCACGCCGATGTCAGGGCAAAAGGGGAGGAGATTCTCGCAACACTTGCGGATGGAGAAAAGCTCGGCATAGTCCTTGCCGGCCATCCCTATCATATTGATCCAGAAATCCACCACGGCATAGCTGATCTTATCGCCTCGCTTGGCGTTTCCGTTTTAACAGAAGACAGCCTTGCGCAGAGCGCCAATGAGCCTGTGTCCTTACGCGTTGTGAACCAGTGGGCGTACCATGCAAGGCTCTACCGTGCGGGCACAGCAGCGCTCACCTATCCAAACATCGCTGTCCTGCAACTTCTCTCCTTTGGCTGCGGGCTTGACGCCATAACCTCAGATCAGCTTGAGGAAATTGTCCGTGGCGGAGGGCGTCTCTATGCGCAGATAAAACTCGATGAGGGAACAAATATCGGTCCTGCGCGCATCCGCATCCGCTCCCTTATCGCGGCTTTGCGGGAGAAGCGTGAGAAAGTCCAGACTGCCTGCCCAAGTCAAACGGCCGCAGTCGACTCGCCCTATTTTACCGAGGCCATGCGCGAAACACACACCTTGCTCATTCCGCAGCTCTCCCCCTTGCATTTTTCCCTTGCTGAATCCGTGTTTCGGGGGGCGGGCTACAAGGCTGTCCTTCTGCCCCACGTGGACCAGGAGGCGATTGCGCTTGGCTTGCGCTACGTGAATAATGACGCCTGCTATCCGGCGATTATCGTCATAGGCCAGCTTCTGCAGGCCGTGCAGAAGGGCGGGTGGGATAAAGAGCGCATTGCCCTTGTGATTTCTCAGACAGGGGGTGGCTGCCGGGCGACAAACTACGCAAGTCTTCTGAGAAAAGCCATGGTCGATGCGGGCTTAGGTTCTGTGCCGATCCTCTCTTTTGCGACGGGCATTCAGGGGCCTGGGCTACGTATGACGCGCGCTATGCTCTTTCGGATGATTATGGCCGGCCATTACGGCGACGCACTTGCGCGCATGATCAATAGAACCCGTCCGTACGAGGCAGAGGCCGGATCCGTGGATAGGCTAGCCAATCTGTGGCTTGAGAGAGCCAAGGAGAATGTTTTATCCGGCAATATCTTTCGTTTTGAGTGGAATATGTTTTCGATGATCCGGGATTTTGACCGCATAGCCCTCCGCGATGAGCCGAGGAGACGGCGCGTCGGCATTGTGGGCGAAATTCTCTTAAAATACCATCCAGACGCGAATAATCGCGCAGCCGTCGTCATAGAGGAGGAGGGGGGAGAGGTTGTCTCAACGGACATCATGGACTTTGCCATGTACTGCCTCTACGACGATATTTTCAACTACCGCCATTTGGCTGGGCGGCGCTCGGATGCCCGCATGGCCATGCTTGGCATTGCCTTTCTTGAGCTGACTCGTCTGGGCTTACGGCTCGCCTTTAGCCGGAGCAGGCGTTTTACTGCGCCCTCAAGCTTTCGCGTTTTACGCAAGAAGACGAAAAATCTGATCTCCTTAGGGCAGCAGTGCGGCGAGGGCTGGCTCCTTGGGGCTGAGATGGTCCGCATGCTTGAAAGCGGGGTCGGCAATATTCTCTGCGTCCAGCCTTTTGGCTGCCTGCCAAACCATGTGGTTGCGAAGGGGCTTATGCGGGAGTTGAAGCGGCGCTACCCGCACGCGAACTTTATCGCCCTTGACTACGACGCAGGCGCGTCGGAGGTAAATCAGATGAATAGGATAAAACTTATGATGCGCTCAGGACAGATGCAGGCCTAAAGACCCGTATTGTAGGATCGTCTATGCAGATCAATTGGACCTGGAGAAAGCGCTCGTATTCGCGCACAGTCCTCCCAGAGGATGCCGAAGCTCCTCTCTCCCGCCTTCTTTGGCTTGCTGGCCCTCTCCCGCCAAGACCCCTGTGCACAGGTCTTGGCGCGTGCGGGCGCTGTCTTGTCCGTTTTATCTCGCCTCCGCCCCCTGCCGTTTCGAAAGAGAAAACGCTTCTTGATTGCGCCCGCCTTGAGGCGGGCTTCCGCCTCGCCTGCTGCCACACGCCAGAGTCTATACAAGCCCAAGCCCAAACCCAAAGACACGAGGCAAGAGAGACAATTCTTCTTGAGATTGCGGAGGGAGGTGAAGAGAGAGGTGCGGAGGGATGTGCGGAGAGAGAGAAACAGTTATCGCTCCATGACTTCAAGCCTGAGTGCATGGCCTTTGATATTGGTACAACCAGTCTCTGCTGGGCCGGAGCGCGCGCGGACGGATCCCTCTTTTTTGAGGATTCCTGCTTAAACCCCCAGGCGGGCGCAGGGAGTGATGTCATAAGCCGCCTTGCGCTTGCGCGCGATCCTGCGATGCGCACACTGCTCTCAGAATGCGTGCGCAAGCGGATGCGGCGCGAGATCCCTTCGTCAGTTCGGCGTCTTGTCGTTTGCGGCAATACGGCCATGACCGATATTTTTTTGGACAGACCTGTTGACGGACTCTGTCAGGCGCCGCTTTTTTTGACCCACCAGGGCAATGAGTATGTGTATCTCCCAGGTTTCCCCAAAATCTATATTCCCCCACTTGCTGCCCCCTTTATCGGTAGTGACGTGACCTGTGGCCTTATGGTTCCAGAGCTTGTATCGCAAAGACTGCCCTGGATCTTTATTGATCTTGGCACAAATGCGGAATTTGCCCTGCGTACAGAAAAATCGCTCTATTTTGCAAGCGTTCCCATGGGGCCGGCAGTTGAGGGGATCGGCATGCGCTGCGGATCTCTTGCGGGGGAGGGGGTTGTGACAGGCTACAAGCTTGAGGCACAAGGCCTCTGTGCGATCCCAGATGGGGCCTCTTTGGGAATCGCAGCGACAGGCTATTTCTCTCTGCTCGCTCTTCTTGTGAGTGTAGGCGTACTCGACTTGGACGGCCATTTCAAAGAAAGCCATCCTGTGCCCCTTGTGCGCAAAATCCTGGCACACTGTGATCATTCCTCTGGGAGAGAGCGCCTTATGCTGCCCTCTGGGCTCTTTTTGGATGCAAGCGATATTGAAGCCTGCCTTACAGTCAAAGCCGCGTTTTGCGTGGCCTTCTCTCTTCTATTGTCTGCTGCGGCACTTGATGCGAGGGATCTGTCCTGCGTTGTCCTTGCAGGGGCTCTTGGCGCTCACTGCGATCCGTCCGCATTGCGAACTTTAGGCTTTTTTCCCGAAGGCGCGCCGCCTTGTCTTGTGCTTGGGAACACAGCCCTTGCTGGCGCTTTAGAGATAGCCAAACATTGCGACCGCGCGCGCGATCTTGTCCGTCTCTGTGAGCGTGCCCATTGTCTTTCACTGACCGAGGATCCGCGCTTTGCCCCTCTTTCGGAGAGAGCCACATCCTTGCGCTCGAGTACGTGATGAACCACACACCTCTCTTTCCCCCACTCTCGCATGTAGCAAAAGATTTTTTACGCGATCTTAATGAAAAGATCCTCGCTATCCGACCGCTATCCCACGCGCACAGACAGAGTCTTGCGCGCGATATAGCGGATCTCTCATCTATCCTGACCGTTGAGCGCCGTTTTTTGCGCAAACCCTATTGGAGCAGTCCTGCTTTCCAAAGCGCGTATTATCTCTATTTTCTGCCCTGGAATATTTTGCGCCAAGTGCGCTTGCTCTTAGGGCTTGCGCTCCCAAAGCCACAAGAAAATTCCGTTCTTTTTGATCTGGGATCTGGCCCAGCAACCTTTCCGCTCGCTTTATGGATAGCAAGGCCGGATTTACGACGCATCCCCCTGACCATTTTTTTGCAGGACACAGCAAATGCGCCGCTCGCCTTTGGGAAAAAACTCCTTTTAGCCTATCTCTCATTAGACAAGACGCCCTGGACGATCCACACACTTGCGCAGCCTCTGTCCCGCTGTGTCTCAATCTTTCGAGAAAAAAAGCCTTTTCTTGTGAGCGCCGCCAATGTCATAAATGAGCTGCGTTTTGGCGAGGAGGAGGATCTTGAACGCCTAAGCGATCTCTTGGACAGCATGATAGGTGAGGCGAGCCATCTTCTTTTTCTTGAGCCCGGCACACGGCAGGGGGGAAATATCATTGCGCGGCTTCGCCGGATCCTTATTGCCCAAGGCTACAATGTCCTTGCACCCTGCACCCATGACGGGCCCTGTCCGCTCCTCTCCGCAAAGCCCGGCCCGCGCTGGTGCCATTTCACCTTTGACACAGAGGGCGCCCCAAGGTGGCTTGTGCAGCTTTCGGAGGAGGCAGGTCTTGGTAAAGAGACACTGTCTCTAGCTCCACTGCTTGTCCAGCGATCTGGGAGGGGACATGTGGGCGGCTGCCGCGTTTTCTCTCAGCCATTTCGCGTCCCTGGGATCCCTGGACTTGCGCGCTACGGCTGCCAAGGCGAGGGCCTTGTGCTGCTCGAAGATGCGGCGGCCTATCCCTCCGGAACTCTCCTTTCAGACTGTGTGCTTGGCTCAGCGCGCGATGCGAAGAGCGGCGCGCTCAGAGCTGCGCCAGTTGGCAGGACTTTTGGTAGAACTTTGGATACGAGGGGAAAAGGGATTGTTGGTGCAAAGAAAAAAGACGCCATGCGCAAACACTCTGCGCACGGCGCCCGCAACAAAAAAAAGGAACGTGCATGAAAATTCAGCAGATCAGAAACGCCACAGTGCGTATCGAGTATGGCGGCAAGACATTTCTCACGGATCCGTGGCTTATGGCTAAAGGGGCCATGGGCTGTTTTGCCGACACCCCGTATCGCTGCGCAAATCCGGCTCATGAACATCTTCCCATGCCCTTAGTCGACCTGCCCATGCCGCTGTCCGAGATTTTGGATGGCGTCGACGCCTATGTCGTCACCCATGTCCATCCAGATCATATTGACATGGAAGCGGACGGCACTGTTGGGCGGGTGCTTGAGAAGGAGAAGACGGTATTTGTTCAGAGTCCAGAAGACGCGCGTGTGTTTCTGAATTCTGGTTTTTCTGAGGTCATCGTACTCTACGAGAATTCAGCCTTAGGTGCTGTGCGCCTTGTGAAGACGCCTGGCCGGCATGGCACGAAAATACCCTGCGGCCCCTCGTGTGGCGTTGTCTTTATGGCTCCTGGCGAAAAGACCCTCTATGTCGCGGGGGATACGATTTGGTATGACGGTGTGCGCGATACGATTGAGCGCTTTCATCCCGATGTTATTCTTGTGAACGCCTGCGCCGCAGAACTTAAAGTCGAAGGCCGCCTTATCATGAATGACCAGGATGTTGCGAGTATCCATGCGCACGCTCCCAATGCAGTGATTGTCATAAGCCATATGGACACAGTCGCGCACGCAACCCTCACCCGCGATGCCATGCGCGTTTTTCTCAAAGAAAACAATCTTCAGGAATTCTGTCCCATGCCTTTGGATGGAGAGACTCTTTCCCTGTAGACAAGTCCCTGCATGCTTTTGAATTTTTTGGGACCAGTATTGCCAGCCTCAGTTATTCTGAAAGGATACCTGGGGCTTTTTTGCCCACTTCGCGCAAGCGTAAAAAAAGACGAGCCGTGTCTTCCGAACGACTGTGGCCAGAACGTTGCTTCTTTTGGTACTCGCTTTCGAACGCATACTGGTTTTCCCTGGGCAATTGGTCGGCAGGGGAAGAATCATTGTGATGTCCTGTATACACACAGGGAAAAGAACGCCCTTGCAAGGGAGAGTCGAGTATTAGGAGGCTTGTTGCCCTAAGCGAGAAGATACTCTCTCGTGTCCAGATCAACGTGCATGGGATGCCGCGCTTAACACAAAAAGTAGGTTTGCAAGCACTGCGTTTTCTGCCATTTTTCCCTTTTGTTGCGAGAGCATGGTATACCTAAGCCAGAAAAAAATGTGTTCATGAGTGGTCTGATTTCCGTAAACAAAGCAGGTTTGCAGCTCAAGGGTGGCAACTTTTTTCCCGGCCGCAGTATATAAGGGGAGACAACTGCCAACTGCGAGAGAAAAGTTCATTTTCAAGAATTATATTGCACACGTGTGCGAAGATAAGGGCTTTGAAAGCCCTGTATATCCTCCATTGGCTGTCGCAGAATGGTCGAAGTTGCGACAACAAACCGACGATGTCTGTACTAGTACTGGATTTTCAAAGTCCGTGTGTAAAAAAGATGGTGGCGGGCCCCTTACATCGTCATGATAGTTCTGGGTAAAAGATACACACGTATTTCGGTAAGCCAGTACTAGAGCGCTTTCTCCTTTATCCTAAGAGCAGACCGGCAGTTTGGTCCTCTCTCTTTTGTGGAAAAGCAGTATGCGCGTAAGCTTGTCACTCGTTGCAAGCCAATTTAAGCGTACACGAGGAAAGAGTTTCTGCCCGTGCTTTTTCTTTTTTTTTTTTGCTGATCCCGCTGGCAGGTGTGATCACCCTAATGTGTTCGGTTGAGCGCTTGCAATCAAGGCCTTGAATTGCTACACTACAAGCATTCTCTTAGCCACACCGTGTATGTGCAATGAGGGGATTCTGTGCGAGTGTGGTGCGGGGTGAGATTTCTGAAAGCACACGAATGCTGTTGCGCTATTGGTGTAACATTTCGCTCCGATCATAGCCTGCGGCTAGCTCTCTCAAGGCTGATATACCCGGTCGCATAATGATTTTCCCTCAACAGCCAAAGAAGATCACCCGTAATTGGTCGGCGTGGGAAGAATCATTGTGACGCCGAGTATACTTCATGTGTCCAAGAGTGAGTGGGCATCTAGGCTTCTTCTGTGAAATGAACAGAAGGGGAGATTCCTTTTGGTCCCACGAGATTTCAGACGCCGAAAAGAGCTTGGGTGAAATGCTGTACACCTATACTCCTTTCGTCCTCATCAACAGCGAAACCTCGCACTTCCTTCGGTGTTGGGAGGGAAGATTTCACCCGTCACCAGTATAAAACAGGTGCCAGCACTCGCCCTGAACGTGAGATTTCCGATCGGAACAGATATGGGCATTGCATAATTTGCTCTACACAACAAAGAGTGAGCCGTTCAACCGTTTTAGAAAAGACGGGAGACTGCAAAGGCAATACTGGCTTGGCAAAGCACGCGCAAAAACACGTCCTTGTGTCATTCGAGGACGTGCAGGTACGAAATTGAGATGGTACGCCGAAGCAATCTTTTGCGTACTATGTAGGCAAAATGTGGATTGAATACTTCTATTCTGGATCAGGGCTGGTCCGAGTTTCGACTTGCCTCCACATTGACCGGCACCCTGCCAGATGTACTATGCCACTGAACGTCAGATTTTGGATCCTCATTGTGGAACACAGCATGACCGTGATGTGAACGCTGCGATCAATGTAAGGAATATGGCCGTGAGTTCCACGGTGACAGCCTGTGGAGAGGAAGGCTCTGTTCACTCTCAGTGCGCAGAAACCTGCCTTGATGAAGCAGCAAGCTTGCTTAGGTTTGTGTAGGATTACGTGAGCCTGACAGGTAGTAATCCCCTGACAAGAGAAACGGATGTCAAAGTTTACGAAGCGTTCTTTGCGAAACGCTATGGAATACCTTGTGCTTTAGTGAATAGCATAAAAGGAGGTACGCTATGTCACCGGTCGCTGCAGTCCAAAATTCAACGAGTGTCTTAGGAGACCTTTTGCTGTCCACCTTTGATTCGATGATGGAGCAGCAGAAGAAGCTTCTGCAGGTAACTGTGGAAATGAAGGAAAAAGAGCAAGAGATGAAGACCGCAGAGGATATTATCAACACGTACATTCTCTAGCATGTACCCCTTTTTCCAAGTGTCGTACACAATTGTTTCTTGCTGCGTAGTACAGATTGTGCTGTGTGCATTTTCTCCTTTTACGATTCAAGACAATAGCGGTGTTCCCGCGATAGATGCTTCTCTTCTTCTTAGGACTTGTGACGAAATAACGTATCCGCTCACGAGTGTACGGCGACGCCCGCGTAGCTTGGCTATTTGCGAGTTTTGCACTGACTAGGGCAGCGCACAAACGACAGGCAGGGCTCACACATTGCCGACAATGATGTGATGTGCTACGCCGTAAAGCGTCCGCGTATTGACTACGTTTCGCCGTTGACCCGTGAGCGGATAAATAGCAATTTATCCACCAAGTCCTTCACGGTATCAGCTCTTCTTGTAGATACGTGGTCAATCTTTTTGCTGTTGACTAATCGAAAGAGCCTTTTGATAAGAAAGCGTTTTGTGGTGACGTATACTGGTGATACATCGCACTACCTCCTGGCTTGGGACCAGTATACGTTGGCATATCCTGCTTCAATGGTTTTTCAGAGACAAAGAAGAGCGATCTCAATTGGACGCCCTGGTGGGTTAACTTCGGTACAGGGGAAGAATCTTGTGACGAGTACACTCACGATCGGCAGACGAGGCTCACGCTTCGGCGGTCATTGTTGACAATGACACGATTTGTGCAGTCTGGGTTTCGCCACCTTCTTGCATACGCTCGCAGGGAGACGGTGAATCTGGCAATCGCTTTGGTGGTCTTTGTTGACAATGACTCAATGGGAGAAGTACAAAGCCTGCGCACGTACTGCCTTTCACAGTTGGACCGTGAGCAGATACTCATTTTTTTGTCTTTTGAGCATGCATAATTAATATAACCACAGTATGTATTATAGGCTACGTACGGGAAAATAGATAAAATGTTTGTAATAAACTACCTCAACGATAAACTTTTAAAGAATATATTTAATGAATTAAGAGCTAATCTCTTGCTAGAATTAATTAACTCTGTATTGGAAGATAAGGGATTGGAACAAATATCAAATATAACGTATAAAGACAGAGAAATTGATCCAGATTTTTTCAAGAGTAAAACATCAGTTGTTGATCTTTATGTGGAAACATCCGACAATTTGGGTGTTAACACTGAATTTCAAGATAGAAAGATTACTGATTATTTGAAGAGGTCTTATTTGTATAATATCAGGTTGGCTGATCGATTGAAAGAAGGTGAGGATTTTTCGAAGTTAAATAGAACTGTCGGGATTCATTTTATAAATTTTGATTTACCTGACTTTCAATGGACTGAAGAATACCATGAGTGTCTATTTTTGTCTAATCTAAAAGATGTAGTAGTAAAGAATTTAACAGAAATGCATTTTATTAATATAAGAGCGTGGAGACGTTTAAATCGAGATGTTTTGAGAAAAACTAGTAAAATGTCTAAATTGTCCAAATGGACTGCCTTCTTTTGTAACTCTTTGAAAAAAGTAGAGCGTAAAGAATTGATAAGGAGTGATCCTATGTTAATGCAGGCTGCAAATGCGACAAAAGATTTCTTTTTAAAGTCTGAAAACAGAGTCGCTTATATAAAAGCTGAAATAGATAAAATGACAGAAGAGTCAGAAAAGAGAGTAGCTCGTGAAGAAGGCTGGAAGGATGGGTTAGAAGAAGGCAGGAAGGAAGGTTGGAAGGAAGGGCTAGAAGAAGGCAGGAAAGAAAGCAAGGTGATAGTTCAAAACTTGCTGAGTAAAAAATATTCTAAAGCAGAAATTCACGAACTGACGGGTCTGTCGGTTGAAAAGATCGAAGAATATGCGTGCTAACAAAGGATCCGCTCACGGGTAAACGGTACTATGCAGCGTTTATAGTTCTTCAAATTGTATCAGAGGTGACAAAGTCCGCATTCTACCATTAGAGATACCAGAAAAGCTTGCATAAATCGCGCATTTCACCGGACACCCGTGAGCGGATACAAAAAAAATAATTATGAATAAGATTGAGTAGACTGAAAATGCTGAGATAGATCACTACAAATTAATTGAATATATTGCACTTAACGATCTAGATGCTGCACGAAAAATAAATAAACTGATATATTTATTTGTCAATGATTTAAAAGAATTTTCATTAAAATGGATCCGCTCACGGGTAAACAGTACTGCAGGGTTTATAGTTCTTCAAATTGTGTCATAGGTGGCGATTTTCACATTCTACTTTTAAAGATAGCAGGAAAAACTGCACAAATCGTACATTCCGCCGTAGACCGCGTGAGCGGCTGTGGACAAGAAATATTTAATTAAAGGAATGCGCAATCTTGGAAAAACAATTGTGTTATTACCAAAGAACATTTCGCCTAATGGAAAAGAACGATCTTGTCCTTATTCAAAGGCGAAAGTCATACGACATTGTTCAGGTTGGATACAAATGTAAGAATGCGCTTCTCTACACCCCCTAGAGGTGTGGAGAAGCGCTAAGGAATTTTATGAAATGGCGTACGCATCAGGCGTGTGGGGTCGGGATCGCTTTTTTGCTTCATCTCTCCCCTGTTGGGATTGCCGCCGCGTGGGCGGGCTCCCTGCTTCCAGATATTTTTGACCAGCGAGCGGCAGGACTTCTTTCCCTTGGCAGAAGGGATCGCCAAGCGGTTTTTGCGCGTATCCACCGAGGGATTAGCCACTGGTTTCTTCTCTGGCTCCTTCTTTTTGCAGCTGCTTGGGGGCCGATTGACGAGATATGCAGGGAGCTGTCCCTTGACACTGCTCATTCACCGAACATTCTTCCCTATCTTAGGGAATCCGCCTACGGTCTCGGTCTCGGGGGCTTTCTGCACGTTGCCCTTGACATGCTGACCCCACGCGGTGTCCCTGTTCTCCCTTTTTCAGGGTTGACTATTGCTGCCCCCATCGTGAAGACGGGCAGCCTCGGTGAATATGTTTTTCTTGTCTGTCTTTGTCTTTTGCTCGCATTCTGTTGGGTTCAGGATTTTTCATGGCTCCGTTCGTTTCCGAGACCGTTTTAAGCCGCTAAGCTTTGCGCGCAGGCGCGCAACCTGATCTGGCAGAAGGATGCCGGCCAGGGTAAGGAACGCGAGAAGGAAGAGGACTGAAGCTACCGCCTGGCAGAGAAGGGCGGTTATGACGGGATGGAAGCCCGCGTTTTCCGCAAGGTAGGCGTGCGCGAACCAGGCGAGAAGAGCCGCTGGGATCGTGCAGGCTAGGACGCGTACCGCATGGAGCATAAGGCCGGATAGTTTTGTATAGCGTCTGTTCCACAGCACAAAAAGCCAGAGAACGTAGACGGTGATTGCGCAGACACTTGTCAAGGCAAGTCCAGCTGGGCTTCCGTACTGGCTCACATACCAGTAGACGGGCAGAGCAAGGAGTGTGCAGAGCGTGCCAGTGAGGGCCGGGGTGAGAGTGTTTTCATGGGCGTAGTAGGCGCGGGCGAGAATCATGTAGAAGATCAGGACGGGGACGCCTGCGAGGAGGATGCGCAGAATTGGGACACTCGCCACGCACTCGGCCATGCCGAAGCGTCCTCCATAAAAAAGCAGCGTTATGACAGACCATGCTGTGGCAGCGAGATAGGCCGCGCAGGGTATGCTTAGGCAAAGCGTTGTGCGGAGCGCGCCTGTTACTGTGTCCCGCATGGCGGCTGTGTCTCCTTCTGTCACAAGACGAACAAGAAAAGGATAGGAGGCAACAGCCGCTGCCTGCCCCACAAGGCCGACAGGCACCTGACTTATGCGCCGCGCGTAGGTGAGGAGACTGACAGAGCCCTCGGAGAGCAGGCTGCCAAAGATTCTGAGTAGCTGCTCATCAAGCATAATGATTGTCTGGCCAAGCATGAGCGGGAGGGCTACGAGGCAGAAGGGCTTCATGAGAGGGTGTGTGAAACGCGGGCGGAAGCCCCGTATTTTGGCGGTTAGGACAGGGAGAAGAAAGGCCCCGAGGAAGGCCCCGATCGTCACCCCGGCGCAATAGCCAACCATGCCAACATGGGCGCTTGCCTCCTGGTAGCCCTGCCCCTCTGCCAGGGAGACAAAGAGAGGGAGGGCCAAGCCCGAGAGGATAATTGATCCGTTATAGATCAAGGGGGGTAGGGCAGGGACGCG
>JAFTDR010000247.1 GCA_017454105.1 Desulfovibrionaceae bacterium | reverse complement strand
TGACATGCTCCTGCGGTTTCTAGCTTATAATGATGTGTTGAGCTATACTTCCATAGGTGCATGAAAAGGTCGAGAGAAGAAGGTGAAAAATTCGGATATTTATCTAGAGGGGTGCCTATATGCAAAATACATGCCAGAGCTAAAAGTCAAAAGCTTGGAAAGTGGTGTTAGGATGTTGTAGGACGTTGCCGGATTGCGCGTCCTGCAGCCTAAGTCATCCCATACTCTCGCGCGTATCGAAGGGCTTTTTTACTTCGGCTCGAAATGTACTTGCGCAAGAAAAAAAGCGACCGCGTCAAATGGAGGAGATTCTCTGACCAGAGTATACAGGATTGGTCTGGGATTTCACAACCATACAGATTCTTAGCTCACAGACCGCAGTATAGAACTTTTTGCAGCGTCCGCATACTGTTTTCCCACGCAAGCCCCAAAAGAGCGACCTGCATCGGCACAGAGTACTGTCTGCGGAAAGCCTGATTGCGCCCTTTTGAACCTGAAGGCAAGAGAGAGGAAGCTGCGCCCAAAGCCCAGCGCGGGTCCGGCGAATAGTCAGTGCAAGAAAGACACGCGCCTGTACACAGAAAAAAGGGAAAGCATTGGTGATCTTCCCATTGTATACTCAGGCTCGAGAAAAACTTCCCACAAAGCTGGGGTTCTGCTTGGGCAGCATACTGATTCTTCTCGCCGATTGCTATAGGCTTCGTTTGATGCCGTTCGGTATCACAGTGATTCAGCGAGAGGAAGTGAGCCCTGCGGGTGCCAACCAATTTTGGCCGATATTCTTTGGCTGTCGCAGGAAAGCAGTATGGGCCGGGTATATATCTGAAAATTTCCGCGTGTACGGATTACAATACTATCGTTCAACAGTGGACGCGGACCTTCATCTGCCTCCGTAGTCAGTGACTGCACAAAGGAAGCAAGAATGCCATGAGCAACTGAAAAGCTTGGTTCTTTGGGGCTCCCCGAGCTTGACCGATACATAGTAATCCGTACACGCGGGAAAATTTCGGACAACAAGCCCGCAAAACCATGGACTCTCAAAGCGGACGTACAGTGCGTATCCAAAAAAAACCTAACCCAAATGGTTGCCCCTCTTTTTTCGTCCTGTTGGCGGGACGGATGGCCGCAGTTTGACTAACGAAGTGTCAAAACAATCGCGGACGAATGCAGAGTTCCCGCATACGATTGACACATCTTCTGATTCTCCTCCCCTAACTCTCCTCACGCCTTCTCTTTGCGTTCACGCGCGCCGCTGCGGGAAATGGTGCGCCATTCACTCCTATCCTCTTCGGAGTATCTATGATTCTTGAAAAATTCATTGTTTTCTTTGATTACCTGGCGCACACGTGGGAAAAAAGAGGAACTCAACGCACCCTGGGGCTGCTCCTTTTTCTTATCTATCTCGTATCGCTCTGTGCAATAGGACTGAACAACGCTGGCCTCTACCCGGCCATCCTTCTGGACAAACTCCCCCATCCGCCCCACAGCCATTTCGCCTCAATCCACTTGGCTTTTACTCTCATTCTTATCATGGAGCTTGTGAGTCTTATCTTTATTATCCCCTCTTCCATCTCAACGGCAATTGCAAAGCAGTTTGAAATTTTGACCCTTATTCTTCTCCGCAATGCCTTTAAGGAACTCACCGCACTTGAAGAGCCTGTGCGCATCTCGATGGAGAACATTGATTCCCTCACAACCATCATTGTCTCCGCTCTTGGCGCAGTCGCTGTTTTTCTCTGCCTCGGCATCTACAGACGCATAGCCTGTAAAAAGCATTTCATCATAGATCATGAGGAACGGCGACACTATATCATGGCAAAAAAAGTTATTGCCTTTGTCCTGCTTATCCTCTTCATTATTGTCGGTGTGGACGATCTGCTGGCGGATCAAACGACACTCTCAAAAAGCTTCTTCGAAACCATCTACACCATTCTTATTTTTGCCGACATTGCTGTGGTTCTTGTGTCACAATGCTACATGACAGGCTACTACGCCGTCTTCCGCAACTCTGGCTTTGTCATGGGAACACTCCTTATGCGGCTCTCCCTTTCAGCCCCGCCTCTCTGGAGTCCAGCCATAGGCCTTGTGGCGGCGCTCTTTGTCATCCTTCTCACGTGGGAAACAAACCGTTATATCGAATTCACCGAAAAACAATAATAGCACTCACAGGTCGGCGGAAGTAACCCGGCCGCATTCCTTCTGAATCTTCCTACTCACGATCGAAAAGTCCAGTAAATAGGCCTTTCTGTCGCTAAAGCTCAACGAGATGCCGGAAATGTATACCCGGCCGCATGATGATTGTACTCCGACAGGCGATGACGATCGGCCAAAAAGAGTCGGCATGGGAAGAACCATTGTGATGCCGAGTATAAGCTGCAGGCAGAAATAAAGCCGCAACCAGTTTGGCTACGAAGCCCCGTGTTCTAGGAACCGTATACATCTGGCATAGTCACGTTTTTTCTGGCGAGTAGAAGATATCCCGGCCGCATAATGTTTTTCCCTCGCAACCGGCATGGGAAGAATCATTGTGACGCCGAGTACAAGCTTCCCAACACCTGCGCGACCCCAAATTCTGACAGGAAAGCCCGCGTTTTTTTTATACTCGCGGCGAGACCGTCCGCTTTCGTCCTTGCACTTCAAGTAACGTCGCGAGTATAGCTTTTTTCCGAAGCAGGCCACCCTTGAGTGAAGGGCGGCCTGCGCGTGGCACAGACCTAAGGGCAGAAACAGGAGTTTCTCGTGAAAAGGTCGGTAGGTACGCCTACACACTTTCCAAGCAAAATACAAGAGACTATTCGCGAAAAATTAAAAAAAAGTTTCCGCTCACAGGTTAACGATGAGACACAGTACGTACGCGGGGTGTAAGCACTTCAAATTGCGCCATTATACTCCAGCCAGAACAAACTGACATTTTTGCGATCAGGTATTTTCAAATCAAAGTGGCAACTTTTTTTCTGACCGCAGTATATCCGCAGAGACCGCCGAAGAACACACTCGAGCGTCTACCCGTGAGCGGATACACGAATCCGCACTGTTCGTAAATCTCAGACATCGTATAGACACATTTTTTTTCTGACTTAAGCATAAGAGTACAGCAAAGCCTATCAGCCATTTCCTTTTGCAGGAACGTGCGCATCACCAAGCAATCCCCTCAACTGCATTGCTCTTCCAAAATTGCATGTGGTCCCTCCTTTTTTTCCTCCACAGTACACTCCCTCCTCAGCCCTTTTTTCCCGAGCATCCCGTCATCCAATCCAGCACGCTTCAAATTTTCTTGCTTTATTCACTCTTCATTAGCATTCTTCTTTGGCGCTTATCTGATTTTCTCGCAAATGTAATGCCGAGGGCGACTTTTGCGGCATACACCACTATTGTCGTCTACGAATCCCAATCATTGACTGCGGCCCCACATAGGACTGCCCGGCACTCCCGGCACTCCATGTCGGCTCACTTTTTTTCTGCCATGGCTACACGGACTCTCCGCTGGAAGAAAAAATCATATGGGCAAAAGACAAGGAGTGCCATTCGAACGCTTGATTACAAAATGCCTATTTGACAAAGCTGTTCCCTCGGGATCGATCATGAAGTTTTGTCGAAGCAATAGCAATCGACTCCTTGAACTGTAATTAACGCCAAAAAAATTATTGAAGATCATTTTCAATCTTCTCTGACTGTTCAGGAAAAAAACTATCAGGAATCATTTTCCGTTAAAAGAGTATAGCGTCAGTAGTCACTGCGCTCAAATCATCAGTTTGCAGAGCAAGAGCCACTCAGTGAAAAAGCAGGCAGTACACCTCGCAGCGTCTCTGTCCCCAATGTCTTATAAAAAAAGAGTTCTCCCGTAAATATGCGCAGGCCGCCCCCCCTTTTTTTCGACGATTCGTTCCCGTCCTTGCGCAGGGTACAGGATACAAGAAACAAAGCGCGTACCGCTTTCTTGGCTGATATACTCGGCGTCACAATGAATCTTCCCGCGACACTAAGTTAGCTCTGTGGGCGCCTGCCAATTGAGGTCTTTTTCTTTTGGCCGGGAAAATCATTATGCGGCTGAGTACACGTTGCAGAAAAGTATCCGCTAACGAGTGCATACCCTCGGCTTATACTCGGCGTCGCAATGATTCTTCCCGCGACACAGTTAGCCCTGCGCTACCAGTTGAGGCTGCTTTCCTTAGGTTGCCCAGGAAAAATCATTATGCAGCTGGGTATACCCCATCGGCGAGACGATGCACAACACTTCGGAAGTATTTGCCGGCAATGATACGATTTGATGAGCTATGACATACGGCGAAACTCGCGAAGTTTCTTTGACCCATGATCAGATATGCAAAAAAAATCTTTTTTTTCTTGATTCGCGAAGACACTCTCTTTCAGGGAAGTTCGAGCTTTGGCTTCTTCCATATATACTCACGAGACAAACGATTTTCTTCGTGAACACTAGCGTATGCGAGCAATCTTGCCCTTCCCGACCGGGACAATGCATTTTTACGATCTTTCTGCTCCGTGAAACGACGACAGTCTTCCGCCACCCGCAACGTCATTTTTCCTTGCAAAAGAGAAAACTCTTCGGCATAACTATGCGGGCCAAGAAAAATCCCCCTTTTTTTGACGATTCGTTTCCAGTAATCCTAAAGGGTATAGGATGCATGAAACAAAATGCGTACCGCTTTCTGGACTCATACGTTGCAGAAAAGTATCCGCTAACGTGCATACCCTCGGTTTACCTCACCGACGAGACGAGACACAACGCCTCGGCGGTCTCGGCAATGATACGATTTGATGAGCTA
>JAFTDR010000022.1 GCA_017454105.1 Desulfovibrionaceae bacterium | reverse complement strand
CAATAGACTTGGGAAAGTTGGGATACGGCACTCTGAACACTCAAGCGGTGCTGTCCACGGACTTGCTCCAGTGTACAGGACTATCGGCAGGATCGGCCAGTGCTTCTCTTCGGGTTTGAAAACCTTCCTGCGGTAGATGTCCTGCAAGTGGACAGCGGCGTACTCCAGCATGCGCAGAGCCATATTTTTGTTGTTTGAACTTTGAAATTCAAACAACAAGTAGAGGAACAAGGTATCCTCTTTCGTTGTACGGACAGACCAGATTCTGTCCTCTCTCCGCTCGGAAAGGTACTTGTTGATGAACGTGTCAGGTTCCCTTTTGAGCGTGGCTGTGTCTATTTGGCCTATCACTTCAGCCGGAATGAAGCCTGTAAGCAGGTCAGAGACTATCTCCGGAAAGGTGTACAGGGTTTTGTACGACGCGTCCTGCCATTTCGGTCCTTTTTGACCCTTCTTTTTTTTGGAAGATTTTTTGTTTTTCATGTGCAATTGTACCTATGGTTGTCGCGCCATGTGTGGTTGCGTTTTCCTAAAAGCATAGAGTCATTGGTTGCAGAGGCTCCGTATTCTGACTTTCGCTGTAACGAAGAGTGCTGTCGCGCGCGTTCCGTCGCAGCTCTTTTGAGTTCGCGTGCTTTGTACTCTCGTGCCGCGTCCGCGAAAACGCGGCGGAAGTTTTTTTCGTTTGAGTCTATCAATAGCCAGGCCATTTGCCGAGATCCTCAAAAGAGTCAGTACAGTATCTGTTGGAGCCGTGCTGAAGATATGTCGCAAGCGTCTCGTTGGGGGATGCAGAAACGAGAGAGCCAATCTTTTCACGCAGTGCGGCTTGATCATGCCTCAAAATGTATTCTGAGGGAACCTTACATTCTACGTACACTAAGAGTTTGTTATTGTCAAGCTCAAAAAATGTTTCCCCTTCAAAAAAAGGCGTACTTTTTTACCTCCGCCTGACCAGTTCTACTGGCGACTTGTGAAATCCTCCTTCCGAGCTTCTGTTGGTTGGGACAAACGCGAGTATAGCTACACGGGGGCGTAACAAACTTCTGGTCACTGAGCCTCCTCTCAAGTACGGACTTTTCTAAGTCAGTGTGTACAAAGATGGTTGGGGGAGTCCTCCATTGTCAAGATATGCTCGCAACGGGTGAAATCTTACCTCTCAACCTCGGAGGAACTGCGAGGTTCCTCCGCTGCGCGGACGAAAGCGGAAGAGCTTTTCCGTCGCGAGTATAGTGGGTAAAAACGTTATGGGCAGAGAGCGCCCCTCTTCGGCATCTCATCGTTGTGTGCCTTGGGTGGTTCAGCAAAAAAACTGCTTTGCGCCGCGCAAGCTTCGGCAAGGGAAAGATCTCTAAGCTCACGCGCCCTTGACTGTCCACCGATCCCGCGCAGGTCAAAAGGCTCTCGTACTCACTTAGCAAAATTCGTGTGTATCTTATGCTTTCTCCTGTCCCTGCAGCGTAGGGGGGCGACCATATTTTTACAACACGGACTTAGAAAAGGCGGTACTAGTACCGGCTTCTCTTAAGTCCGAGTATACAAAGATGGTGGGGATTTCCTACGTCGTAAGGCAAAGTTCAGCGTACAAGATACACACGAACTTGGGTGAGCCAGGACTATTTTTCCAAGCGCAGCCGTGGTCGGCAAGCCACGTGGCTACTTTGTGCCGCGTGATGAATCATTGTGACGTCCTGTGTAGCTATCGGCTCTTCGTTATAGCGCGTTGTGAGGTTTTCGGCGTCCTCCCGTTTGCACGGATTAACCGTATCGCGCCTTCGAAAGTCGTTTCATTTTCCGCGTCCGAAGGACTAGTACAGCTTCCCTAAAGTTCGTGTGTATCTTAAGAAACATCTTGGCAACGTAGGAGTTCCGGCACGATCAGATCTTTTTTTGAGTGGGCACAATCGTTTCCGCGAGAAGGCCGGCAGCTTGTATGCGGACTGCCCCACGTTCTCATGGGTCGTACTTCCCAAGAGACAACTGGCTTTGCAGCACGAGTACGCCATGCGGACGGACGGCACAGAGTGTCTTGACATGTAAACGATCGTTCGGTAAGTAATTGGCCTAGGAGGTGCTATGCACAACACATCGAAAAAACAGGAAATTTTGCTTCGTGCCGCCAATCTTTTCGCCGAGCGCGGTTATGAGGCTGTGTCCATGCGGGATCTGGGTAAAGTTTTGCAGATGACGCCAGCCAATTTGTACCATCACTTCGCAGACAAGGAGGCACTCTATCGAGAAATTTTGCTCGGTGTCTTTGCACGCATTCAAGGCGTCCTCGAATTGCCGACCAAGGGAGAGAGTCCCAAAAGCTATCTCCGTCAGCTGGTTTGCAATATCATTGCCTTTCTGCTCAACGATACGGTCTTTACTCGACTGATGTTTAGGGAATTGTCTTCGGATTGTCACGAGAGAACAGTTTTTTTGGTTGAAAATGCCTTGCGTCCAATCTACGACAAAATTGCTGATAGTCTTGCGCAGTTGTTTGATAGCCGTGTGGTTACAAATATGCTTGATATGTTGGTCAGCAGCATTATTGGTTATGTCCATATGAGCCAAATTTTTTCTATTTTGCACAGGGATGGCTCATATGTGACTGATAGTGAGACCATAACGTCTCGTATTCTGGCTGCCTTGACAATCCCAGAGGCAAATTCTGAAGCGTAGCACGTTTTTTGATCCAGCATCTCGAGGTACCCCATGTCTTTGAATCGACGTTGGCTTGGTCTGGCTCTTGTGGCCGTATTGCTTGCTTTTGGAGCCAAAAGCTTTTTTGGCAAGTCAGTGCAGGATGTGGCAGTTTCCGAGGCAAAAGTGGCGGCGCTGCCCACAGCCAAAGCTCGTCTTGTACCCTTTGATCTGACCTGCGAGGAGCCCGGCTTTCTTGTGAGTGATGAACGAGTTGTGCTTAAGACAAGAATTTCCGGCTTTATTGCCGAAGTCCTTGTGCGTGAAGGCGAATCCGTACAGAAAGGGCAGCCGCTTGTGATCATGGATTCTCGTTCTGTAGATGCGGCCATCTCCCAGCAGCGCGCATCCCTTGAGGCGAGCCGCATTGCAGTTAAAGATGCTGAGCGGGACGTTGCCTACTACACGCCACTTGTGCAAAAAGGAGCCTACCCCAGAGATAAACTGTATAAATTGCAAGTGCGTTTGAAAAGCGCCAAAGCCGACTATGATCAGGCGAAGGCCGCCCTTTCAGCTAGCCTCGCAGAAAAATCCTATTCGAGCATTGTCAGTCCCTTGGATTGCGTGGTTTTGGCCAAGCATAAGAATGCAGGGGATATGGCCGTACCGGGCGAGGCTCTCTTAACTCTTGATTCCACCAGAAATTTGCTCTTTCGCTTTTACCTGCCCGAGCAGCGCCTTAAGGATATTGGACTCAACTCAAAGGTCATTCTGCAATTTGCCGCTTTACCTGGAGAAAGCGTGCATGGGAAAATTCGCAGCATCATCCCAGCCGTTGACGCAAAAAGCAGAAGTTTTGAAGTCAATGTCGCTGTGGAAGACAATCCAAGCCTTGTCGCTGGGATGTATGGCAGGGCCAGAGTGATTTTAGGCAACTCTCCTGTCTTGGCCTTGCCGAACAAGGCCTTGGTTGAACGGGGAGGTTTGCTTGGCGTCTATGTGGTGGATGAAACACAGCGTGTGGCTTTTCGTTGGCTACGCTTAGGGAGAAAGCAAGGTCAATTAACAGAAATTATGGCCGGACTCAGTGAAGGAGAGCGTGTGGTTTTGGGAGGAGTGGGACTTAGGGATGGACTTATGCTTGCAGAGAAGAGAGAGTATGGCGACTAAACTCAATGCTGCAGGTCTTCTCGCACGCGCTTTCATTGAATCCCGCCTGACAAGTGTGATCATCGTAGCGTCCCTGGCTTTAGGAATCATCGCTCTTGCGCTAACCCCAAGGGAAGAGACCCCGCAAATTCAAGTCTCTGGTGCGCTCATCTCCGTGCCTCTCCTTGGTGCTTCTCCAGACGAGGTGCAAAATCTTATAGTTACACCCCTTGAAGGGCTCTTGCACGGCATGCTCGGTGTTGACTACACCAAGGGCAAAGCCTTGGCTAATCTAGGCATGGTGCAGGTACTCTTTCAATGTGGTGAGAGCAAAGCGGACACTCTGACCCGCATCTATGAGCGCGTGCAGGCTTTTTCAGCAAATTTGCCTGAAGGCGCTGGCCAACCTATTGTCAAAGGGCTTGATACCGATTCTATTCCGATCTTCGTTGCGACATTGGCTTCTCATCAGCTTGCTGAAAATGAACTGGTCATTTTGGCCGAGCGCCTTGCAGAAAAGCTTTCGAGTGTGGATGGTGTCTCAGCGGTTGAAATTAGGGGTGGGCAGAGGCGAGAGCTGCGCATCGACATTGATCCCGTACGTCTTTATGCCTATGCCATCAGCTGTGATCAGATTGCAAGCGCAGTACACTTGACCAATCAGTCGGCCTTTCTTGAAGATACTGTGGAGGCCGGAAGAATTCTTGGCATGTGGGTCAATGGGTGGTTACAAACAACAGACGACGTCGGGCGTGTCGTTGTTGGGGTCTACGAAGGTCGGCCTGTCTTTTTGCGGGATGTAGCAACAATTAGCCTGGGTATTCCGCGTGAGGAACGTACTCGGGTCAGCCGTCTTGGTTTTGGACGCGCTGATGAGCGTTTCGCGCACTACCCAGGTGAGCTGCCGCAGGTCAGTGTGGCTGTCAGCAAGAAGAAGGGGGCTGATGCGGTCTCAGTATCTGCAGATGTGCAAAAGCGACTCAGCCTCATGCAAAAGACCATGCTTCCCAAAGATGTCCTTGTTGTGATTTCGCGCGACGATGGCGCGAAGGCCGATCAGGCAGTCAATCTTCTCCTAAGCCATTTGCTTATTGCCATTGTTTCTGTGGGCGTTGTGCTTGTACCGCTCTTGGGTTTTCGTGATGCCTGTGTGGTCATGGCCACAGTACCCATTATTTTTTCTCTCACCTTAGGAGCTGGTTTCTTTGGCGGTGTGAGCATAAACCGCATCACGCTTTTTGCTTTGATTATCGCTATGGGCCTATTGGTCGATGCGGCAATAGTTGTGCTCGAAAATATCCACCGTCATTATACAAGGCCTTTTTCTCAGGATAAGTCGCAAGTAGCCATCTCTGCCACCAATGAGATTGGCAATGCCACCAATCTTGCAACCTTTGCGATCATGCTGGTTTTTGCCTCACTCTTTCTTGTGACTGGTATGCCAGGCGACTATTTCTACCCCTTGGCCTTTAACCTGCCTCTCTGCATGATTTTCTCCTTGCTTGTGGCCTACATAGTCGTGCCCTGGATGGCACGGCGTACTGTCCCCATGGCTAGGACAGTGACTTCTGGGCCTGTCAGAAGAAGCCGTCTGCAATCTGTGTACGAGAGAATCTTGCTCTTTCTTTTCGCAAGTTCTGCCAGGCAAAGGACTTTTGGTTTAGGCATTGTGCTTTTGCTTGCCTTGTCTCTTATGATGGGCGCTTGGCAATTTGTGCGGCCAGATGGTGTTGGCAACGCTCTTTCGCCTTTTGGTGTTGCTATGGGCTTTTTGCCCAAGAACAATTGCAATACCTTCGCCATGGTTCTTTCTATGCCAGAGGATACGCCTATCGAACAGACCGATAAATGCGTGCGTGAGATTGGTAGAGTTTTGGCTCAGAATGCCTATGTCACAGACTATGAGAGTTGGGTTGGGTACACTGGCGTTATGGATTTTTCAAGCATGCTGCAAGGAACGGCAATGCTCGAAGGATCGCATGTGGCTGAAATTCGGGTCAATTTGATCAATAAGAGTTTGCGTACACCGTCTTCCATCGATATAGTAAGAGAACTGCGGCCTAAGGTCATGACTATTGTTCAGCACTATCCAGGAGCGCGTCTGCGCATGGTGGAAGATCCGCCAGGACCTCCCATGCAGGCAACCGTCAGTGCTGAACTCTACGGGCCAGATGCCGCAGGACTCAGAGAACTTGCCTCCAAGGTTGAGGCGGCCTTCAAAGAAACCTATGACATGGTGGATATTTCGACTACCGAGCCTGTGGATGTGCCTGAATGTCGTCTGCAAACAGATAAAACTATGGCGGCTCTTTCAGGCATATCCGAAGCGGCCGTTGTGGAAACTCTGCAATGGGTCTATGGCGGAAGACTATCAGGGCGTCTGCACAGGGCAGGAGAGCGGGAGTCTATACCTGTGCGTATCGCTGTGCCACGATCGTCTGAGCCGAATCCTGTGTTTTTGGATCGGCTGACCTTGCGCAATAGTCAGGGGATTTCGATTCCTCTCTCGTCCCTTGTGCGCGTCTCTGTGGGCACTAAGGAGAGGCCAAAGTATTCCAAAAACTGCGAGCTTGTCTCCTATATCGGAGGGGAGTTGAGCAATTCCGCTCAGACATACGCAGTTCTTGATTTAAATCAAAGACTTCAAGGTCTCTCAACGCCAGATGGCAGAACATTGCGCACAGGCAATCTCACTCTCCTTGAGCAGGCACCCACAACTGTGGATGGCTATCTTTTGCTTTGGGGAGGAGAAATGCGCTTGATGCTTGATATTTACCGCGATCTGGGAATTGCCCTCGGAGCCGCGCTGGCCGTCGTCTTTTTATTGCTTGTGGCCTATTATCACTCCTATCTTGTGCCTGTACTCGCCATGACAGCTGTTCCGCTGGGACTCATAGGGATATTGCCTGGACACTGGCTCTTGGGTATGGATTTTTCAGCGGCCTCGATCATCGGCATTATTGCGCTCTCGGGAGTCTGTGTGCGCAATTCTCTCTTAATTATCGATTTTACCCGCGAGATTCTCTCTTCAGGCAGACCCATGCGCCTGGCAGCCCTGGAAGCTGGGAGTATCCGCCTTAAGCCCATTCTCTTAACAACCCTGGCCATAAGCCTCGGATCGCTGATAATGGTCAAAGATCCCGTCTTTGGCGGTTTAAGCATTTCCCTCATTTTCGGTGCCTGTTCTTCGACTGTGTTCACAATCTTTGTTGTG
Source organism: Desulfovibrionaceae bacterium (assembly GCA_017454105.1). GTDB lineage: Bacteria > Desulfobacterota > Desulfovibrionia > Desulfovibrionales > Desulfovibrionaceae > Desulfovibrio. Next base: position 1,943 of record JAFTDR010000022.1, on the reverse strand, counting down.
CCATTGCTCTGCGTGCGCTTTGCCAAGTCCATACGCGGAAGGTCTTAAGACTCCTCTGCCTTTTTTTCCCTGGGGGGCACTCCTCATCAATTGTGCCCCCCGAACTTTTGGTCAAAGGCTTTTGTGGCACACAAAGCAGAGTCGGGTACAGCCCGTCGGTTTTCCGTACTTCCGCAAATCTTGCATATCAAGTACTGTTGCGAGATGGACAATTTGCGAGCGGAAAGTCCCAAGTGGCATTTCTTTTCCAACCTATATGCTCTCTGCAAGCTTCTCGCCTCTCCGTATCCGCCCATGTGCACCGTTATATTCCTGCCAGAAACAAATTGACATTGTTGCGAACGGAAAGTCAGCACTGAGACTCGTATGTTTAACTCCACTGGCCCAAGTAAAAGTCGATTTTCCTGGCCTAAATTGCAGAGTAGCCCCGCGTGAGCTGTGTTTTTTGACAATGAAACGATTGGAGAACTATAAAGCCATCTAAATCGTAACCAGTCTCATGATGCTTGGCCCGTAAAGCGGAGTTTCGCCTTGCGGACCTTGTCTTGAATCTGAAACACTTTGCGTACTGTATACTCGCAACGGAAAAGATCTTCCGCTTTAGTCAATGCTAGAATCTCGCACTTCCCCAGAGCGTATATATTTCTATGCAAGTTTTAGTTTTTTTGCTATAGGGTATTAGATAAAAATAAATAAAAAAACTAAACTTACTCCTATTTTATTTATGGAGTTGTGATTGCATTTCTTCAAGCTCTGACATTGGAATTTTAGTTGCACTTGAAATAAATTCTATTGCCCATCCTTTTTTAAGCATATTTCTCGCTACTTCTTGCCTTCCTTCTCGCCTCCCTATTGCAAACCATTCTGATCGAGCCTCTTCTCTGTCCTTAGCAATAATCTTTTCTATAGTTTCTCCAAGCATACTGTTTCAACTCTCTCTGTCCAGCTATTTTTGTTGGAGTGCTGGTTGTAATTGACTACCCATGCGAAATGCCCGTAATGCTTGCCCTTTAAGGAGATTTTCGCCTTGCGTAGTCTTCTTGAATCTGGAACACATTGGTTACTAACTTGCAACGGAAAAAAATCTTTCGCTTCAGTCAACTGTAGAATCTCACTTTCACAGAGCTTGTATATTTCTATGCAAATTTTAGTTTTTTCTGCTTTAGATCATTAGATAAAAAGAAATAAAAGTCTAATCCTGTTATGATTGTCTCCTATTTTGTTTATGTCAGTTGCGATTGCATTTTTTCAAGATCTGACATTGGAATTTCAGTTACGCTTGAAATAAATTCTATTGTCCATCCTTTTTTAAGCATATTTCTCGCTACTTTTTGCCTCTCTTCTCGCCTCCCTATTGTATACCCTTCTGATCGAGCCTCTTCTATGTTCTTAGCAATAATCTTTTCTATAGTTTCTCCAAGCATACTGTTTCAACCCTCTCTGTCGCATCCGCTCACGGGTCAACGGTTCTAGCGGGCTTTGTACCTCATCAAATTGCGCATTGCCAGCAAAGATCTCATTTGACTATCGAAGAGATGGCCCTAAGTCGGCTGAAAGACGCTTTCCACCGTCCCCCTGTGAGCAGATACTCTCTGTCCAGACTATTTTTGTCGGAGTGCTGGTTGTAATTGATTACCCTGCAATGTCCGTAATGCCTTTAAGTGGATTTTCGCCTTGCGTAGTATTCTTGAATCTGGAACACATTGGTTACTGACTTGCAGCGGAAAAAAGCTTCCGCTTTAGTCAACTGTAGAATCTCGCACTATCCTAGATAGTGTATATTTCTGGTCTATATTTATTCATAGTGCGCCACGAGGGCGTATGTCTCATGTGGTTGCAACAACCTCCTAGTTAGGTGAGCCGCCTAATTAGAAACAAACCGAGCGTGCATGGCAGTAATGTTCATGTGCGAAGCCTCGGGCGGTATAATGTTATGGAGCCTT
>JAFTDR010000246.1 GCA_017454105.1 Desulfovibrionaceae bacterium | reverse complement strand
TGCAGTTAAGCCAGCTGCGCAGACAGCTTAAGACCATTATCGCAACTGCCGAAGAAGCCTTTCTCCAGGACAGCGAAAACTTCAATTTCTACGAGCAGCTCATCTCGGCGGCCGCTCAGATGAGCCGGGATCCCTCAAGTTTTTCAAGCGATCCCAAGGCCAATCTCGCGCAGAAGGGCGTGCTTCTTGAAGTTTTGGATGGCCTTCCCTACAAAAGCCGCATCTTGGGGCTCACCCAGGACGACTGGACCAATATGAGTACGGGCGAAAAAGAGGAGTTCATTAAGCGCTTAAAGGGCCTTGTCCGGCGCTATGAAGAATACGATCGCGACAACAGCCATTGGGAAGGATTTGGATCCGCAAATCCCAATGAGTGGGTGTACCGTGTTCCTCTGAGCATGCTGCCGTAGCAGTGAGCCTGTGCGGCGTCCACGTGAATCACACAAAAGACGGGAGCCTGCTGCGCAACTGTGCAGCAGGCTCCCGTCTGTCGAGATTGTTTGGAGGTATGATGAACGTGCAGGTATGGGGCATAGGCCCGCGTACTCTTGTGATCTTGGTATTCCTGCTCTGTCCAGTCTTTTCTTTTGTCTTTCCTTGCGATGCGGCTGAGCCCCTTGTGCAGGAGGGTAAACGCACAGTCTTCCAGCGCGTTGTCTCCAATCCCGGAGCCGTCCTCTACGCCGATTCTATGGGGCAGAGGACCGTACGCAAGCCGCGGACCTTCACGTCCTTTTATGTCTATGCGCGCAAGGAGGGGATGCTCCAGGTTGGTGTCTCAACAAGAGGGCCAGAGGGTTGGCTTAAGGGAGACGAGGCGACAGAGTGGCCGCAGGCAATCACCATGGTCTTTACCGATCAAATGGGCCGAGAGCCTGTGCTTTTTTTCAAAAGCCACAAGGATTTGGAAGATCTCTGCGCAGCCCAAAGCATCAAGGACACAGTGGAACAGTATGTGACCTTGTTCAACACAAAGAATGCCCGGATACCCTCGGATTGTCCTGTGATCGCGACAGAGCCTCTGGAGAAGGATGGGCAAATTTCGCAGAAAGACTTCTACCTTCTCCCTGTGCTGAGCATTGACACGCAGTTTAAGGACGAGGCCAAGGGCATGCAGCTCTTGCAAGTGGCCTGCCTGGATCCTGGTGTACCCGGTGCTTCCAGTGCTCCCAGTGTTCCGGGGGGTACGTCAAAAATGGCTGCGAGCGAACAGACCAGTGAGAGGCCCGCCACAAAGGGGGCAGGAGAAGAAAATGGCTTTGGCGGCATGCGCACCGGCATAGCCTTTGTTGTTGATACAACGATCTCTATGAAACCCTATATTGACCAGACAAAAGAAATTATCCGCACAATTTTTGATCGCATACAGAATTCCCCGGCCAAGGACAAAATAGCCTTTGCCGTTGTCGCCTTTCGCAGCAATCCAAAGCTTCGCCCGAAAATTGAGTACAATACCCAGGTGATCAGCGATTTTGTCTCTGTCTCCGAACGCGATACACTCGAAAAGCTCCTTGTGCAGCTTGAGGAGTGCAAGGCGTCGACGCACAGTTTTGATGAGGACTCGCTTGCCGGGGTGAAGGAAGCGGTTGATGCGCTCTCCTGGCAGACAGTTGACAGTAAAATCATTCTTCTTGTGACAGACGCAGGTCCCCTTGCCGGGACAGACACAAGCTCGAAGACCGGGATGAGCCCCGAAGGCATGGCCGATTATTTGCGGACGAACGGTATTTTTCTGACAGCCGTGCATGTGAAGACGCCAAAGGGCAAAAGCGATCATCCGTATGCGGAAAAAAGCTACCGCGAACTCTCAAAACTCAGCAACAATCGCTCCTGCTATCTCGCTATAGATGCGCCGACTCCGCAGGCTGGAGCGCCGCATTTTCAAAAAGTCGGCACAACAGTCGCGGATGTCTTCTACAAAATAGCCGTCAATCAGATTAAGGGCATCAAGATGGATAAGCCCAAGACGCACGATGCGCCCAAAAACGCAAGTCCTGAGGAACTTGCCCGCCACTATGCCGAGATAAGCGGCTACGCCATGCAGCTCCAGTTTGCCGGCAATAAAAAGGGCACATCCGCTCCATCGGTTGTGCGCGCCTGGATTGCCGATGCCGACCTCACAGCCCTTGAAGAGCATCCGAAGGATGATCCAGTCCCAGTTGTCTATGCCGCCGTGCTTTTGACAAAGATGCAGTTAAGTCAGCTGCGCAGGCAGCTTAAGACCATTATCACAACGGCTGAGGAGGCCTTTCTCCAGGACAGCGAAAACTTCAATTTCTACGAGCAGCTCATTTCAGCGGCCGCTCAGATGAGCCGGGATCCCTCAAGTTTTTCAAGCGATCCCAAGGCCAATCTCGCGCAAAAGGGCGTGCTTCTTGAGGTTTTAGATGGCCTACCCTATAAAAGCCGTGTTTTAGGGCTCACCCAGGACGACTGGACCAATATGAGTACAGGCGAAAAAGAGGAATTCATTAAGCGCTTAAAGGGTCTTGTGCGCCGCTATGAAGAATACGATCGCGACAATACCCACTGGGAAGGCTTTGGATCAAGCGACGCCAATGAGTGGGTGTACCGCGTTCCGCTGAGTATGCTGCCGTGAATATCATCACAATCAAAAATCTCACAAAGGAGCGCAAGCGCTCCTCGGGCTTTGGTCTTGAAATTCGCTCTCTTTCAGTTGCAGCCGGTGAACACATAGCGATTGTGGGACCAAGTGGCTGCGGGAAGAGCACGACCCTTGATCTTATCGGCATGATCTTAGAGCCTGATTGTTGCGCAACCTTTACCGCCAACTTTGCCGACGAGGTCTTGGACATCGCGGATTTGTGGAAGAGGGGCCAGGACAATGTCATGGCGCAGGTGCGCAAACGCCATATGGGCTATGTTTTGCAGACCGGTGAACTTTTGCCGTATCTTACGGTGTGGGAGAACGTCGAGCTGACCGCGCTTGAAGGCAGACGAAAAGGCGCCGGAATGGATGTGGATGAGCTTTTGCGCACACTTGCCATTGACCATATAGCGGACGCCATGCCGGATGCGATCTCAATAGGCGAGCGTCAGCGCGCCGCAATCGCCCGCGCGCTCGCCTCTTCCCCGGCCCTGCTTCTTGCCGATGAGCCGACAGCGGCGCTTGATCCCCACCTCTCGCGCGTTGTGATGAATCTCTTTTTGCAGGTAGCCCGGCAGGTGGGCACAGCCGTTGTTATGGTCTCGCACGATGTGGCCTTAGTCGATGCCTTTCATTT
>JAFTDR010000245.1 GCA_017454105.1 Desulfovibrionaceae bacterium | reverse complement strand
CAATTATACATTTACATATTTTGGCAGCCAGAGAGAAGAGGGTACACTCGACTCCATCCCGAACTCGAAAGTTAAGCTCTTCATCGCCGATGATACTGCATATCGTCATGTGGGAAAGTAGGTCGCTGCCAAATCTTTTTTTAAGCCCCGTTTTTAGGGGCTTTTTTTTTGCCTAGACTCGGGCGCCTACACTCTGGCCTGTTGCGCCCTGACAAGAAGTACTCTCGAGACGCTTAGGGCTTTTGTCTTTCCTGTCAGTGTATTTTGGAGAGAATGTTCTGCTTGACTTTTGAAGCGAGCTGAATAATTGTTTTACAATTCTGGGAATGAAGATCTGGGCGCGTTTTTTCTCTGTGATTGGAAGATGTGCCTGCTTGGACCAGTTTTTTTTCTTATGCGGAAAAAATGAGAAGGCCGCCTGCGCGCAGTGTTTTTTTGTCTCGTTCTACAAAATTGGGAGCGCGCGCCCTTTTTTTGTCTTACATCGTTCATCCACCATTTCGCGCGGCGCGTGTGCCCTGCGTCAAAAGCCTGCAAGGCGCGCTTTTTAGGGCGAGGCAGCGTGAAGCGTGGCAAAGGAGTTCGCATATGCCTAAGGAAGGCTCCGTGGCCCCCAAGGAACGGGTTAATATTGTCTATCGTCCAGCAACCGGCAATGCCCAGGAGGAAGTGGAGCTGCCGCTCAAACTCATGGTACTCGGTGACTTCACCTGCAGACAGGATGATCGTCTTTTGGAAGATCGGGCGCCGGTCAACATCGATAAGGACAATTTCAATGATGTTATGAAAGCTCAAGGTCTGGGCGTCAAGGCAAATGTGGCCAATAAGCTTTCAAGCGAACCAGATGCGCAGATGACCGTGGATCTTAAGTTTGAGACTCTCAAAGATTTTGAGCCAGACGCCATCGTGAAAAATGTGCCGGAACTCGCAAAAATGATGGTGTTGCGCGAGGCGCTCAAAGCTCTGAAGGGCCCGCTCTCCAATGTTCCTGATTTTCGCAAGAAACTGCAGGCACTGGTGGGCGATCCCGACGCGAGAGCTAAGGTTCTCAAGGATTTGGGTATTGAAAAATAGGGGAGTAGAATGAGCCAGACCGAAATGGAACAGCAGGCAAGTGCGGCCGAACCTCAAGGGAATCTGCTGGATGAGATTGTCGAGGCGTCCAAACTGAAGCCCACAGACGATGGCTATGCGATGACTAAGGCCGGTCTGCAGGCCTTTATTGAGCAGTTGGCTGAAACCTCCGGTGCCCAGAAAATTTCCGGGGCTCTTGTGGACGATATGATCGCCCAGATCGACAGCAAGCTGACGGCCCAGGTCAATGAAATTATGCACAACGCCGATTTTCAGCAGCTTGAGTCGGCGTGGCGGTCCATGAAGTACCTCGTGGATAACACCGATTTCCGCCAGAACATCAAGGTCGAGTTTGTCAATGTCTCTAAGTCTGACCTTTTGGATGACTTTGAGGATGCGCCGGAAGTGGTGAAATCTGGTTTGTACAAGCTCGTGTACACGGCAGAATACGGACAGTTCGGCGGAAAACCAGTCGGTGCGATCATCGCGAACTACGAATTTGGCCCAAAGCCGCAGGATATTTCCTTGCTCCAGTATGTGGCCTCGGTTGCGGCCATGGCCCACTCGCCCTTTATCGCGGCTGCGGGAAAAGACTTTTTTGGCATAAGCTCCTGGGATCAGCTGCCAAATCTTAAGGATCTCCATTCCATCTTCGAGATGCCGCAGTACACCAAGTGGCGTTCTTTCCGCGAGTCTGAGGACGCCCGCTATGTGGGGCTTACTCTGCCCAAATTTTTACTGCGCTTACCCTTTGGCGAGAATACAGTACCAGCCAAGAGTTTCAATTTCAAAGAACTGGCCGAAGAGGACGAGCAGTTCTGCTGGGGCAACACGGCCTTCGCCTTTGCGACGCGTCTCACCGACAGTTTTGCCAAGTACCGCTGGTGCAGCAATATCATTGGCCCGCAGGGTGGGGGAACAGTTGAGAATCTGCCTCTCTACCAGTTTGAGAACATGGGGCAAGTGGAGACCAAGATTCCAACGCAGGTGCTTATTTCCGAACGCCGCGAGTTTGAACTCGCTGAAGAGGGCTTTATTGCACTTACTATGCGCAAGGGCTCAGACAATGCCGCCTTCTTCTCAGCCAATTCCTGCTTAAAACCCAAGGTCTTTGCCAATACACCCGAGGGCAAGGAAGCGGAGATGAACTTCAAGCTCTCGACCCAGCTGCCCTATATGATGATTATGAATCGCCTCTCCCACTATATTAAGGTCATTCAGCGCGAAAATATCGGCACCTGGAAGGAGCGCGTGGATCTCGATCGTGAGCTAAACAAGTGGATCAGCCAGTATGTGACAGAAATGGATAATCCTGATCCCACAACCCGCAGCAGACGGCCCCTGCGCATGGCCAAAATCACGGTCAGTGACGTAGAGGGCGATCCAGGATGGTATGCCGTTACTCTTTTGGCGCGGCCGCACTTTAAATATATGGGAGCAAGCTTTACCCTCTCTCTTGTGGGCAAGCTGGATAAGCAATAAGTCTGCTCCTCGCACCGTTAGGCTGTATACTACGGACAGTCCCGTGTTGCGAGAGACAGCGTTTTTACGGACTGTCGTGGCTTCTCAAGCGTGAGAGCAGATAGAGCGTATGTGAAAAAAATTTGCAAGCGCAAAGGAGGGCATCATGCCTCTGACTTCGTACATGGCGGTTACTGGCAAAAATCAGGGTGAAATCAAAGGCGGCTGCACTCAGGGCGGCGACAAGGCCGACAAGATTCTCGTCTACGGCGAAAATCACAATGTGGAGATACCCAAGGACACGCATACGGGTTTACCCACAGGTCAGCGCATCCACCATCCCTATACGATCACAAAAGCCGTAGATGTCGCCTCCCCCAAGCTCTATAAGGCCTGTTGTACAGGGGAGCAATGCGATGTCACCATTGATTTTTATCGAATAAAAGAAGACGGCACAGAGGATAAATACTATACAGTCAAGATGGAGCAGGCCATTGTGGTTGAGATGAAGCACTGGACGCCTCTGACCTTTTTGTCTGATAACAAGCCTTATCAAGATATGGAGGATGTGTCCTTCACCTACTCCAAGATCACCTGGACGTTCAATGACGGCAATATTGAATACGTGGACGACTGGAAAGCCTAGTACTGCGTTCTGTAAGTCCGTGTTGTAAAAATAGGCTGGCCCCCCTACGCTGCAAGGACAAGAGAGCGTATACGGTACACACGAATTTTGCTAGGCCTCTACTAGTCCTGAGCGCTGCGGCGCGCTTTTTGTGCGCCGCAGCAAGTACTCAAGTCGATTAAGCCGCTTGCGTCAAGTGTGTGTTTAGGGAAACGAGGCCTTTCGACAAAAGCGAAATTGAATGCGAGGATGTGTATGCAGAGCTATTGCAGCGGAGGCTTGCTTCTATGACAAGTGTCGATTTGCGCTCCTTGCTTGACAAATGCAACGATTTTTCCACACAGGCTTTGACAACGGCAGCAGGGTGGGCTGTTACCCGCACGCACTACGAGGTGACAATCGAGCATTTTCTTCTGGCCTGCCTTGCGGACAGAGAGAGTGACATCCCACTTGTGCTGGATCACTTCGACATTGATATTGGGAAGGTGACAAGTCTTCTTAACGCCGCTCTGGAAGACTTTCGCTTGGGCAATTCCGGTCGACCGGTCTTCTCTCCCCTGCTCATTGAACTTTTAGAAAGCGCCTGGCTCATCGCCTCGGTGGATCTCGGCCTTACAGAAATACGCACGGGCGCAGTTTTTTTAGCTTTTCTGCGTAAACCTGCCATCTACGCTCAAGGGCGGTATGTGGATCTTCTCTCGCAGGTGAATCGCGAGACTGTGCAACGCGATTTTGCCTCTCTTGCCGAGAGTTCGCGCGAAACGGTCGCACGCAAAGCTCCCTCTCCGTCTCAAGGCTCATCTGCTGGTGGCGAGGGCTTTATTGCCAAATTCTGTGAAGATTTCACAGCCAAAGCCCGGGAGGGTGCAATTGACCCGGTCTTTGGCCGCGATGACACGATTCGGCAGATGGTGGACATTTTAGCCCGCCGCCGCAAGAACAATCCCATTCTTGTGGGGGAGCCAGGAGTTGGGAAGACTGCTGTGCTTGAGGGGCTTGCCCTGCGCATTGTCGAGGGCGATGTGCCGGAGGTTCTCACTGGCGCAACGCTTCTCTCGCTCGATATGGGTCTCCTTGAGGCCGGTGCTGGCATGAAGGGCGAGTTTGAACGCCGCTTAAAGGGCGTACTCGATGAAATCAAAGCGAGTCCAGTGCCGATCATTCTCTTTATCGATGAGGCCCACATGCTGGTTGGGGCCGGAGGGGCAGCCGGCGGATCGGATGCGGCGAATCTTATGAAGCCTGCGCTTGCGCGCGGGGAAATTAAGACCTGCGCGGCCACAACTTGGAAAGAGTACAAGAAATATTTTGAGAAGGATCCGGCTTTGGCCCGCCGTTTTCAGCTGGTCAAACTGGATGAGCCTTCGGTTGAGACAACCACCCTCATTCTGCGCGGTATCCGCGCAAATTATGAGAAAGCGCATAGTGTGCTTATCCGCGACGAGGCTTTAGAAGCCGCAGCAAACCTGGCCCACCGCTATATAAACGGTCGCTTTCTCCCAGACAAGGCTATTGACCTCCTGGATACCGCCTGCGCGCGCGTCAAGGTGAGCCTCTCGGCTAAGCCCGCAGTTCTTGAGGATACAGAACGGGCCATGCAGGCCGTTGATCGGGAACTCTCCGCTCTTTTGCGCGACCGTGCGCAGGGGGAAAGCGAGGATTGCGAGCGCACATCCGATCTTTTGTCGCGTAAAAATACGCTACAAGATCAGGTTTGCGCGCTCGATTCTGCCTGGCGGGCTGAGCGCGAGGCGGCCTTTGCCTGTATCGCAGCGCGTGACGCAATGCTCGCTTTGCCAAAGACAAGTACCGCACATGCCGAAAAGGCGGCTCTCTATAGAGCTGCCAGGGAGCGCCTTGATGCTCTGCGCGGGGATCGGGTACTCGTTCACGTGGACGTTGGCGCCGATGTGGTCGCACAGGTTGTGTCCGACTGGACAGGCATACCTGTGGGCCGCATGGCTCAGGAGCAGGCGGCGATCGTCAAGGATTTGGACACATTGCTTGCGCGGCGTGTCAAGGGCCAGGATATGGCTCTAGCCGCGATCGCACGCGGCATTCAGGCGGCCTCAGCCGGGCTGCGCGCGCCAAACCAGCCCCTCGGTGTCTTTCTCCTCGTTGGTCCATCGGGTGTTGGCAAGACGGAAACCGGCCTGGCCCTCGCGGAACTGCTCTTTGGTGATGAGCAAAGCGTTGTCACGATCAATATGAGTGAGTTTCAGGAAAAGCACACGGTCTCGCGCCTTATCGGCTCGCCTCCAGGCTATGTCGGCTACGGCGAAGGCGGAATGCTCACCGAGGCTGTGCGCAGACGTCCCTATGCGGTTGTTCTCTTCGATGAGGCTGAAAAGGCCCATATCGATGTTTTAAACCTCTTTTACCAGGTTTTTGACAAGGGCAGCCTGACAGATGGCGAGGGCAAGGAAGTGAGCTTCAAAAATACGATTATTTTGCTCACATCCAATCTCGCCTCAGACTGCATCCAGGAAATGACCACAAGGTCTGCTTCCTGGACCCTGGAGGATGTTTTAAGCGTCGCTAGGCCAGTGCTTTCGGACCATTTCCGTCCTGCCCTCTTAGCCCGTATGACTGTTGTGCCGTATGCGAGCCTTGCAAAGACTGCCATGGAGAGCATTGCGGAGCTTAAGCTTCAGGGAATCGCCCGTCGCCTCATGGAGAACAAGGGCATGACGTTCACATGGACAGTGGCTGTTGTTCAGCAGATTGTGGCCCGCTGCCAAGAAACGGAGACCGGAGCGCGCAATATCGAGTATATCCTCTCAGGCGCGGTCCTGCCCCGCCTTGCGCACAGCATTCTCGAACACATGAGTGATAACGCCATGCCCAAATCTGTACACCTCGACCTTGGCAGTGACGGTCTCTTTACCATGGACTTCTCGTAGGGGGACGGGTATGGCTGGAAAAAAACGCGTACTCTTGAGTCTCCTGGACAAGAACGAGGAGTGTGCGCGCCTTGTTGCGCAGGAACTTGCCGGAGCAGGCCTAGCCGTGCAGGCCCATTTTTGGGACGCCTCATCGGACGCCATGGCTTTTTTTGCGGTCGCCCGCGAGCTTGCCAGCTGTCAGGCCTGGGTTGTCGCTTGCGCGGATTTCTCACAGAAGGACGTGCGCACAAGCGTGTCTCTTGCCGCCTTAGCCGCACAGGCAGAACACGGCAACGACTTCCCCATATTCTTTGCGGCTTCTCTTCATACGGTTTCTCTTCCCACACCCCTAACGACTGCCCAGTTTGTGGCCAAGGGTCTTGGGGCAAAAGTCGCTGTGCGCGTCCATACCGTAACCCCCTTGTGGCCTGACTTTCGCCTGCGGCCGCACGCTCTGGGCTCTTTAGGCCTTTGGTTTGAGCTTGGGCCCAGGGACGGCTCTTGGCAGGGCGCCTTCTTTGCTACAGATGCGGTAAGCGCACCATCTGCCCACGGAGTTGGGCGAGCAGGGAGCATTCCTGAAAAATGCATACTTGAGTATCCGGTGCGGGGCATGCAACTGACCGTCCGCGGTATTGCCTGTACGGGATGGGGTGTGCAGAACACGCTTACTTCAGAAGAGTCCTATTTCGTCCGCGTGCCAGCCTGTCCAGAGGTGATTTCTTTCGGTCCCTTCCCTCGGACGAACGAGGCAGAACTCTATACGCTTGCCCTATGCTGAGGGATACGGCATGAACTCTTGGCTGACGATTGTTCTCTGCGCGCTCCTTTTCTGGCAGACGCCTGGCTGTGTTCCGAAATCTGTGGACATGTCCGCTGCGGATGCGGGAAAACCCAAACTTCCGCCCATTTTTGGCGTGTCTTTGGACGCAAATCCAGAGAAGCTTGTGCGCCGTCTGATCGAATTGGGCTATCAGCGCGAGGAATGGTCGCTCAATGCGCCGTATTCCAAGGTGCGCTTTGCTCTGAGTGATGAGGCGTCCACATTTCAGACTGTGGAGCTTCTGCTCTGCAACTACCCCCAGAAGATTGCCGGCATACGCATGGAGAGCAGGGATTTGGATCGTTTTTATGCGGCGGTCAAAGAGCGCTTCGGTCTTGGACTTGACGAATGGGACAAGGACGGAAGTCCTGATGTTCGGCATGGAAGATATGTGCGCGACTTCGTCGGCAATACCAGGGTTGTCCTCACAAGGACGCACGATCGCGCAGAATTCACATTGGATGCCCGAGATGTGCAGGCTCTCTGCGTACAGAACTTGGAAAATGATGTGCAGGCTCTACGCGCAAAGGAAGAGGCGGAGAGAGAGGCATGGCGCACGGAGCAGAGGAAGAGTTTCTGACTCTTTCGCGTCCGCCTCTTCCATCGCAGTATACTGGACAGGGTAGCCAAACTCTTTGCAATATATGGGCTTGTGCGCATTTTTTTGCGAGTGCCTCGTAGGACAAAAAGCGCGGATGCGCAAGACTTTGGGCTTTTTTAAGACGACTGCTTGCGATTTCTGAAATCTTTTTTCCTACGCTCGGAAAAAGCCCCGAATGTCGCGCGTGGCGTACGTTTGCTCAACTAGGGTAGGTCTATGGACACATATTACCGGGAACAGTTGCAAAGGCTGCGGGAGGGGGCTGTTGACTTCGCCCGCCGCTATCCCGCGATTGCGCCTATGCTTCTGGAAGAGGGCGGCGATCCAGATGTCGAGCGCATTCTTGAGGGCACAGCCTGGCTGTGCGCCAAGATCCACGAGCGACTCGACCAGACCGCCCCAGTCCTTGTGCAATCACTTTTGCGCCTCATCTTTCCACAGGCCATTTTGCCAGTGCCCTCCGCAACCCTTTTGCGCTTTACATTGAGCCAGGGTTTCACCGAGACTTTGGATGTGCCGGCCGGAACGCAAGTCGCCTCCAATTCTGTGGATGGGGTCCCCTGCATCTACAGCACAACGCACGATTTGCGCGTTTTGCCACTGACAATTGTTGGCGTAGAATGTCTGTCCGAGAACACGGCTCGAACAAAGGTCACACTGAGCTTGCAGAGCCGGGCGCCCTTGCGCACTGTGCTGGATGACAGTCTTCTTTTGTCCCTCACAGGCAGTTATGCCCAGGCCTCGCAACGCTTCTTTGCCCTCGTAACCCGTGTAACTGCCTGCACAGCAGTCTGTGGCGCGCAGAGAGTTGCCCTGCCACCTCTTACACAGAGCTATTTGCCCTTACAAGACATGCGTCTTGTTGGGAAGCGTCGGAACAACCGTGGCTACATGGAGCTTCTGCGCTATTTTCATTGTCCAGAACAGCTCCTTGTCGTACAGGTCTCAGGCTTGCAGCGCTGTCAATTTTCAGAAGATGAGCGAACGCTACGCCTGGAATTCTGCCTTACGGGGGGCGCGGACGATGTGCCCGATTTTCCTGACGGCTCTTTTGCGCTCAACGTTGTTCCGGCGGTCAATGTTTTTCGTGTGGCGGCTGAGCCTTTGATCATCGATCACACGCAAGAGGAATATCGCATCCGCCCGCATGACGGAAAACGGCGTTTTCTCGAAATCATCGGGGTTGAAAGCGCGACAGCTCTTTTTCCAGGCGGGCGCATGGTCCCCTGCCTGCCCTATAATGCGTTTGACGAGAGCCGCCAGGGCCTGTTTTACACTTTGCGCTACCAGAAGGCGGAAAAAGATGGGGATTTTGAGCATTTGCTTATGCCCCTCTACCGCTTTGGACGACGCGAGAATCTCGCAGAGCGCTACACTCTTTCCCTGCAGCTTTTGTGCTGCAACTATTCCCTGACAGGCAGCCTTCAGGCGGGAGATATCTGTCGTCCTACGGATTCCTCGCCATCCCAGGCAGAATGTACGAATATCACTACCCCAGCGCCCATGCTGCCGCGTTTGGCTGAGGAGTCGCTTGCCTGGCGTTTTTTGGCGCATATGAACGCAAACCTCCTCTCTCTTGCCTCAGCCGAAGCGCTGCGCTCTCTTCTTGGGCTGTATTTGCCGGAAAGCCGCTACGCCCCGGAATTTGTTGCGGCAAACCAGCACCGCATCCAGGCTGTCAGCCATTTTTCTTCAGTCGATGAGGAATATTTGTTTCGCGGCCGCCTGTTGCGCGGGCGGAAGCTTCTGCTCACGCTCGATCCCAAGGGTTTTGTGTCCTTAGGTGATCTCTATCTTTTTGCCTGCGCGCTGGAGCGTTTTTTCGCCGAATACGCCAATCTCAATACCTACACCCGGCTGTGCCTCACTGTGGGCGGCGGGGGGGAGACGTACCAATGGAAGCCGAGACTGGGCGAGAAACTGCTCATCTGATTGCGCGGATGATGGACGAGCCAAAATCGTTCACATTGGGGCAGGCCCTACGGCTTCTCGCCCATGCGTATAGCGAGAGAGCAGATGACGCGCGGACCTTTGTTTCTGAAAACACGGTTATCCGCCCGTGGCTATCGCTCGCCTTTCCCTCAACTGAGATCGCCGCAATAGAACAGAGGGATGAGCGCCCGCGCTACATCCTGACAGCCACAGGCTTCGGTCTGTACAGCACCTTGGGACCCTTGCCCACGCTCTACACTGAGGAACTCTTGGATGAGGCGAGAAGCGACGAAAGTGTTTCGCGCGACTTTCTCGATATCCTAAATAATCATCTCTTCCACCTGCTCTACGCCGCAAGTTTTCACAACCGCCTTGAATACCGCACTTTTGAAGAGCAGAAAGCCGAAGCCGCAGATATCCAGTTTTGTCTCATGGGACAGGGAGACCAGTCTCTTAGAGAAATCGGTCTTCCCAAGGTCTGTCTTGCGGAGATCTTCTCCCGCCGCACCCGCTCAGCCGCGCAGCTGGAACGCTTTATAAGCCTAGTCCTGAACCGAGAGGATGTGCGCGTTGAGCAATGTGTTGAGCGCATTGTGCCAATCCCTGCCGGTCAGCGCGCACAGCTTGGTCTAGCCAATGCCCGCTTAGGCTACGACGCCATGCTTGGTCAGTGTCTTAGGGACAGTATGGGCAAGTTTCGCATCCATTTGGAGAGCGTGGATCTGAGTGACATGCGTCAATTTTTACCTGGAGAGACGCTCCATAGGCAATTGGCCGCGCATCTGCGCCGCTTTTTGGACGATCCTCTTGACTATGAGCTGACCCTGCACCCGGCCACACACAAGCCGCCTCTCTCTGCGCTTGGCAGAGAGAACGCTATGGGCTTGTACCTTGGCGCACCCGCACTCTGCCCGCCTGTGCGCGTCTTCTGGAGGCGTGGTCTTCCTTGCTAAGCGAGTTTAGCGTACGCTCACTCTTGGCCATTGTCCCATTGTCAAGCGTTTTGGGCGCTTTCTTGCTTTCAGGAATAGGCTTAAAAAGCCTGTGAACGCGGAAATTTTTGGATATGAGGACAGCCTATGCCTGACAGCAACCCTGCCGAACTGTTTCGCTTCATTTCAAAAGCTCTTCCAGAGGACACCTTTCATGTCACACATTTTTCCGGCACAGAGGGGCTCAACAGGGCCTTCAGTTTTACCATTGACCTTGTAAGCGAAAATCCCGCTCTTGATGGGGCGGCGGTGCTTGCCGCGCAGGCTTCCTTGCACATTCTAAGAGACAATGGGCAGAGCGCCATTTTCCAAGGGTATCCTGTCAAGTTTGAACAAGGTGGCCTGTTCAATGGCTATGCCTATTACAGTGTGGAGCTTCGGCCGGCCTTCTGGCATGTCAAGCAGGTTGTGCAGAGCGCAATCTTTCTGGACAAAAATGTGCAGGATGTCACGCATGAACTCTTACAAAGCCAGCCGTTCTTCAATATCCCCCATGAGTTTCGCCTAACGCGCACAGACTATCCCACGCCGGAATTCGCCATGCAGTATGGCGAAAGTGTCTACGACTACATCCTCTGGCGCATGGAGGAGCAGGGCGCGTATTTTTACTTTGCCCCAGATGGGGATACAGTCATTTTCGCCGACTCTCCAGAGTCGCATACAGAAAGTTCCGCAACTGTCTACTACTCACCCACTTCAGGTCTTGAGGGAGAGAGGCGCGAGGAGGTCCTGACATCCTTTACGCTCACTGAGACACCTCTCCCCCGCCGCGTGGTTGTGCGCAGCTTTGACTGGAAAGATCCCAAAAGGCCTGTGATCGGCATGGCCGATGTCTCCTCTTCCGGTCTTGGGGATGTGTATTTAAGCAATGAAAATGTGGGGAGCGATGCAGAGGCCTCGCGCATCGCAACGATACGCGCAGAGGAGCTTCGCTCTCGCGGCCAGGTCTTTTCTGGTGCGGGATCCGTTCCAGTGCTACGGCCTGGTGTGGTTTTTACGCTTAATCGCCACTACAGAGAGGATTTCAATAGGGACTACCTGGTCACAGAGTGTACCCATGAAGGGTCACAGGAGACCTTTCTGTCCATGGGCCTTGGGATTCCCTTACAGGCGGTGCGCGATCATCTTTTTTACCGCAACAGTTTTTTCGCTATTGCCTCCGATGTGCCCTTTCGTCCAGCCCGCAAAGCCCCGCGCGCGGTTATATCCGGCGTCATCCGCGCTTTTGTGGACGGTGCAGGCTCAGGTGCCAGAGCTGAGCTTGACGAATACGGCCGGTACAAGCTCCTTTTTCCCTTTGACATTTCCGGCCGCGAAAAAGGCAAGGCCTCCTGCTGGATTCGCATGGCGCAGTCGCAAGTCGGCAAAGACCACGGCATGAGCTTTCCCCTTCTGCCTGGCGCTGAAGTGACTGTGGCCTTTCTTGACGGCAATCCCGATAGGCCCATAATCACAGGGTCCATACCCAATGGGGAAACAGGGGCCATTACAGGAGCAGGCAATGTCAATTTTTCAGGTATCCGCACGCCTGGCGGCAATCAGCTGACCTTTAATGATACGGACACCCATCAGGGGTTTTCCCTGCAAGCGCCCTCTGGTCTTGGGCTCTCTATGAGCGCTGGCTCTCTTGGCGCCACAACGCAGCACAACGATGTGGCGATGGACATTAGCTCCGTCTTGGGCACTGAAGTCGCCAATCTGGGCAAAACTTTGCTCTCAGGGTGTAAGATTACTTCCTCTGCCAACATGAATTGCTATGCCCTGTTGACCGCCTTAGGCACAGGCCTGCAAAACAGCGTGTGCGGTATCTTCGATAGCCTCGCGGCCAAGGCAGCCAAGGATAAGGAAAAAGGCAAGGAGAATATCTTAAAGTGGAGCAGCGACGCGGTTAAGACCGCCTGCCTGGCCTTTGTGAACATCGTCTCGACCGTCAAGGGGTTTAATACGCCGGCCAATACGTACGGTATTTCCCTCTTGGCTAAAGAGGGGGCATCCACAAGTACCCTGCAGGTTTGGCCTGGGTGGGGGAAGATGCTCAGCCTAATTCTCACCTGGATTGGCGGCCGCATAACCCAGTTCACCACAGAGACTGTTGATACCATTGAGGATGTCGCAAAGGCTGAGAAAAAGGCGCAGGAGCAAATGGACAAGGATCTGAAGGATGCGGGTGCAAGTCTGCCAGAAGGGAGTTCTTTGACCGATGAGAGCCGCAAGACCATCTACAACGAAACAGTCGATGCGCTTGTCCAGGAGATAAACAAGGCCATGAATGCGGGCGATGCCAAAACAGTGCAGAAGCTTCAAAATGAACTTGCAGCTCTGCAAAAAGACTATGCTGCCCTCTTTGACGATACAAGCGATACCTATTACAAATATGCCAAAGCCGATACCCTGCGCAAAGCTATGGTCTCGGCGGCCAAGGATATTTTACCTGAGATCACGGCGATTATCTTGCAGTTTAAACTCTTTATGGGCGAGTTTACAGAGCATGGTGGAATCGGCATCTCCTCCGTCAATAAAAATATCAATCTGAACGCGCTCACAACCATTTCCCTGCACTCTGGGGACGGTATTTTTCTCAATACCGCAAAAGATGCTGAGAGCGGCACCTTTGGCGTAAGCAGCACGAAGAACTATGCTGTGGGGAAAAAAACAGTCAATCAACTGAAACCCTTTGTGGCTGTTAAAACCACGAACCGCTATGTGGAAGCGGAGAATAACGAAGAGGAATACTTGTTTTCCCACAGAATAAGTGAATGCGAGATAACCGCGCACAAAGACGGCAAGGATTATATCGCATTGGCTAAAGACAGCGCCACCATCCATGCCAAAAACGTCTCGCTTGAGGCCGATAGTGGCAATCAGTCGTCACTTGTGGTCAACGGCGACGGTATCGCGATCTTTGCCGACACAAATCACAGCACGGGCATTTCCGTGAATAAAGAGGCGAACACCCTCTCCCTGCACAATCAGGATGCCTGTCTGGGCATTAAAGATGATGGGTCTATTAACATCAAAAGCAAGGACGGGGCAAAGGTTGTTGTTGAAAAATCGATAGTGCTTTCGCCAAGTGGCGGGCAGGTCTATCTTGACGATATCTGCGTGAATGGCACGGAGCTTTCGGCGCGCGATAACGGCATGATGAACCTGGGCGGCCAGGTGAAGATCATGGGAAAAAGTGCCAAGAACGTCGATGAGTTACGGGCCACGGTCACGGAGCTTTTGAATTCTGTGAAAGAACAGACAGAGACAATCAAGGCAGCTCAGACTGAGGCCGAGACCGCAAAGACCGAGGCTAAGACAGCAGCCAAGGCGGCTGCGGCCTCAGCCAAGGCGGCTCAGGAGGCCCAGGTTGCGGTTGTGGAGGCAGCGTCTAAAGTCGGTGTATAGCGGAACGATTGTAACGAGACAGGGCAGAACGCATGAATTACGACGGCATCCCTGAAATCATGAGCTTTGCGGCTCAGCCAGTTGACTGGCAAGGTGAACTGCGACAATCCTTCACGCTGGGCTTAGGCTTTGATTTGCTAAGCGGTCAGCTGCTCTCACCCTCTGTGGTCTATGCATCCGCTATGCAGGCCCTTCAGGATATAGATGGCCATGAAGCGGGCCTGTGCCTCGATCACGGCGTCCCCAAGAAGGAAGCCGAATGGCTCCTTGCTGGTATGGCCTGCGCGCCCATAGGGGAAACGGTCACAGGTC
Organism: Desulfovibrionaceae bacterium; assembly: GCA_017454105.1. Classification (GTDB taxonomy): domain Bacteria; phylum Desulfobacterota; class Desulfovibrionia; order Desulfovibrionales; family Desulfovibrionaceae; genus Desulfovibrio. The sequence goes on along the minus strand of JAFTDR010000245.1, from coordinate 9,113 downwards.
TCGTTGTGGACATGCGCGTAGGTGAGTCGCGTCGCCGCATCTTGGTCGAGGATACGCAGCCCTTTAGCGCACTTGCGCTCTCCTGGGCAAATACATGGGCTTCGGATACGGAGAATCCGCTAGGGCTCCCAGTACGAGAGCTGCGCCGCGCGAACGTTGTGGACGCAAATCTCCCCTTCGGTACACCGGCCTGTCCGGCTCCGCGCGGGCCCTGGCCCTGCCGTATGCAGCGTATGGGCACCTATGATGCGGCCTGGCTTACAACCCGCTGGCCCGGCACACCCGACGATTTTGACTGGAGCTTCTACAATTTGGCCCAAGCCTCTCAGCGTCTGCCCATGGGTATTCGAGGCGATGAGGAGCTGGAACTGACCTGTCTGCACCCAAGCAAGCGGCGCATTCTCGGGCATCTTCCAGGCAAAACGCTGCGTCTTTTTGTCTCTCGAAAGGGCGAGTGGTATGAACACGCAGTTATTGCGGACACTGTGTGGCTTTTTCCAAACCAGCTCGCAGGCTTACTTCTCTGGCATGCACTGGTTAAGTGTTCTAGCGAGAGCGGAGCGGACATTGAGGCTCTGCGTGCAGAAATTCTGCCTCCTGAGCCTCTCTCCGTGGCAGACGTCGCGCACACTGCCCCCGATGGTTTTGAGCGCACATCGCTCGCTATGGCCACAGGTGCGGCAGCCCCTATCGTCGCAAGCGCAAGCACTTTGACTGCCGCTCATGCAACGGATAGTGCAGCCGCTCATGCAACGGATAGTGCAGCCGCTAACGCAACGGATCGTGCAGCCGCTAACGCGGCTTTGGGCCCAAAGCAAGACACAGCTGAAGGGCCTCTCGACTACAAGGCGTTCTTTTCCAAAGGCCTGGACGACAATTTAGCTGAGATCAACGCGGGTCTTGCTGAGAGCGGGCTTCCGCCATTAAGCCCAGAACAGCTCCAGGAGACGCGGACGATCTTAAACTCTGCTGCTGATGAGATGCAGGCAATCGAGAAGCAGATGGCTGTGCCTCCTCCCAATCTTTCAGACACACTCAGAAATTTGGGTGTGCCTGAAGGGGACATTGCAAAGAGTATGGCGGCCTTCGATCTCCCCATGCCGGATCCAGCGCTTTCCCGCACAGCCGAAGAGTGGGAGAGCGCCGTTCAGAAATATCTCGAATCGTTTGCCAAGCTCATGCATCCCTCACAAAGTACGCTTGAGTCCATGCGCACTTCCTTCCGTCTGTGCGGGCCGGGTGGCGATACACTTTTAGAGACAATGGCCGGCGGCAAAGTCGCAAGTCCAGAGGCTGCCTTAACTCACGTTGGTATGCCTCCTGACAAGGCCGCAGCCTTTCTGGAACTCATCGACGCCGATATGCCAAGAGATCCCGCAGGCTTTTCGGCCTATGCCCGGCAAGTGGAGGTAGCTGGCGGTTTCCCAGAGGGCTCTGTGACCGGAACACTTGGGAAGTACCAGGAAGCCCTACAAAAAGCGGGCTTTGCGCCGCCCAAGGGGCCGGACATACAAGAGCCAACAAGCGAGCCTAAGCCAGTTTCTGAACCGGTTTCAGAATCAGTTTCTGAATCTATTGTCGGGGAGAGTTGTTGCGAGCCCATACGCCAACCAAGAGACAGGGAGAGCGTCATTGCCTGGCTTGCACAAGGCAAGAGTCTTGCTGGATGCGATCTTTCGCGCATCGACCTTGCCAACCTAAATCTTTCAGGCCAGGATCTGCGCGGTGTGGATTTGAGCGGAGGGAGTGTTGCCCACGCACAGCTTGTGCGCGCAAATTTGAGCGGCGCACGCCTGATTGGCTGTGACTGCGCATGTGCGGATTTCACAGACGCCCAACTCACAGACGCAGTCCTTGAGGGAGCGCTTGCAAGCAAGGCTCTTTTCTTGGGGGCCAATCTCACCCGGGCGGTTTTGACAGGCATCCAGGCTCAGGATGCGGATTTTTCCAAAAGCGTGCTCGATCACTCCGTGCTTACGAAGGGCTGTTTTGCCGATGCGACCTTCTCTCATGTGCAAGGAGAGAGCGTTGATGCGCGCTGCGCGATCTTTAGAGACGCGCGACTGCGTTTTTGCCGTCTGCCAAAAGCCGTGTTTTCCGATGCCGAGCTGCGCGGCGCCGATGTGCATGACTCTGTGTTGGATGGGGCGGATTTTCGCCATGCGCAACTTGATTGCGCGAGTTTTTGTTATGGAACAAGCGTCGCTTTGGCCAATCTCTGCGCAGCCTCTCTCTGCCAGGGCGTCTGGACAGAGGTGCGTGCGCAAGGCGCCGTATTTACAGGCGTACAGGCCACAGGCGCAAGTTTCTGCGACGGCGACTACACAGGATCTGTGTGGCGCGGGGCGGATCTGCGAGAGGGAGATTTCTCCCGCAGTGTTTTGCAGGGTGCGGATATGGAAGGTGTCAATTTGTTCAAAGGCTCCTTGCGCGAGGCGCATCTAAAGGCCACAAATTTGCGGAACGCCAATTTGTACGCTGTGGATTTGACCCGCGCGGCAACTGACGCAGGGACCATCTTCGATTGCGCGGATGTACACAATACAATACGCGCCGCAAGAGAGAGTGCACAAGAGAGCAACCGGTAGAAGAGAGAAAAGCCCATATGGCAGACACAAAACCAGATCTCTCAGCTTTGACGCTGCGCGGACTCGACCTATGCGAGCAAAACCTAGCCGGACTCTCCTTTGCTGGAAAGACCGTCTGTGACACATCGTTTGTCCGCGCAGACTTAAGAGGCTGTGACTTCACAGGCGCGACCGTCACAGGCTGCGATATGGCAGAAGCTAGGCTCAATGACGCCGTGCTTGACGAAATCTCTATCGAAAACACTCGCTTAACCGGGGCCTATCTTTCTTTCGCCTCTCTTGTGCGCGCCTCCTTTGTCTCTGTGGATTTAGACAAAGCGCATCTGGAAGAGAGCCTCTTGCAGGACGCAAGCCTGCGCGATGTCCACTGGCGGGGGGCCTTTTTCGCGAAGGCCACCTTGCGCGGCCTAAGCAAATTGCCCCCATTTGAGGAAGCCGATCTCACCCAGACCCACTGTCTCGAATGCGACGTGAGTGGTCTTTGTGTCATTCGCTCGCAGGCTCCCATGCTCATTTTGCAGCATTGCACTGGGCGAGATATGACAGTTGTTGCGAGCGATCTGAGGCAATGTGTGGCTATGGACGGCGATTTTTCAGGATCGTCCTTTAGGCAGACAATTCTTACGCGTGCGGCCTTTATCGGAAGTGATCTGAGCCGCTGTGATTTTTTTGGCGCAACGCTCAATGAGGCCAACTGTCAGGGAAGTATATTGAGGTGCGCTCAACTTGCCGGTGTCTCGCTGGTTAAGGCGAGCTTGTGTTCTGCCGATTGTTCTGGAGCAAATTTCACGCGCGCAACGCTCACCATGGCGGATCTTTCGCACGCTCTTGTGGATCACGCGCTTTTTGACGGGGCAGATCTTTCTTTAGCCAATTTGCACGCTGTGGATATGTCTCGCGCATCCAAAGCCCGGGCCAATTTGACCGGTATTCGGCCAACCGATCCGGATCTTTTGCGCGCAGAAACCTTTCAAACCCCCGTCATACGGGCAAAAGGGTAGAACTATGGGATATTCCTTGCCCCTCAACTGTGCGGACAATACCCTCTGTTCGGGCGTCGTCCAGAGAGCGGATGGTGACCTTGTGCTTGTCCTTGGCAAGGGGGGCCTTGTGCGCGCCCTGCGGGCTCAAAGCTGTCTTTTGGCGCCCAAGGTGCGCGATACAGTGCTTTTGGCTCTGCTCGACGATGGCTCAGCCTGGGTCTTGTCTATTTTGCGCAGTCCTCTTGCGACTGACAAAGGAGCAGAACTCTGCCTACCCAAGGAGACAAGCCTGCATTTGGGCACCCTGGATATCCAGGCAGACGATGCCAGGCTTGTGGCGAAGTCTATTCGGCTTGAGGGCGAAACTGTGGGCATTGCCTCCCGCCTTGTGACCATAGGCGGCCAGATCTTGATTCAGGCTTTTGCTGTCGTGCGCACCCTAGCCCGCAGCCTGGGCGAACAGGTGGCCCGGCGTTTTGCCCGCTATGGCGCGCTTGATGAAACTGTAGACGGCCTGGCCCGTCGGTCGGCAGGGCGGGCGCAGATGGAGGTTGAGAAGAGCTGGCGGCTTAGGGCGGAAAATGCGGATATGCGGGCCAAAAAACAGGTGGACATTGACGCAAGCCACATCAAGGTAGGCTAAGTATGTTTGCTTTAACCCTGCAAGGCGGCATGTGTACGAGTACGCCGCCTGACACGTGTAAGACGCCGTCTCCGAACGGCACCGTCCCCGTACCCTATGTGAATATTTTCCAGTGCAACCTTGTTATGCCTCAAACTGCCTGCTCCAAGGTGTTTATCGCTGGCTCTCCCGCTCTTCATGTCAAATCGCAGACTGCCATTTCAAACGGCGATGAGGCGGGGACAGTCGGTGGTGTGGTCTCAGGAAAATTTATTGGCAAGGGCGAGTTCATTAAAGGTTCGGCCAAGGTGACGCTTGAGGGCAAGGCCGCAGTGTCGCAGGGAGCGACGACAAAGCACAATGACGGCAACACAACTGGTATGAACACTCTGGCAGCACAAGCGAAGGTGGACATTGCGTAATTTTGGCACCATATTGGCTCCTCTTCTGCTCATTTTTCTTGCAAGCTGCGGGGGCCCAAAGGAAAGTCCTCTGCCCCCGCCGCCCCTGCCTGCAGAAGATCCGGCAAATGTCACCTGGAATCAGCAGGCAAACGGGCTCTCCTATCGCATTGTGGCGGCAGGTGACATAAATCATGAGGGAAACAAGCCCTTGGGACTCACTGTCTGTGTCTATCAGCTCGACGATCCCTCGGCATTTCAGGCTTTAGCCCAGTCGCCGTCAGGTATCGATCAGCTGCTCAACTGCCAGCTCGATCCGGCAAAGGCCAGATCGAGCCGCGCCTTTAGCATGCAGCCTGGCAAGAGGGTGGATGTGACGGCGGACAGAGTGGAGAAGGCGCGCTATCTCGCGGTTGTTGCGGGCTACGAGCATCTAAAACCTGAGCTGTGCGCCGCGGTCATTCCTTTTCCCATCCACCATGAGCGGGAAGGGATTATTTTTAAGAACGATCTCTACACGGCAGCGCCCATGCGGGCATTGATCCATCTTGGCGCGGAATCCGTCAGCTTATCGGGAGTGGAGCGTGTACAATAGTCCCCCGTTCTGGGAACACGGCGTTTTTTTGCAGCCGCAGCATTTTCAGCTTGCCCATGTGCAGAGCGTACGACGGCTTGCGCAGGGCATGGCCCTGATAAATCCCTGGCTTTGGGGAGTGCGCCGCCTGGTCATTAATGAAGAGGCGCTTGGCCATGATATTTTTGAGGTGGTGCGTCTTGAGCTTTTGTTGCCTTCAGGCGATTGGGCTCTTGTCTTAGACAATGCCGACCTTGCCTCCCGTGCTTTCCGGGATTTGTGGACCAATCCAGAGAGTCCCTTATCTATCAGCTTGGGACTTGCCCCTTTGCGGGAGCAGGGGGCAAATGTGATCCGAGTTCAGGACGCAACAAAGGCGCCTGAACAGTACCGTTTCACAGCGTCCCTCACCCCAGATGTCACAGCAGATCTCTACGGCGATGGGCCGGAGGCTGAAGTGTCCACCATGCGCTACAATCTTCGCCTGTGCATTGGCCCTCAAGAAGGCAGTGATTTGTGGAAAATGCCACTCGCCCGTCTCGTACGCGATGGCGAGCGCGTTCTCTTGGACGAGCATTTTGCACCGCCTTGTGTGGACATAAACGCAGTCCCCGTGCTGCACCGTCTCGTGCGCGATGTGCGCGACTTGCTTATTTCTCGCAGTAAGCAGCTCGAAGAATACAAGATCGTGGCCGGCGATGCGGGACTCTCTTCTCTCTCCTCCTTGCACGGCATAACGCTCTTTAGTATTCTCGGGGTTTTTTGCCGCAATGTCCCAGAACTTGAGGCCTATCTTGCGGCACCCTCCATGCATCCCTGGCCGGTATACAGGGCTCTGTGCAGGCTTGTGGGCGAGCTTTCCGTCTTTTCTGCGAGCCTATCGCCTCTTGGGGAGACCTCGCAGGGTGAGCGTGTGCTGCCAGCCTATGATCACGAACACCTCTATGAGTGCTTTCGCTCTGCCTGGACAATCATTTCCAGGCTTGTGGACACACTGGTTGTGGGACCGGCCTTTTCCTTCGTGCTTGAGCCCAGGGAAGGCGGAAAATTCCTGGGTACGGTCATGCCCAAGAGCGCTTTGGCCAATATGTACGCCTACTGGCTTCTTTTGCGCACCGCGCATCAAGAGGGGCTGCTTGTGCATGTGCAGACTATGGGGAAACTCGCCTCTTCCGATGATATGCGTGGGCTTGTGGGGCAGGCGCTTCCCGGCATCCGTCTTATGTACGCAGAACAGCCGCCTGCAGGGCTCCCGCGCCGAAGCGACACACTCTATTTTATGATCGATCAGAATGACCCTCTTTGGCAGAAAGTGCTTCAGGAGGGGGATGTGGCCTTTACCCTCCCTGTGCGGCCAGACGATTTGCTCGCACAGATTGTTGTGATCCAAAGGTGAGATACGCTTTGCAACGATATACTTGAGTCAGAAAAAAATATTGCCATGAGTATTCTGATAGTTACGAACAATGCGGCTGCGTACCCTGCAGTATACAGACAAAAAGGGGAGAGACATGGATCTGCAAGAGCGCTTTGCTCCGCTTATGGCACAGGCTCTCCATTGCGCAAGCGGCGAGGGGCTCGCTATGCCCCTGGAGGCTGTTCAGACACGGCTTTTCTCCCTGGCAGAGGAGGAGCGGAGCGCGCTTGCTTTTTCATCCGACCTGCCGGACAGACTGGAATATGCCCGCTTTGCTGTCTATGCCTGGGCGGATGAAAAGCTCCTGAACGCAGAGCGTCCAGATGCCGGAGCGTGGCTCCCGCTTTCTCTGCAATGCCGCTATTTCTCAACGACAGAGGCGGGACACATCTTTTTCACCCGGCTGGACGATGTCCTGGATTCTTTGGGCATTGCCCGCGAAGTCGACGGAGTGCCGCAGGATTTGGCCGAGCGTCTCGAAAGAGCCTGCCACCTTGCGCCTGAGCGATCGGGCGTCGATGTGCTGCGCATTTTTGCCCTCTGCCTGCTCTACGGCTTTAGGGGGCGACTCTTTGCCGAGGAAGAATTGCTTCTGCGCGTGCGCAAGGCCTGTCGGGCTCTTTTGCGCCAGCCTGAAACGGTGTCTTTGACAAGCGCGCCCAGCTCGTCCCATGCCGGGCAAAGCCTACTTGGACGTCTTGAGCCCTTGTTCTATGTTTTGGTGCCTGTCGCTGTCTGCGCTCTGTTTTGGTTATTCTGCGCAGATATCCTTGCGCATATCCCTGTGCAGGGATTGTAGGTGAGGACACAGGCATGCAAAGCCCAGTTTGTTGAACTTCTGCCTTTCTGCTTGCAAAAATGGCCGTATCTTTGCGCTCCAATGATTCTTCCCCTTGGCGATCGCGCATATGGGGGAAAATCATAGCCTGCTTTTGCAAACAAACCCCGTAGGTGCGGGTACTCGCTCTCCGGCATTTTGCTTTTCAGTTTGAAGGACCGTCCCATACGCGCGCGTATGTATACTCGCGATGGGTGCAATCTTCTTTCCCAACATCGCAAGGAAGTGCACGCTTCCCTCGTTGTTGAGGGCAAAACGAGTATACGTCTGTGTCCAGAAACACGTGCCAGTTCCTTCCAGTCAGCACATAGGGCGCTTTGAGCTTTCACGGGTGTAGCGTACACCACGGTAGACGAGCTTTTGCGTCGGCGTTGTCGACAATGACAGAGCTTGGGGGGCGACCCGTCTGAAAACATACGAATTTCGCTTACATAGAGGCCACTTTCTGTATGCGACGCGAGTTCTGAGAATATTTTTACCTCTTGTCAATTTTTAAGGAGTTTCTTTCATGAGAATGTTTTTCCCTGTTTTTTTAGCACTGATGCTCTCGTTTCCATTTTCGAGTTTTTCACGTTCTGATCCGCCACAAGTGTCAAGTGACAGTATCTTAGATACGAGTTCTATTCTGCCACCACCACCCGCATTTGATTCTATAATAATGGAAAATGACCGCGCACAATATGAATATGGCCTAACCCTGAGAAATACAGAGCGAGGCAAACAGGCAAAGCTCGATGCCAATTTGAAAAATTGTCACGAGTTATTTTCAGAAGCATTTGGATATCCAATCAACGCTGAAAAAACACCAGAAATTTACAAACTCTTAAAAATATCCTTCCAACAAATAGACAAAGGCTCGGCTCGCGTAGCAAAACGCAAATATATGCGTGTGCGTCCGTTTACTCTCTATAATACCAATACCTGCTATGCTGAAGACGAAGAAGTACTTCGTCATACAGGCTCATATCCTTCGGGGCATACCGCAACATCCTGGGGATATGCCTTACTTTTAGCAGAAATCAATCCTGGCCGCCGAGAGGAAATTCTTAAACGTGGATATGAAATGGGGCAGAGTCGGGTCATTTGTGGCTATCACTGGCAAAGCGATGTGGATGCTGCAAGAGTTTCTTCTGCTGGCGCAGTCGCAGTGCTGCACGCCAATCCTGAATTTCAGAAGCAAATGGAAAAAGCAAAGATGGAATTTGCTACCTTGAACATTCAAAAGTAGTACAATTCGAGAAGTTGTCTGCAGTGTGCTTAGGGCTCTCTGCCACTCCTTCAGTGTCTTGCAATCAACCAGTAGAAGAGTACTAAGTATCTGTAATCGGGTAGGGGGGGCTTTCGACCGCCCCCTTGCTTCGCATCGCCACACCACCGTACGTGCGGCGACGCGTAGCTGTCGCATACGGCGATTCCTAATGAAGACGAGAGAGGTTCTATACGCGCCCCTCCAGGTGATCGCGACCCTATTTACGATATCACATGCTGTTCGCATGCCGGACATCTCGTTTCTTCGGATCGGTCTCATGCTACTCCTACGCTTGTATCCTACGTCTGTAATCCTATTTTCATAGGTGGTGCGGCTGACCCCGTAGTTACCCTCACATTCCGTGCTACTCTCACTACACCGGTATCGCGCATGGGGAGTGTAACTCCCGTTGCGAGTTTCTAAGTCGACTCAGATTTCGGT
>JAFTDR010000244.1 GCA_017454105.1 Desulfovibrionaceae bacterium | reverse complement strand
TGATACGGTGCCCGCTCCATGCCGTAGGTGGTGAAATTGTTTGCATCCGTGAACACACTTTGGTGAGCGATCTTTAAGCAACCGGTCACGATGCCCGTGTAGAGCCATGGCTCGGGGCTATCCTTAAAAGTATTCACGCAGATCTGTTTAAAGAGAGCGAGCATCTCGTTGTAATACGGCTCTTTCGCAGCAACAGACTTCTGAAGAGGTACATCGTACTCATCGATTATGATGATAACTTTGCGCTCGAATTCCGTGTACAGCATCGACGCGATACTGCGAAGAAAATTGCCGACTATTAGCTCAGCCCTAGACAGCACGGCCTCATCGCGAAAATCATTTTTATCATCCCAACAAAAAGCAAATCTATCCTCAAAGTTATTTTTGAGTTCTTTAGGCGCCTTTGTGCTGTTTTTCAGAAATGCAAAGCGTTTATAGATGAAGGCGATTGTTGCAATAAAGTTTTGAATTGCTTGGTGGTAATTGTTGCCCTCGACCCCTTTAAACGAAACAGAAATGACAGGGAATTGTCCCATGAATCGATCGCGCAAATCCCGATATGCATCGCCGGCTACGGCCAGGTTTCGCCCGTTATCCAGAAAAAGACGCTCCTGGTACGATGTATCTCCAGGATTTTGGTAGTTCAGTTCACAGAAATCCTGAATCATGCTCATGTTGAGCGTCTTGCCAAAGCGGCGCGGCCTCGTAAAAAGCGGTGCCTTCGCTCTTCCGACACCCATGAACAACTCTTTAAGATAGCTGGTCTTGTCTACATAATACGCTCCACATTCAATGAGTTCTGAAAAGTGAAACGTTCCGCTGTCAATTGATCTTCTCTCTGACATTTTCTACCTACCTTGTTTGCGATCTCGGAAGTCGTAAGCAAAATTGCCTCACATTGGGGCCAAAACTGCCAGATGTGCTTGTACTCCGTTATTTTTTTTCAAGCGTTTTCGGCCCCTTTCGCGACAAGGCGACAGCCGTCTTGAGTGCTTTGGATAGAGCTTGGCTTTGCGCTCCAAGAAACGCATTTTGCACGATTTGACGTATGCGCTTCTTTCCCAAGGTTGCTGCAACTCCTCTATCGTACAACAAAATGCAGTGTATCCGCTCACGGGTGTCTATCATCTACAGTAGTCTCGCGATGCTTTAGCGGTCTTTGTCGACAATGATGATAGAGCAGGAAGGCGACTGTTGAGCCGTGAGCGGATACGGAAAAATTAGTTTGCGTTCACAAAGAGCCGCCTTAGGTTGAGATGCCCAGATCTCGCAGAAGATTGTCGACTGCGAGCGTACCCATTGCCTCTGTCGCACCGATTGTCGATGAGGATGTGTGCGAGCCAAGAACGACGGAGTCGAGCGAAAACCAGGCGGGATTGTCTGGGGGCTCATGGGCGAAGACATCAAGACCCGCGCCATAGATGCGCTTTTCCATAAGGGCCGCAAGGAGCGCATCTTCATCGACCAGTTCGCCGCGCGCAGTATTGATCACAATGGCTGTTTGTTTCATACGCGCGATGCGTTCTTGTGACAGAAGATGATGATTTGTGTCGGTTAAGGCAGCATGGAGACTTATGATGTCGGCTTCTTGAATCAAGGTATCGAGGTCCGTGTAGGTGACACCGTGCGCACCCGCCCACTCGTCATTGTGAAAGACATCATAGGCCAAAATCTTCATCGAAAAACCCTGCGCGCGCAGAGCGACTGCTTTGCCCACAGCGCCGAGCCCCACGATGCCCAAGGTTTTTCCGTAGATATCGATGCCGGTCATCTTGCCCCAGTCTGCATTGCGGCAGCGCCTGTCAATGACAAGGACGCGCCGAGCGACGGCAAGCATGAGGGCAAAGGCATAGTCAGCCACGGCATTGCTGTTTGCACCGACAGTGCGGGAGACAGCGATGTTTCGCTTTTTGCACTCTTCAAGGTCAATATTGTCTGTGCCAACCCCGTATTTGGCTATTGCTTTGAGCTTCTTTGCCTGTGCAAGAACTCTGGCATTCATGGGATCAATGCCCAGGATAACGCCTTGACAGTCGGCGATACGCTCGATCATCGCCTCTTCCGAGAGGATGGCTCCTGTATCGTTTCGTATGACTGAAAGTCCATGATCGCGAAGTCGGTCAAAAAGCTCGGGATTGTTTTTCCCAAAGGATCGTGGTGTAACAAGTATGTTCATAACTTATCCATCATAATACTGCATGGCCGTACACGCCGTTCTTTGTACAAGTTTTAGATATACTTAAGCCTCATAAAGATTTTCCCCTGGGGGGACGATGTCAGAATGTACTTCTAAGCGTTCTGCTGAAAATCAATGTGCGGTCGAGCACACTTCAGACGCGTAGCGAGTACCATAAGAGATGTTTACTATATGTCCGCAGAGCGAAAAACTTGTGCAGCATTTTCCGGTGTCTGGGGTATTTTGTACAAACAGCTCCGTCCATTTATGCACGGCGGCTAATCAATTGAGCCTGTGGTGAACGAGAAGCCCCATCCCTTTATGGGATGGGGTAATAGTTAGTACACAACGCGCCCTACAGTCCCCTGCCAACGCCTATCGCTGTTGTGGCTTCTCCCCGTGCTGTCACCTGCACGCCTCCGCAGGAGGCAAGGAGAATGAGAGCGCAGACAAAGAGGGCCATAAAGAGGGCTCTTTTGACCACTTGGCCTGCGGGAAGAGACGGTGTACGGGAGAAGGGGCGCATAGTATCCTCGCGACTGCCTTGCTTGGAGACGTATTTTTTTGAGCTTGAGACTTACTGGATGTGCTTTCCCTGCACGACATGGGAGCCTTCTGGAATGTCCTCAGTGACCCAGACATTGCCGCCGATGACGCATTTGTCGCCAATATGGATGCGGCCGAGTATGGTTGCTCCGGCATAGACGGTGACTTTGTTACCTAAGATTGGGTGCCGGGCAAAGCCTTTGACGAGGGTCCCGTCAGCGTTCTTCGGGAAGGAGAGCGCGCCCAAGGTGACACCTTGGTAGAGGCGGCAGTGATCGCCTATGATCGATGTCTCGCCGATGACCACGCCTGTTCCGTGATCGATGAAGAAGTGCGAGCCGATGCTTGCGCCTGGGTGAATGTCAATACCTGTGTGGGAATGGGCCATCTCCTGGATCATGCGCGGAATAAGCGGGACCTTGTTCTCATAGAGGACGTGGGCTATGCGATGATGGACCATGGCGTAGAGGGAGGGATAGCAGAAAATGGTTTCCGCTGGGCTTGAGGCTGCGGGATCGCCCTCATAGGCGGCCTGGGCGTCGAGAGCGAGAAGATCGCGGATTTTTGGAATTTCCTGGATAAGGTTGATTGTGCAGGCATTTGCTCTGTCGGCTGTTTCTTGCGCGTCCTGCTCATCGCCCTGTATGGCGTGCAGAAAGGTGAAGCCTCGACGGATCTGATCGGCTAGGAGGTGATAGACTGAATCGAGATTGGCTGCAATATGGTATTTCACTGAGCCGCTTGTCACACTTGAGCCAAAGTAGCCAGGGAAGAGGATGGCCCGCAGGCGCTGCATAATTTCCCTGAGTACTGCTGTCTGTGGCATCCTGCTTGACTGCGCCGATTGAAGCCAAACGCTCCCAAGTGAGCGCGGGCTGCAGAGATGGTCGACAGCGGCATCGATTTCAGGAATGGATGTTGCGTACTGAGTGTTCTCCATCGATCAGTCCCCCGATCCGTCCTTTGGTTTGCGCGGCTCTATAGGCCGCAATGTCGTGTACTATGGCTGTATCTGCTTCAAGAAAGGGAAGCGCCAGGGCTTCCGCTTGGTGTATCCAGCGGATGGTCTGTCCTTCCTGTGCGCGAGGCTCCCCAAGAAAAGCGTGTACATGAAAGAAATGCACAATGACGCTCATCTCTGGATAGCTGTGGCGTATGCTCTGCCAGAAGCGAGCCTCGGTCACTGTGATTCCAAGTTCTTCTTGAAGCTCGCGGATAAGCGCTTCCCGTGGGCTCTCGTACGGCTCAAGTTTTCCGCCGGGAAATTCCCAGTAATGCTTGTAGGGGCCGCGTACTTTCTCGCAGGCCAGAAAGAGGTCCCCGCGCCAGAGTATGCCTGCGGAGACGGCAATCGGCGTGTCCGTCATGCGTAGGCACTCCTCGCCGCTTCAAGGTCGGCTTCAAGAGATTCGAGTTTTTTAAAAAGCAGCTCGCTTTTTTCCTTGCAGTCCTCAAAGGCTTTGAGCAATTCCGTTGCGCGGGCGTGGTCCGCATAGATTGCGGAATCGGCCAATGTGCTTTCAATGCTCGCCTGTTCCTCAAGAACAGCGTTTAGCTCTTTTTCTGTGTCTTCATAGGCTTTTTGCAATGGCTTGCATTTGCGGTACATGGCGTTGCGCTTCTCCGCCTCCTCCCGCTTCTGCCGCTTTATCTCTTCGCGTGAGACTGTCTTTATCTCCCCTCCCTTGCTCTCTTCTTTTTTTTCGAGCGCCCGCTCAGCCTGATGGGCTGTTTCGTAGGCGCTATAGCTTGGGTAGACTGTTATGCCGGATGTATCGAGTTTCCAGGTCTCGACATTCGACTCCGCAAGAAGCCAACGGTCATGGGCGACCATGACAAGGGTGCCAGTGTAGTTTTGTAAGGCTTTACAGAGAGCCTCGCGGCTTTCAATGTCGAGATGGTTTGTCGGCTCATCGAGCAGAAGAAGATTTGCGCGGCGCAGGAAAAGCGAGGCCAAAACAAGGCGGCACTTTTCTCCGCCTGAGAGGCGTTCAATCTGGCGGTCAAAGTAGCTTTCGCCAAGCAGGAAAAGACCCAGGACACTCATGAGTTCTTCTTCTGTTGTGTGGGGATCGGATAAGCGGCGCAATTCCCCAAGAACAGTTGTGTCGGGCCTGAGTGTCTCCATCTGATGCTGGGTGTAGTAGCCAAGGGAGAGCTGCTGCGCGGGTGCGATATTGCCTGAGCTTCGCTCAAGAACGCCTGCGAGCAGTTTGAGCAGGGTGGATTTTCCTGAACCATTGTGCCCGACAAGGGCTATGCGCATGCCGCGGTAGATCGTAAAGGAGAGCGCAGGCCAAAGCGTTGTGCCGTCTTTAAAGCGGTAGGTGAGTTCTGAGACAGCGAGAACTGTTTTTTCACTGTGTGGCGCTTCTGGCCAAAGAAAACGGAGTTCTTTGCGCTTTGGCTCAGGCTTATACTCCTCAAGCTCTTTTTCAAGCTTTTTGGCCATTTTCTGATGCGAGGACGCTTGTCTCGCTTTTGTGGCCTTTGCCCTAAAACGCTCGACAAATTCCATCTTGCGGGCAAGCTCGTCTTGCAGCGCCTGGCGCTCGCGCTCGCGCTGCGCGGTGTATTCCTCTTGAAGGACAAGAAACTGCGAGTAGTTTGTCTTGCGAAAGACTGGCTTTGAGAGACCAAGATAGAGGACGTGTGTCGCGATGGTGTCCATGAAGGTTCTGTCGTGCGCGACAAAGAGCAAGACGCCCTCAAAGGTGAGCAGAAAACTCTCGAGCCATTCGATTGCGTCGATATCCAGGTGGTTTGTCGGCTCGTCTAAGAGGAGAATGTCCGCGCCTGCTGTGAGAATACGCGCAAGCTTTGCCCGCTCCTGCCAGCCGCCAGAGAGTTCGCCAAGTTTCTTATGCCACTTCGCCTCTGAGAAACCGAGGCCAGAGAGGACTTTCTTTGCGCGCTGCTCTGGATTATAGCCGTAGGTTTGCTCAAGAGTGTGCTGTGTCTCCATGAGCGTTGCAAGTCGTGCGCTGTCTTTGGCGCGGCTTGCCTCCTCCCACTCTCGCCAGAAAGCTGACCAGTCAAGAAGAACATCCTGGACGTAGGTGAGCAGATCCGTCTCAAGGGCCCAAGCGTCTAATTCCTGCTCAACATAGCCGAGTCGTGCCTCCTTAGGCAGGGCTATTTTTCCGCCGTCTGTGTCCTCAATCCCTGCGATCATGCGCAGGAGTGTCGATTTGCCTGTCCCGTTCGGACCGCAGACGCAGAGGCGCACGCCTGAGTCGATGTCGAGCGAGAAATGTGAGTAGATATCCCGACCGCCAAATGATTTTGAAATGTCCTGCAGCGTAATTCTCACAGCCAGCCTCGTTTGCGATAGCCTGCAACGCTCTCCTGCATGCCCTGTTCAAGAGAATAGCTAGGGGTAAAGCCGAAATCGCGGGTTAAGCGGGAACTGTCGCAAAGCCAGCCCGCCTCGCGCGCTTCCGCGTATTTGTCGCTGTTCCAGTTCGGGGATCGGCCGTGGCGTATGAAAAGCCGGCCAAAAAGCGTCGCAACGTGCGCTGTTGCGGCAAGCAGGGGAAGAGGCAGATGGAGGATGCGGGGCTTGACAGAAAGTGCCGCGCACAGTGCTGTGCAGAAGCTGTCCATTGTGTAGTTTTTTCCGTCACTTACGTGGTAGATGCCGGTTTTCTCCCCGGTAAGAGCGCAGCATATGGCCTTGGCCATGTCGGATCCGTGGATGCAGGAGATGGGAAAAGTCCGCCCAAAGCCTGGACTCACACAGAATCCAAAACGCGCTCCCCGAAAAACAGGGAGAAGGCCCCTGTCGCCCGATCCATAGACCATGGAGGGGCGGAGGATTGTGAGATCACCCTTGTAGCTGCTCTGGAAGGTCCGCTCAACGAGCAGTTTGGACCAGCCGTAGGCGGAGACTGGGTGCGGCGCGGTCTCATCTGTAACCGGAGTATCCGGTTTTGAGGGACCAGTTGCCGCCATGCTTGAGATAAGCACAACTTTCTTTGGCGCCTCTTCTCCAAGATGTGTCAGAGCGCTGCAGATGGTCTGGGCTGCGCCAGTGTTTGCATGAAGATAGTTTTTCCAGTGGCAGCTAAACAGAAGTGCCGCCAAATGGATGAAGGCATCTTGTCCGGCGAGGGCCTGCGCAAGTCCTGTTCCTCGTAAGAGATCGACAGTCTCAATGCGCACACCCTCTGGGAGATTTTCCGTCTTTGAGCGCTCCCTGACAAGGCAGGTGACCGTTGCGCCTGATTGCAAAAGCAGGGGCAGAAGATGGGAACCAATAAAACCAGTGGCTCCGGTCAGGGCAATGTGTTTGTTTGTCAGCATGTGATTTCCATATCTGTCAGCAGAGTTCCTTGCGGTAGATGCGGTAGCGCATGGTGATTTCCCCTGAAAAATCCTCGATAAGCGAGCAGATTGGCGCATTGTCCTCAAGGACCCAGGAGCCTTCAACCCATTCAAGATCCGGTCGCGCCTTGGCTGCTTCAATCATGTAATTAAAGAGCAGGGCTGGGAGACCAAAGAGGCGGTAGCGCTCAAGGATGCCAAAGAGCATGATGCGGTAGTTGCGCTGAAAGGCCTTGCGACTTGTAAGATACTGCCAGGGAAGTGCTGGGCCCACGGATCCGTTCATTTTTTTGAGCAGGGGCGTCAGGTTTGGGAGAGCCACCATGCCGCCGGCCGCATCCTCGCCGTGGAAGAAGAGGACAAAAAAATCCGTATCAACGATCGGTAAAAGCTCGTGTACTAGGGTATTTTCCTCAACCGCGCTCAGAGGCGTGAAGAAAAGATTGTTCGCCCAGGATGAGCGGTAGAGGGAGAGCATGGTGCGTATATCGTCGGCAAGTGTCGCTTTGCTGGCAGTCCGACAGGTGAAGAGACCCTGATCGAGGCTTGCGCGCACAGCCGCAAGAACGGCCGGTTTCGGTGCGCAAGTATCCTTTCGTATGCGGTAGCAGAAAAGATCCTGTTCCTTGTAGGCGCGCCAGGATTCTAAGAGGAGAGGATAGTAGGGCGGGTTCCAGGGCATCATAAGCGACGGCTTTTCCTGAAAACCATCGACCAACATGCCGCAGGTGTAGTTTGATGAGGGATTAAATGGCCCTCGAATGTACTCAATGCCGCGGCTTGTGAGCCAGTCCGCTGCGGCATGTAAGAGTGCGTGGGCTGCTTCCCGGTCCTCTGCACACTCAAAGAAGCCAAAGTACCCGCAGCGTGTGCCGGCATAGGCATTGTAGGCGTGGTCGATAATCGCGGCAATGCGGCCGATCCACCGTTCGCCACGGCGAACAAGAAAGAGCTTTCGCTCGGCGTGTTCCCAGAATGGGTGGAGACCTGGCTGCAAAAGCTTCCTATCCTCTGAGCGTATGCTTGGAACCCAGTGTGATGTTTGGGAGTAGAGTGACCAGGGAAGGTCTATAAAGTGCGTCAGATCCGTGCCGGAGACAACCGGCAGAACGCGTATGTGCATGGTTTACTCGAGTATGAGGCTTGCTCGAAGCGCGCGGATATCCTCGATTCCTAAAGATTGGCAGCGCTCTGGGAGCTGTTCCACAAGCCTGAAAGCCGTTCTGGGATCGAGGAAATTGGCTGTGCCTATTTGCACGGCGTGCGCGCCGGCTATAATGAATTCAAGGATATCTTCAACGCTTGTTATGCCGCCAACGCCAATGACTGGGATTGTGACCGCGCTTGCGACCTGCCACACGCAGCGCAGGGCGACGGGCTTAATTGCTGGGCCAGAGAGACCGCCCACGACATTGGCGAGACGGGGACGCCTGGTTTTGTAGTCAATGCTCATGCCAAGGAGAGTGTTTATGCAGGATATGGCGTCCGCGCCGGCCTGGCTCACGCTCTCGGCGATCGTTGCGATATTGGTCACATTGGGTGAGAGTTTCACAATGATGAATGTGTTCGGCGCGGCCTCGCAGACGGCTGAGGTGACCTCGCTTGCGAGTGTGGGATCCTGACCAAAGAGTATGCCGCCTTGGCGGACATTTGGGCAGGATATATTGACCTCGATTGCGGCAATTCCTGGCACGGTATCAAGTCTCTGCGCAAGTTTCGCAAAGTCCTCGACAGATGAGGCGTAGATATTGCAGATAACGGCAGTTTCCCCATGGGGGAGATTGGGGAGCGTTTTCTCAAGGAATGCTTCAACCCCGTCGTTTTGCAGGCCAACGGCGTTTAACATGCCGGCTGTTGTCTCAACAATGCGCGGCGAGGGGTTGCCTGGGCGTGGGGTTAAGGACAGACCTTTAACGATAAAGCCGCCGAGTTTGGCGAGATCGCCGTAGGGAGCAAATTCGAGACCATAGCCAAAGGTGCCTGAAGCGGTCAGTATCGGATTTTTCAGGGACAGTGTGTGCCGTTTGCCTGTGAGTTCGACGGTGAGATCCAAGAGAATAACCTCGTTCTTGCGTTTTTGGCTGGACAGGGTGAACGTTCATGGGGCCTGTGACGTACATACGGCCGCTGTTTTTCTTACTGTGTATTGGCGACACGTCCTGCGACCGCAGTCGTTACGGAGAATTGAGAGAGGGTTTTGCTGTCCCGTCTCCGCACGGATTTATATCTACTCCGGCCAAGAAAAAAATTTCATAGTGCGCCAGTTACACGCTTCATGCATGGAAACATGCTTTTGCCGTTGAGGCAAGTACGATGTCAACGAAAACGCGTGAACTATGGCGTAATCACAATGTGTATTTGAAGAGCCGCGAGCGCGTAGCTCAGGCGTAAATTGGGCACGTCCGGTTCCAGGGGGCGACCCGCACATCGAGCCGAGTTTTAGAATGCCATACGCCCTTCCACCCTCATGTATGCGGCTATGCTGGGCCCATCAGATGCTTGGGACTCTGTATGATCATCCCGTAAAACGGCTGCACTTCACGTTTTATGAGTTTCCAAAAACGTACAATACGGTTTATACTCAGCCTCATAAAGATTTTCCCCTAGGTGGACGATGTCAGAGTGTCACTCGAAGCGTTCTGCGGAAAATCAATGTGCGGTCGAGTATAAATTGCGTGTCGTATTCTCTCAATTTCTCGGCATGAAATGGAGCTACAGAGACGAAAAGCCTAACGGATGCGGGTTTTCTATCCTACAGGACCTTTATGGATAAACGGACCTGTTTATACTCAAGCCAGAAACAAAATGACATTTTTGCGAACGGGAGCCAGTCTGGTATTTTTAACTCAATGTGGCAACTTTTTTTCTGACCGCAGTAGAGCTATAAAGGCTCTTTTGGTTCTTCGTTATGAGTCGTGGGCGGCGCAACTCGCGCGCTGCGAGGTTTTCAGCGTCCTCCCGTTTGCGCAGATTTGCCTCCTTGCCGCGCGCGGCGTAGCTGATGGACCTTGGCGCGCCTTAGAAAGTCATTTTATTGCGCGATCTGCGTAACGTAATCCGCTACCTCGGAGCCAGCAAAAGCCCATCGTCCGACGCGAGATCGGCGGACAGTCAAGGGCGTGTGAGCTTCGAAGCGGCC
>JAFTDR010000243.1 GCA_017454105.1 Desulfovibrionaceae bacterium | reverse complement strand
AGAGCAAGCTACTGGTGACTTACGCGGGCGGGCCTTGGGCCTTGGGGCGCCCAAGTGCCCAGAAAAGTGCGAAACTGGCTGTCAAAAAAAGAGGCTAGACTTTTTTGACACTTTCTGCAAGTTATTTCTTCGCAATTCCTGAGTCTACTATAGCAAGTTTTGTGCCAAATTTTAGATGCGTCCTAGCGGGTCGAGCTGACGGAACAAACCTCAGTAATTTTTGCGAACGGGAGTCAGGTATTTTCAACTCCATGTGGCAAATTTTTTCTGGCCGCAGTATAGCAGGATTGGGCACTGTACCGTTCACGAGCAAATATGGTTTTTGTTATACTGCGGCAGCCAGACCAGCCTTGTGCCAGACTTCATTGCGCGCTGCTTCTTTTTGCGCCGCGCGTATCCGCTCACGGGTTTACAGTAGAATGAGCTCTTCAGTTGTCTCTCTAGCGGCAGAATGCAGACTTTGTCGCCATTGATACGATCTAAAGAACTATATTAATACCCCTCTTACTCCATTTCACCGTTGCCCCGTGAGCGAATACAAGTTTTTGTATGCCAAAGCAGATTAGTGAGAAAAAGAAAATAAGCATTTCTGCGATGTTCCATTTATTTTTTTTGTGAATTTGTAGCGTATAATGAATGATAGCAATAATTTCTATAAATTCATCTTTTACTTTGTAGACAATTATATATCTGTATTTAACTGTCAATTCTCTTGTAGAATCTACGAGACTTATTTTCCCTAAAGAGGTGGATCACTAACTGCTCTTTTTGCATCCAATATAAATTTATTTGCTGTATAAGGATCGTATTTAGCAATGTATTTAATAATTGGTATACGATCTTTTTTGCAACTTCCATTCAAAGGATCTTCATTGTCTTCGTTTCCATTGTGCAATTAAAGAGTTACATAAGTCTTCTGCTTCTGCTTCCATTTCTTCCTCTGAAACATAGCGTCCTTCTTCTGCATCACGGAGACCAGCTTCGACTTTTTTGCGAAACCATGTATCATATTCAGTTTTATTATTAAAACTAGGTGAATAAACAGAGTCTTCCTTGTAAACATCTTCTGTTAATTGAATCTGAGTCATGTAGTATTCCACATTATGAAGTTTTACTTGGCTAGAAGTTTTGTGACTTATTGTTCAAAGCAACTGTATGCTTTTTCCGTGTAGAGTAAATGATGACGTGTGAGTCATGCGTAACTCAACGGAGAAAAACGATGAACGGTTCTGTAGTTAACTGTGTACTCGTCGTCACCTTGAGTACACTTAATCAGAAGGAATGTGCCAGGCTTAAACTGGGCTAAGCCGCACCTGTATGCCTCGCCTCGCGTAGCGAAGGCTCTAACTAGCCGCTCATTATGTATAAGTAGAAATTTGTTTTCGTATTCTTTGAGGAACTTCTCCTTATTGTCTAAGTAAAAATTTAATTGGCGTTCTAGTATTTCCCTTGGAGTGCCATCTCCCATAACAACCTCCATTATATACGGAGCCTTTTAACTATGTATCCGCTCACGGGTGTACGGTGGAATGCGCGATGTATGCAAGCTTTTCTGGTATCTCTCATGGTAGAATGCGGATTTTGTCACCTCTGATACGATGTGAAGAACTATCAACGCCGCGTAGCACCGTTGACCTGTGAGCGGATACTTAACTATAGATCAGAGAGGGGCATCTATGAGATCGTGGTTTAAATGATATGCCGGTTCCTCTACCGACATTAAGTTCCCGAGATTGCCACGTCTTGTGGCGAGCCTCTCGCGTTTGTCATTGCCGTCTGGGCACCTGCTTGCGCGGGCGCACGAAAACGGCGGGAGCATTGAAATCAGCTTAGGATGGCTTTCTGGTTATGTATATACCAAACGCCCCTATCCCCAAAATACATAGTAATACGGCAAAATAGATGGCCATCTAAACGCCCTCCAAAGGATAATCGCCCCAAGCTCTGCGGCGATCAGTGCTATAGCCAAGCAAGGCCAATCATGTTGGTAGAGTGAAAGGCCAAAACCTATTGCTGCAAAGCTCGCCAAAATCGCGGCAGATTTGATTTTTGTTCATTCCTTTGACGTACTCGATAAGACTTGTAGATGCAACTCTCATCAAAATCGTTTCAGTTGTGAAATTTTCACTTGATGATGGAGCGCAGTCAGGGAGAACACTCTCTTCGACCAGTCTTAAATCTTATAAACACGCATTATGTATTTAGAGAGGCTTTGGCAATTCAGCTTATTACGTTTACAGAGGTTTTTTATCCCATGTTGCAGATCCCCCCTCGCTTGCCCTCACCTCTCACCTCTCTCGGCAGGGTGGCTTTCCCTTGGTTTTACAGGCGATGGGAACTCTGCAGCCCTGAGAGTGCCTTCTGAAAGCCTTGAGAAGCTCTTTCAGCGAACGCGACAGCAAAAGTTCTACAAGGGCCTGTTTTTAAACCTTTGATGTGGTGTTAGTCACAGAGAACCCGTCCGAGCAGTTGGCCAAGGAAGAAGTTGGTGGCATCGTTCTGAGCGAATACTAGCTGCCAGAAAAGAATCTCGAGCTGCATATCATCTTCATGCTGTCCATCATGGCAGACGCACAAGGCAGACGCAGCGTGAACCACTGCATCTACTAGTCTCGAACAATGCATAATCTAATATAATAGCTCGAAAACGTTCATGTTGCAAGGAGAAATTTACCATGCTTTCTACTACAACAGTACAATCTGTTCAGTCTGACATCCGCATCTTGGACAAGCTCTAGGCTTTGAATCTGACCGTCACCTTGAGGGCTATCAGGAGGAAGATGACAGCCGAAGATAGGGCGCGTGAATCTTCCTCCCGAAGACTTGGCATCCTTGGGGGCAAAGCGCATTATTTTCGGCACTCTCAAGGCACGTGCGGTCAGTTTTCCCGATCGTCGTGGCGTTCGCTTCATGGCTGGATGGGCAATCCCGGAAGAATAGGCAGCACCATCGTCAACGAGTTTCTGTAAGCCAAAGACACGTTCTTAGCCGACTACGACCAATCCATACAAAACTGGATAGCCAAGCACAAGGAATTGGGAGAAATCATCAAGAACTCGACAGTACGCCCTGATTACGTCCGCTCACGTATGGACTTCAAGTGGCAGATGTTTACGGTAGCTCCGCTCGTAGGTCACGAAAACCATGCTGCTGTCCTGGAATCAGGCTTGGCAGACGAAGTGACGGGTCTTGGCGGAACCCTTTTCGGAGTGATTGCCAAAACTGCTGACGAATCTGGCACAGAGTCTATCAGGGCGTACTTTCAGTGACCCACAAGGCGTTGTCACCTCTGCGTACACTGCACCAAAAGCTCATGGGACTTTGTCGAACCGTATGTTGCACAAGTTGCGGATAGTATCGATACTGCCTTACAGCGCATGCCACCCTACTTCAAGGATTCGTTTGTCTGCTCCGTGACAGCGATGCACTTCTGACTTAAGCGCAAAGTTTGATCGATGGCTACAAGCCAGCAACAGTCACATCCACGGATGGAAATGTGGACAGTCCTTGCGACGATCGCTCTGCACAAGTTCCAAAAGGCAAGTGCAAGGCAACACAGAAGGCAGACAGAGACGAAACAGACGGAAACAAGAACGTAAATAACGACCGTTGACTGATTTCTGATGACGATTCTGAACCGCAACCACAACTACCACCTCTGCGTAAGGCTCCTGAGATTTCCAGCCTTGGGCTTTGGTAATCGCTATCAAGGAAAACATATGACACAAAACAATATACGCAACAAGGATGTCGTCAACAGTCAGCCCATGCTTTGCGTCCATCTTGGGACGAAACTACGGCGTGCGCGCAGAAATCGGGGGCGGATCTGTCTCGGATGGAGCGACTATACCCAGTCTCCCGCCGATTGGCGCGGGGATACGTGGATCACGAATCAGCGCGCATTCGTCATACGGTCTTCACGGTTTTGCAAAACGCCAGCTGCGTCACAAGACACTTCTGGAACTCTATTGGGGACAGGAGAGGAGAAGAGAAACTTTCGCAACTCTACCCAGGTGACTGGGCGCGCAAAGTCTTCCTGGAAGATGCGAGAGAGAGGCTGGATCGCCAAAAGCGAATCCGGCCTCTGCTTTTTTAGAGTACGTCCTGCTCGCTATGCGCTCTTGGGCTGTGCCCGAACTTGGCGAGAAACTGCACGAATGCGAGGCAAAACTGCCCCAAGAAACGCCAATCAAAAGACTGACACGAAGGACAGAGGCAACTGGTCTCATGTTCCATCGCCAAGGGCGAGGAGATTTTTGTCTCCAAAGCATGTGCTTCAGAAAGAGAGAATCGGCAACAGCTTGTATTCGGCAACTCTTTGCTCGCAATGATTCTGAACTGCCAAAACCCCTTGGTGAACACTTGGTTGAGGTTCTTGACTGGAGAACGAGCTGCAAGAAGGTAGGTATACCAGTAGCTACAGAGGAGTAGTACCATGCGCTATCAATGCAGGCGAAAGGGAAGAATCTCTACCAGGCAAGTGTTGCCTTAAGCTCCCGTCTCCAAGGATTGCTCTAAGCAAAAGTTCGGCACAATGTGGGCAGTAGTCGCCATGGCACACTGTATGGCAAAAACTTGTGCCGCCTAAGCACTTTTGATCCGCATATCTTCACGAGAGCTATACCCAGCTTCATAATGATTTTCCCTGGGCAAGCTAAGGCAAGCGGCCTCAATTGGTAGGCACCGGCCCACTGTGTCGCGGAAAGAATCATTGTGACGCCGAGTATACCTTCTTGTCAGGGTCTAGACGCATGCTCGTTCGCCAAGGTGAACGTCAAAAACGTCTTCCCAACCCCGCCCATGGTATTCCAGATGCAGCAGTTCATTTTCGCCCCCACTCCATGAGCCATCCGTATATTTGGGAGGACGAAATGCACGCTATGGCACCATGCGCAGGCGAGGGGAACAAAAAAGGGCCTCCAGAGAAGCCCCTGTGAAGTTTTTCCGTTTACGCACTTCTGGCTTGCAGCCTCCCTAAGCCGAGCGCGGATCACCGGACACCTTCCGCTTGAGGCAGCCTTCCCGACAGTCCGATGCCTCCCTCTT
>JAFTDR010000242.1 GCA_017454105.1 Desulfovibrionaceae bacterium | reverse complement strand
TGGGAATGGTGTTGGGAAAGAAAAAAGGGTTTACAGGAAATTCCCTGTAAACCCTTGATGTATCTGGCGTCACCAACGAGATTTGAACTCGTCTTGGCGGCTTGAGAGGCCGCTGTCCTAACCGGATAGACGATGGTGACACATGTTGTTCAATCCGTACAAAACATGTATATGTGAGATGCAAAGCTTTGTCAAGCGGAAATATACGGTTTTTTTTGTCTCGTTGACAAGTCGTAGGCTTCGTATGAAACTCTTTTTTTCATGCACCCGGAGCTTGCTCTTCCGGCCTGCGCCCATTTTTAGCCGAAAAGAAGGAGTGTCATGAGCAGACGTATTATTCTATGTATTCTGTGCGCCTTCCTGGCCATGCTTTTTGCCTGCGCGAAGAAAGCGTCTCCCCCTCGCGAGCGTCCGGCGCCAACGATTTCCATTGAGGATGAACGCACTTTTCCTCAGGATTTACAGTACTACGCGAAGCAGGCCGGGGCGGATAAGCGACTCCTGACAGATGCGGAGCAGGCCCAGGCAAATACTCATTTTCTCTCAGTCTTCTTTGGATCCTGGGAAATGTCCTCTGGCCGAACGAAAGGATCAGAGGCCCTTATCCGCCGTGCCCGAGGCTATAAGCTTGGCGGAAGCCGCTGGACGCAGGGAGAGTGGGATGAAATCGTGGACAATGCCGGCATGGAGCGTTTTCCTTCCATGGCTAGCCCGGCCATTGTTGTGCGGAACACGGATCTGCGTGAAATACCAACGCATAAGCCGCGGTACGACAAGCCCATCGTTGATGGGGTAACCTATCCCTTTGACGATTTTCAGTACTCTCTTTTGCCTATCGGTCTGCCTGTTTTTGTGACCCACGTTTCAAACGACAAACATTGGTATTTTGTTGAGACACCGATTGCCGCAGGGTGGGTTGTGGCCAATGACATTGTGCCTGTGGATGACGCGTTTATCGCCGAGTGGAAAAGCTACCCGCAGGGGGCTCTTATCAAGGATTCTGTCTCCGTCCCAACTGTCGGGACACCACTTAATGTCGGGACCGTCTTGCCTCTTATTGCGCAGAAAAAAAACAAGGTGACTCTCTTGGTACCTGTGCGCGACCGCAATGGACGAGCAAGCAGCGCAAAGGTCAGTGTTCCGGCCAATGCCGTTGCGCGAAAGCCCCTTCCTCTGACTCCTGGAAACATGGCCCGTATCATGCAGGAACTGCACGGCCAGCGCTACGGCTGGGGAGGGATGTACGGCTTGCGCGACTGCTCGGCTACGACACACGATCTCTTGGTGCCCTTTGGGATTTGGCTGCCGAGAAATAGTCGCAACCAAGCCAAAGTCGGGCACGTTGTGTCTCTTGCTGGTCTTGGGCACAGTGAAAAAGAGGCGCTCATCAAAGCGGTGGGTGTTCCTTTCCTAAGTCTCATAGGACTGCCTGGGCACATCACAATGTATGTCGGAACGCATGCCGGTCGCGTTGCGATTCTCCACAACACCTGGGGTGTGCGCACAATAGAGGGGGACAACGAGGACGCTCGCCATGTCATCGGTAAGACTGTCGTCACATCGCTCACACCTGGCTACGAGTTGCCGAATCTCTACCGCAAACGCAGTTTTATCGACAGAGTGCGGGCCTTGGCCACTCCAGGGATTCGGTAGAGTATGCGGAACTCTTTTCGCTTTGCGGCCCGTGTCGATGCCCAAAACGTCGCCATGCGGCTTGACCGCTTTGTGGCCATGGGTTTGCCGCAAATCTCCCGTTCGCGCATTCGGGAGGCGATTGTGCGCGGCGCCTGCACCCTCGACGGTCTTGTGTGCGCGCGCCCTGACCGCAGGCTCAAGGAGGGGGAAGATGTCGCCTGTTCTTTTTCTCTTCCTTCGGGATCTCTCGTTCCTTGGGATGGGCCGCTCGATATCATCTTTCGCGATGAATACTTGTGTGTCGTCAATAAACCGGCGGGGATGACAGTCCATCCCTGCCCCTCCTGTTCGGAAAAAACCCTTGTCCACCGTCTTTTGTCCTTTTTTCCACAACTCGCCTCTATGGACGGCGAAAGACCGGGCATTGTTCACCGTCTGGATAAAGACACAAGCGGCCTTCTCCTTGTCGCCTTAAACGAGCCTGTGCGCCTCCTGCTTGTCCGCGCCTTTGCGCGGCGCGCTGTCAAAAAGACCTATCTCGCCTTGGTTTCCGGCGTGCCGCAAGAGAGCGGGGAGTGTTCAGATGCGATCGGCCGCCACCCTGTGCGCAAGGTAGCCATGTGTGTTCTGCCAGAAGCACGCGGCGGACGGAGCGCGCACACAGCCTACTTACGCCTTTGGCTTGCGCCTAACGGCAGATGCTCTCTTTTGTCCATCACAATTGCCACAGGCAGGACGCACCAGATTCGCGTTCACATGAGCCATATCGGCCACCCGCTTCTAGGCGACCAGGTCTATGCGCCGAAAGAAATAGCGGCAATGGCACCGCGGCAGATGCTCCACGCGCAGAGCCTTAGCTTTACCCACCCTGTGACAGGAGAGAGCTGTTCTCTGAGCGCGCCTCCGCCCGATGATTTCATAGCGACTGCTGAGAGGGCCTGCCGCACTGTGCAGCGTGTTATCCTGACAGGCAACCCAGGGAGCGGTAAATCGACAGTCTTGCGTTTTTTCCGCACAAAGGGCGTCCCCACATTTAGCGCCGATTGCGCGGTTCATGAACTCTATGCCGAGGGCGGCCCGGTCTCAGAGTGGCTGCGCATGCAGGGCAAGGCTTGTCTTTGCGCAGACAACGGCACTGTTTTGCGGGATGCGCTGCGCGAATACTTCCTGACGGACCCTGTATTTAAGCGCGATCTTGAGACTCTCGTCCACGCCTCGGTGCGCGAAAAACTCGCCGCTTTTTTCAAAGACTGCCAGGGAGAATGCGCCGTGGCCGAGGTGCCGCTATGGTTTGAGTGCGGCTGGCAGGATCAGCCTGTTGTGACTGTCTGCGTCTTTTGCGGCCAAGATCTCCGTTTTGAGCGACTTCGTACAACACGGGGCTGGACTCGTGAGCGATCCCTCGCGATTGAGGCCTGGCAGTGGGCTGAAGAGCGCAAAGCTAAGGCCAGCGACTATGTTCTGCGAAACGATGGCGATACGTCCGCATTGGAGAAAGCCTGCGCGGCTTGTTTTCATTGGCTAACTTTAGAGAGAGAAAAAAAACGCACGCGCGCAATGGATGCATTCCGCGCGTGCCTACGATCCTGTCCCTAAGACGTGTGACGCATCTCTTCTTTTTTGGAATGGGCCGCAGGGATGCGTCACAAAGAGTCTTCTGCGGGCATACATGCTTCTTTCCGCACCGGCCAATGGCCCAAAGAAAGCGTACCTGGCATTTTGCAAACAAGAGCCAGCACTTCCAAGTTGCGTTTCCAAGTGGCAACTTTCGGCTTTCGCGGGAATTGCAGACTTAGAGGCGTACGTGAATGGCATTTGTACTTTTAGCGGTCGTATAGAAGTCCTTGTACCGTTTTTTCATGCTTGGGCCAAACTGGATTGTGTAGGTTTGCATAAGACCGTCTGAAATAATCACATCGCGGAAGGGCAAAAGGGTTGTCTCAACGACGATAGGAAGAGGAAATGCGTGGAACATTTCCTCAAATGAACTGTGAAGTCCCAGAACCTGAAAGACCTGCCCGTCTTCCATATCAATAAGTATCCCCCCCTTTTTCAAGATGCGCTCAAGCATAAACATGCTCTTCCTGCGCCGTTTCCAGCTTGCGACGATCGCCCGCCCCTCTTCGCTCAGACTTGTGGTCTTGGCAAGGAACTCATCAATGAGAGAGATAGTATCCCAAATTTTGTCGGCAACCTCTTTGAACTGATGGAGGTTCGTACTCCCATCGGGAGTGAGATCGGTGAGTATCAGGTTTACGTTAAATTTTTCACATGCGAAATTAAGCAAAGGAAAAAAAGTTTGAAAAAAAAGTCCGCATCTTTGTCGGAGAGACGCATATGTTTTTCTCCCATAGGAGCGCCAGAGAAATGGGGGGAGCATGCGCTCCCCCCATTTCTGTTATGCGAGCATGTCGGCCACGCTGTAGAGTTTTCCAGGTTGCTGATCTTTTAGCCAGCATGCGGCACGCAAAGCGCCGCGTGCGAAGTTTTCGCGCGAATGGGCATGGTGGGTTACTTCGATGCGCTCGCCGGGTCCAAGAAAATAGACGGTATGGATGCCGACGACATCGCCGCCGCGAAGCGCCTGTATGCCGATTTCTTCCTCTTTCCGCTCGCCGATAATCCCGTCGCGCGAGGATCGGCGCACAGAGGGGAGATCCCAGTTTTTTGCTTTGGCGACTGTCTCACCAAGAGTTAGGGCCGTCCCGCTTGGCGAGTCTTTTTTATGCTTGTGGTGCATTTCAACGATCTCGACATCATAGTCAGGCCCCAAGGTCTGGACGAGATCGGGCAGAATTTTGCGGATCGCGTTGATGCCGATGCTCATATTGCTCGACCAGAAGAGCCTGTTTGTCTTCGCAAGCGACTCAAGTTTGTCCAGCTGTTCCTTTGAAAGGCCGGTTGTGCCGATAACAAGGGGGAGCTTGGCCTCTGCGGCAATTTCTGCGGATTTGAGGCTTACGGCCGGAGCTGTGAAATCAATGATCACCGTGTCTGTGGGCACACGTTTCACGATATCTGCGAGGGAATCCGAAACAGGACATTTGCCGACCATGCGCAGGGAAAGCTCGGCTACGCGCTCTGGGCTATCTATTGCCCCGACCAGCTCAAAGTCTTCTTGTCCTAAGATACTGTCACAAAGAGTCCGCCCCATACGACCGTTTGCACCGACAACAACGAATGATGTAGCCATAGTGTTTTTAATTGCCGTACGGCAATTATCCTCCGTTCGCTCTTGGAATGTGAAAAAAATACTCTTCCGATATGTCCGCGAAATTTTAGAGCGCGATCCCACTCTCGCGGAGCATTGCCAGAAATTCTTCCTCTGTGCATGTTTGTATGCCGAGCGCCCGCGCTTTGGCAAGCTTGCTTCCGGGTTTTTCGCCGACAACAAGTAAGCCCAGGCTTCTGCTCACAGCACTGACCGGAATTGCGCCAAGTTGCTCAGCGTACTGCTCAGCAAGCTTGCGTTTCATAGACAGCGCGCCTGTGAAGAGAATGGTTTTTCCAGAAAGACCGCCAGCCTGTGCCTCTTTCTCCTCAGTCTTTCTGACAGGCCAAAGCCCGCATTCCTTAAAGCGGGAGAGCAGGTCCCGATTGGTTTTAAGAGCAAAAAAGTTGCGGATTGAGGCGGCTACGATCGGCCCGACATCGGGAATTTCTGTGAGTTCCGCTTCGGTTGCCTCTGCGAGAGCATCCACATCGCTGTACTTTTTTGCGAGCGCGCGTGCGGTTCCTAAGCCCACATGGCGGATGCCAAGGGCTGTGATAAAGCGCTCAAGAGTTGCCTCGCTTTTTGCGCGCGCAAGAGCGTCTAGGCACTTGCGGGCAAGCAGTGGGCCCATATGCTTGAAGGAGAGAAAATCATCTATCGTCAGGGAAAAAAGGTCGGCCGGCTGGGTTACGCGGCCGCTTGCAACAAGCTGCTCAACCCATTTTTCGCCAAAACCTGTGATATCAAGGCCCGCTTTGGAGACAAAGTATTCAATCGAGCGCTCTCTGATTGCCGGACAGCTTACGTTTTCACAGCGGAAGGCGACCTCGTCTTTTTCCCTAAAGACCGGTTCGCCGCAGACAGGACAGGTTTTTGGGAATTCAAAGGGTTTTGTGTCTGGACCTCTTTTGTCACGATTGGGTCCGATAACTTCAGGGATCACATCGCCCGCCCTGCGCACCGTGACATAGTCGCCTACGCGTATGTCGCGCTCTGCGATCTCCTCGCTATTGTGCAGTGTCGCCCGGCTGACCATGGCCCCTTGGATTGCAACCGGCTCAAGGATCGCGACAGGGGTCAAAACGCCTGTGCGGCCGACTTGGATCTCAATAGCCAAAAGACGCGTCTCAACAGCTTGAGCCGGGTATTTGATGGCCACAGCAAAACGCGGGGCCCTTGCCGTGTAGCCCAAGGCCTTTGCGGCCGAAAGATTGTTTAGCTTGACCACGCAGCCGTCGATTTCCATGGCAAAGCTCTCACGCATCTCCCTGACCGACTCCGCGTAGTTTTTGACATCCTTGCTTGTTGGGCAGAAGGAGCCGCGAGGAGGGGTCTCGAAGCCATAGCCTTGAAGCAGGGCCATAAGGTCTGCATAAGTCTCAGGTGGCTGGACGTCTTTATAGTCTGCTTCGCCTATGCCGTAGGCGAAAAAGCGCAAATTCTTCGCCCGAACGGCGCTTGTGTCCAGAAGACGCAATGTGCCTGCGGCCGCGTTTCTGGGATTTGCGAGGATCTTTTTGCCGCGCGCGCGATTCTCCTCATTGATGCGCGCAAAATCCTCCTTGGTGAGTATTGTCTCACCCCGGACGGCCAGATAGGCTGGGAAGGGCCCTTTGCCCATAAGACGTAAGGGGACAGTGCGTATGGTGCGCGCCCCTTCAGTCACAACTTCCCCCACCTCCCCGTCGCCGCGCGTAAGCGCAGTTGTTAAAATGCCGTCTTCATAGACAAGTTCAACAGCCAGGCCATCGAGTTTTGGGTCACACCAAAAACCCTCGGGAAGCGCGCCATTGTCCGCGAACGCCCGGCGCATTTTGTCGAGAAAGGCGTCCCACTCCTCATAGGAAAAGACATTGTCAAGACTGTACATGCGGCTTCTGTGAGCCTGTTTGGCGAGACCGGGTAGAAGACCGCCCCCGATACGCAACGTCGGGGACCAGGGCGTTTTTAGTTCTGGCCATTGCTCTTCCAGACTTTTAAGTTCGCGGAAGAGCGCGTCAAAAGTCGCATCGTCTATTTCTGGGGCGTTTAAGACATGGTAGGCGTAATTGTGGTGGTCAATTGTCTCGCGCAGAAACTGCACGCGCTCGCGCAGAGCTGGACTCGGTTCGGATGAGTCGGGCACTTTGTTCTCCTCAGTCTGTATATATGCAGCGGATTTAGGCATCCATAAAAGCCATACGCTCGCGCAGAGCGCGGATGCGGTCGCGCACACGCGCCGCTTCCTCAAAGGCGAGATCGCGCGCTAACGCGCGCATGGTTTTCTCAAGGGCTGCGATCTGCTCCTCGATTTCTTTGACTGTCACAGGCTCGCTCTCTTTTGCCTCTTTGCGCGTCTTACTTTTTGTCGACTGTTCCTGGGCAAAGAGAGTGTCTAGGGGCGAGTCGAAACTCTTTGTCGTGCTTTTTGGCACTATATTGTGTTCCGCATTGTATTTGAGCTGCTTCTCCCGTCTGCGATTTGTTTCCTCAATAGCCTTGGCCATCGATTGGGTTATCGAGTCCGCATAGAGGATGACATGGCCGTTTGCATTGCGGGCGGCCCGGCCGAAGGTTTGGATAAGGGAGCCTTGCGAGCGGAGAAAGCCTTCTTTGTCCGCGTCGAGAATGCAGACTAGGGAGACCTCGGGTATGTCCAAGCCTTCGCGCAGAAGGTTTATGCCGACAAGGACATCGAATTCGCCAAGCCTAAGGGAGCGGATGATCGCAAGCCGCTCAAGGGTTTCAATGTCTGAGTGCAGATAGCGCGTCCGAACACCCATATTGTTTAAATAGTCCGTCAGATCTTCGGCCATGCGCTTGGTTAGGGTTGTGACAAGCACGCGCTCTTGCGAGGCTATGCGCTCCCTGCAGGCCCCTAAGAGATCGTCAATCTGCCCCTTGACGGGCTTCACTGCAACTGTTGGGTCCAGAAGACCTGTCGGCCGAATGATTTGCTCAGCTATGTGCCCTTGCGCCTCCTCTGTCTCATAGGGGCCAGGGGTCGCTGAGACATAGACAACTTGTTTGATGAGCGCCTGCACTTCCTCAAAGCGCAGCGGACGGTTGTCGAGCGCTGAGGGCAGGCGGAAACCGTAGGTTACGAGCGTTTCTTTGCGCGAGCGGTCACCGCGGTACATGCCACCTAACTGCGGCACTGTTATGTGCGACTCGTCAATAAAGAGCAGAAAATCGTCTGGGAAATAGTTGAAGAGACAGGAGGGCGGCTCCCCAGGCGCCCGTCCGTCGAGATGGCGCGAGTAGTTTTCAATGCCATTGCAGTAGCCAAGTTCCTCCATCATTTCCAAATCGAGCTGGGTGCGCTGATTGAGACGCTGCGCCTCAAGCACCCGTCCCTTGGCCTCATAGTCGGCGAGCCGCTCCTGCAGTTCCACACGGATGTCGTTGCAGGCGCGTTTGAGATTTGCGTCGTCCGAGACAAAGTGGCTTGCGGGATAGATGACAACGGCCTCCTTCTCTTCCAGGATTTCGCCGGTTAAGGGGTCGATCTCAGCTATGCTTTCGATCTCATCGCCAAAAAAGCTTATGCGCACCGCGCGCTCGTGGTGGTAGGCCGGAATGATCTCAAGAGCGTCCCCGCGCATGCGGAAAGTCGCTCTGTGGAAATCGTAGTCATTGCGCTCGTATTGGATATCGACCAATTTTCTGGCAAGCGCGTCTGGGGAGATGATTTCACCTACGGCCAGGGTGAGCATGAGGCTCGAATAGAAGGCGGGTGAGCCTAAGCCGTAGATGCAGGAGACTGAGGCCACAATGACAACGTCTCTGCGGGTGAGCAGGGCGTGGGTTGCCGCATGGCGCAGTTTGTCAATAGTGTCATTGATTGAGGAGTCTTTTTCAATATAGGTGTCTGAGGCCGGCACATAGGCTTCTGGCTGGAAATAGTCGTAGTAGCTTACAAAATATTCAACGGCATTGTCTGGAAAGAGTTCGCGAAATTCCGCATAGAGCTGCGCAGCCAGGGTTTTGTTTGGGGCAAGGACAAGTGTTGGGCGGTTCACGCGGGCTATGACATTGGCCATGGTGAAGGTCTTACCAGAGCCTGTGACACCGAGGAGAACCTGCGAGCGGACGCCCGCTTGAATGTTTTTGGCAAGCTCGTCTATGGCTTCTGGCTGATCGCCTGTCGGACTGTGGGCGCTTACAAGATGAAACATAGAGTCTCCCTCTAATAGCCGAGAGCTGCGCCGTCAGAGCGCACATCGCTTGCGCCCTGCAGGAGAAAGCCACCCCGCGTGCAAGCGCTCCGCTTTTCGATGCGTATTGCGCCCGCATGGCCCATGATCTCGCTAAAGGGCTCTGTTAGGCGTATGCTGTGCCCACGGCTTGCTAGGTCTTTTTGGCAGGCCTCGTCAATGCGCGATTCAAGCGTCAGGTTTGCTGAGGGAGCACCAAAAGCGCTGCCAAAGAGCCAGCGCGGCGCATAGATGGCCTCGCTTGGTGAGAGGCCAAAGTCGACAAGGCGTGTGACAATGGCTGCCTGGGTCTGCGGCTGCCCCTCTCCTCCCATGGTGCCGTAGATCAGGTAGGGCGCACCGTCTTTATAGAGCATGGCGGGATTTAAGGTGTGGAAGGTGCGCTTTCCAGGCTCAAGTCTGTTTGGATGGGCGGGATCAAGCGAGAAGAAGGTGCCCCTGTTTTGCAGGATTATGCCTGTGCCTTTGGGGACAATGCCTGCGCCAAAGTCGTGGTAGATACTCTGTATGCAGGAGACGGCATTGCCGAAACTATCAACCACCCCAAACCAGACCGTGTCACCCATGGGATCGAGCGGCGCATCCCAGGGCGCTGCCCTATCCATTGCGATGCGCGCTGCCTGGCTCCTGCCGTGTTCCTCTGAGAGGAGCTGAGCGACTGGGATGTCGGAGAAATCAGGATCAGTCAAATAGCGGTCCCTATCGCGGAAGGCCTCCTTAGTCGCCTCGACGAGCAGATGGTAGTAGTCGGCTGTGCCCTCGCCAAGACGGGCGACATCGAAGTTGTTTAGACAGTTTAGGATGGCAAGAGAGGCCATGCCCTGGGAGTTTGGAGGCGTGTTGAAGGCCTGGTACTCCCTGTAGGCCACAGAGATCGGTGTATCCCAAGTGGCCTTGTTGCGCGCAAAATCCTCTTCTGTCAAAAGCCCGCCGTTTTTTTGCATGGCAGAAAGTATGGCTTGGGCCACGCTTCCTGTGTAGAAACTGTTGAGGCCCTCGCGCACAAGAGTGCGTAAGACATCTGCGAGATCGCTTTGGATTAATGGATCCCCAAGAGCACTTTCTTTTCCATTGGGTAGAAAAATATCCGTCAATTCTTGGTAGAGGGGATAGGTTTTGGGATCGTGTGCGTTGCGCGTAAGGGCAGTGTGCATTGCGCGCACAAAGGATGTGCTTTGCGGAAGACCATTGGCTGCGTAGTCGATTGCGTCCGCAAAAAGACTTGCTAGGGGCAGCGTTTCGCCTAGGTGTTCTCTATTGTAGCGCAAGGCCGCCTCAAGGCCAGAGACCATGCCAGGCACAGTTATGGCCGCACGATAGCCTTTGTAGGGGATGCGCGCACAATTGTTTTTCCTGTAGAAATCCCGTGTTGCGCGCAGGCCTGCGCGGCCGCTTGCGTTTAAAGCGATCAGGCTCTTTTCCTTGGCATTTGCGATAAGCCAGAAGGCATCGCCGCCTAGGCTGCACATATGGGGGTAGACGACGGCGAGGCTCGCTGCGATGGCAACCGCGCTTTCAATCGCCGTGCCCCCCTGACGTAGAATATGAATGCCCGACTGGCTTGCGAGCGCGTTCGGGCTTGTCACCATGCCACGGTAGGCCATGGGATTTGTGGCTTGTGAGAGAGAAAGCATGCGAACGGTCCTTTGAACGGTCTCTCGAACAGTCACTTTGCGGGCGCTGCGATTGTCTGGTAGAATGACGCGTACGCTCTCTTTATAGTCTGTCAGGCTGTGTCTTGATTGAGAGCTGCGACTGTGTCGCGTTTTGCTGGCGCACACAAAGAACGATTTTGTTCGGCCTTGTTTTTTTAGGCTAAAGAAGAAACCAGACAACGAGGAAAGTATGGAATTGCGATTGACAGAAGCGGACGCGGGTTCATTTGACCGTGTCTATGGTATGGATGCTGTTCTTAAAAATTTCAAGGGCTGTCCGCATCTTGAGATCACACTCTTCCGCTACGGCTATAAGAAGGAGGAGCTTACTGCTCTTGTTGGCAAAAATCTTGTCGGGGCACCGGATCCCGACGTGCCACCGGCTGTGCTTCAGGGCGCAACAGAGGAGCGCGGCCTTTTGTACATCCTTGAGAATTTCACAAGGGAAGAGGTCGACCAGTTTATCGCCTATGCCGGTGAGCGCTACGGGGATCAGATTGAGGAATTAATTGTCGCCCCTCTCGATATCCCTGTGCCCTTAGGGACAGGGCCGCTTGCGGCAATCCCGGTCACCAGGGACTCAGGCTTTATCTGTTTTGATAAGGCATTAGACTATCCTCTGCCCTTTGCTGTTCGGGCCTATTTTGACTTCACACTCCAGGACAAGCTTGCGCAAGACCACGTATAACGCTCAGCCCACGGCGAAAAATCGCATGTGGGGACGCCAAAACCAAGGCCTGCGCGCTCAAGATGCAGGATAAAGTCCTCGTGGCGTATGAGTTTTGCCCCCATGCGCAGCATATGGGGGGTATCCTGCTGGCAGTCGAGAAGGGTTGCGCCTCGATACCTTAAGAGCGCAACAAGACCAGCAAGCGCTGCGCGCGAGGCCTCGGAGACTGTGTGGAACATGGATTCCCCAAAAAAAGCGCGTCCAAGACCAACACCGTAGAGGCCGCCCACAAGTTCGCCGTCCTTCCAGGTCTCAATTGAATGGGCGTAGCCAAGTTCGTTCAAACGCGTGTAGGCTCTCTTCATTTCAGGCACAATCCATGTTCCAGCTTCGCCTGGCCTTGGCCTTGCACAGTTCTGGATGACGCTTGGAAAGTCTTGGTCAAGGGTTAGGGTAAAGTGCGCATTGCGTATCGCTCGGCTGCTGCGTTTTGGGATGTGGAAGGCATCGAGAGGGAGAATGCAGCGCGGTTGGACGGACCACCAGAGTATGGGACTCTCGCTATCGTACCAGGGGAAGATGCCGAGACTGTAGCCTGCAAGAAGCCGTTCAGGCGAGAGACTCCCCCCGATAGCGAGGATTGTGTCGTCCAAAAGAGTGCGCTCTTTGGGAAAAAGCCGCCTCTCGTGCATAAGGAGCGCACGATTGATTGTGTCCATTGTCTGCCCTCACTCAAGACAATTGCAGAGCGTGCGTCTGCGGAAGCTTTTGATCTGAATTGCGCCGCGCTGAATCTCAAGGCGCAGTTCCCTAAGGCGTCTCTCGAAGCCTAGGGGAAGCAAGCGTTTGGCCTCTCCGCCAAGAGATTTTGCCGGATCGACGATATCGACCCCGCTCCCAAGATCGAGGACCTCGACTGTCTTCCCCTGAAAGCGGCCCAAAACTGTCTCTTGGACTAGGCGGTAGACCGCCCCTTTGACATCCTTGGTAATCGAGGTCAGGACATGGCCTGGGTAGCTTGCGCGCTCATCGCAATCAAGCCCAATGACCAAGATCCCCGCAGCCTTGGCCTTTTCAAGGATCCCCGCATTGCCCGCACCTGCTGCAAGCGCAAGCACATCCACCCCCTCCGCAATGAGCCGGTCTGCCTCCTTTGCTGCGCGCGCAGGATTTGTGAAGGAGCCGACTAGGCCGTGGATCACGCGCACTTCTGGCACAGCGAGTTTCGCCCCTTCCCGAAAGCCATTGAAAAGAGACTGCAGGGCCGGTATGTCCTCGCCGCTAATCCAGCCAATCGCAGGCTCTGCGCGCCTGCTTTTTGCGTAGAGGGCGGCCGCGGCGCCTGCGAGAAAGCTTGCCTTTTCGTCGGCAAAGTGTATTGAGTGAATGTTCGCGCCGCGTATGGCCGCATCCAAAACGCCAAAGCGCGTCGCAGGATAGGAGCGGGCCGTGTCCCTGAGAATTTCGTGGAAGCGCTCACTGATAAGCAAGACGAGATCGGCCTTTTTTGTTGCAAGGGCAAGAGCTCTTTCTTGTTTTTCTGGATTCGCCTCAACTGCGATCGCAGCCTGAATGCCGAAATCCTGGACAGCCTGGGCAAGGCCTTCACGGGCAAGTTCTGACCATGGGCAGTCCTCCTTGTGTTCGGTCATGAGAATGACGCGAAGCGCGCTTTTCGCTTGGGCAATGTCTAAGAGGCAGAAAAAGAGGGGGAGGGCGAGAAGAAGGACGAGAGAGAGTGTGAGGCGGGTGGTTACAGGGGACATGACTTCTCTTTTTAAGGGTTTGACAAGACATAATAGTTTGAAATATCCGAGCATACGCGGATCCGTATACCTTTGAGTATGCGTCACGTCGAAGAAAAAGGCAAGGCGGGCTTAGCCCCAGACGGAGAGACAGAGTGTCGTTTAAGTCTTTTTTCACAGGATTTTTTTTTGACAAGCAGGACCGGGCGGTGCTTGCGCTTGTCAACCGCATTCTCGATGCGTCCAAAGAGCATCCGGCCAAACTCTTTGATCCCAATCTGCACCCGCACGGCATTGAGGAGCTTGTGGCTCCGCCTGTTGAGCGCATGGCGTATGCGACTGTCAACCTTCTGCGCAATCTCGAAGTGGGCAGCGGGCAGATCGAGGATCGCCTCCTTGCTCTGCAGACACTCTACGACGAAGTCCTAAGTAGCGCCCACTCAACGCTGCGTAGGAACACGGCCCGCGTTCTTATGCAGATTATGAAGGATATTGTCCGCGCCCACGGCGACTACCAGACCCAGCTTAAGCTCGCCCACGATTTTAGAAGCGTTGTCCACGGCACCCCGCGCATTGTCCGGCGCATGTTAAGCCGCTACCATTTGCCTGAGATGCCTGAGGAGTGGAATCAGATCGCTTTTGACGATCACGTCTATGACGTGAATACGCGCGGCAGGAAGACGCCAACCCATCTTATTATGGACGCCTGGATTAAGGGCATACGCAGCCTAACTGTCGCCTACGAGTACAGCCTTGAGCCAGAAGCCATTCGGGAAATTATGCGCGCAGCCCAGATAACTGGGATCCAGGTGCGCATTGGTCTTGAATTCCAGGTCCCTTTTTACGGCCACTTTATTCATTTTTTCTGGATTCCCCGCGGGTTTAGCTCCGATGAAGACTTCCTCTCTTTTTTGAAAGAGCCGACCATGCTTGATCTTATGGCCCGGGGGCGCGAAGCACTCGATTGGCGAAAGCAGCAGCTTTTGAAGCTTCTTGCGATCTGGAATGAGCGCGTGCGACCCTCTATTGAGGCCGATTGGCGCGTGCCGATCCCTGTTCTTGAGCCTGATGCCTTCATTGTCTTCTGCCGCGGCGGCAATCCAACCCGCCAGCGTCTTGCCGACTGTCTCTATGCGCATGTCCTAAGCTCTCTTGAGCCACAGAGTAAAGCAAGGAAGGGGGAGGAGAACGAGCCCTTAGAACTCTCCCTGCACGCCTTAACTTCCGATATCATTCTTGATGAGTGGCTCTCTGAAGAGCGCTATCCAGAAATCGGGGCGACGCGTCCAGACAGATGTATCGACAGCGCCCCAGAGATTATGCGCATGAGTCCAAAAAGGCTCACGGATCTCTTGACAAGCGTTGTTGGCGGCTACCGTCTTGTTCTTGGCACAACGGATCTTTCGCTTGAGGATGTCGTTGAGCTTCTTTGGGAGTGC
Source organism: Desulfovibrionaceae bacterium (assembly GCA_017454105.1). GTDB lineage: Bacteria > Desulfobacterota > Desulfovibrionia > Desulfovibrionales > Desulfovibrionaceae > Desulfovibrio. Next base: position 17,233 of record JAFTDR010000242.1, on the reverse strand, counting down.
CACGGGGCAGTCACCCATCTTGAGATCTTCAATATGAAGGGCTGGGTCGAGGGCAAGATGGAGCATATGGAGGCGATAGCGCGCCTGCAGCGCGATGTAAATCTCGGTCTTGGCCCAAAGTTAAAACAGCTCTTACGGAAGATGGCCGCGCGCCTTGAGGCTTGCGGAGAGAATGAGCGGGCGCAGAAATTCCTCTCGATCTTAGGCAATGTCCATATACTCTGCGATCACTATAGCAAGACGCCCTTAAAAACGCGCCTTGGGACAAGCTCTGTCAGTCGGCTCACCTTTGGCATGGGCCTTGTTCTGCGCGAGACAATGCCCAAGCGCGCGCAGGCTGAGCTTGACAGAATGCAGATTGTCGGCAAAGCGATACCCGTCTACGCGCCAGTTGAAGAACAGATTATTTACCGTGTACCGGAAAATCCCTCTGTCTGGCAGTGTTTTCTCTCCCTTTTTTCCTGGATTCCGGGACTTAGGCACCTTGGGATGGAATCGCGGCAAGAGTGGAAATTTGGCAGTGACGAGTTTTTCATCGGAAAGAAAAGCAATATCGTCAATCTTGGCGGAATCAGCCTCTTTCACGGCCAGCATAAAGCAGAGACAATCAAGACCGATTCCCCGATCTACTATATGAACACAACGGTCGTGAACTGTCTTAAAGTTTTGCTCGGCTTTATTCCCGCCTTCTTCTCCTTCTTTTTTATTCAAGATTGGTGGGTCCTAGCCTGGCTTGGGGCCTTTATCTGGTTTGGGATAACGGGCATACGCAATGTCTTGCAGATGGTTATGGCTGCGCGGGGCGCCTCGCGGGGGACGCTTGTTCACTGGACCAAACAGGTGAGCTGGCCTAGACTGTGCGACTCGCTTATGTACACGGGCATATCCGTCCTGCTTCTTGAGGTCTTAGTGCGCGTTTTTTTCCTTGAGCGCGTGCTCCATGTCACTGTTGAAGCGTATCCGCTTTTCGTGTATACGGTTTTAAACTGTGTGAATGCCCTGTACATTTTTTGCCACAATATTTATCGCGGTTTTCCGCGCCAGGCTGCTATTGGCAATATTTTTAGGAGCGCGCTCAGTATCCCCATGGCCTCGCTCTACGACGGGCTTTTGCGTCTTCTGCTTTTGGGATTTGGGGTTGCCGATCCTGCCATCTATCTTGTGCCAAGCGCTGCGATCATCTCCAAATGCGCCTCCGACACGGTTGCGGCCCTAATCGAGGGCTATGCCGATGGCCAAGTCAATCTGCGCATGCGCCGTCTGGACTTTGAGGGCAAGTTTAAGAAAATCTTTGCCTGCTACAATCAGCTGGAACTCCTCTTCCCTAAGGAAGACGCCCTCTCAAAAATAGGCAGGGAAAAAGGCTTCGAATCAGTGGATATGCCGAAACTTTTGGCGCTTGAGCGGGCCTTTGTCGTCCACGCCCTGGATCTCATGTATTTCTGGTTTTACCAGCCGCGCGCGCAGGAGGCGCTAAGGCAAACTCTTCGGTCCATGTCCAAGGAGGACCGCATGGTTCTAGCCAAAGCCCAGCTTGTACTCACTCGTGAGCATGTGGTAAGCCAGATGCTCGTCGATGGCCTCTTAGGCCGCAATTTCTCACGACCTCTCGCTTTCTTTCTTGACAAACACCGCCTCTACCTCCGCCTCTTCCTTCATTGCTGCCGGCAGACGCGGCATAGGTCAGCACTGCGTTGAATCCCCCATACAAGCCCATGAACACACTTTTTTTTCCGAATGGACTTTCCGGCATAATCTACGACTGCGACGGAGTCATGCTCAATTCGCGCGCGGCGAATACCCTCTTCTACAATCGCGTTTTGGCGCATGTTGGGCTTCCCCCAATGAACCGCGCGCAAGAAGAGTATACCTATATGGCGACCGGCATGCAGTCTCTTGAGCATATCCTGCCAAAAAGCCTCCATCCTAAGATAGGCGAAATTGTCCAAAAGCACGTCCACTATAGCGATGTCTTCCCGCACCTGACTCTTATGCCCGGCTTTTTGGATTTTGTCGTACGTGCAGAGGCGCTAGGGCTAAAACAGGCCATGTGCACCAACCGCACAGACGCGGGCTTTGCCGAAGTCATGCGCTTTTTTTCTTTTCCACCCGTCTTTGACCCGATTATGACGACAAGCCGCGCAAAACCAAAGCCCGATCCAGATGGGGTTATGCAGATTGTACGCGCGTGGGGGCTTTGCCCCACAAGTCTTCTGTTTATCGGGGACAGCCTCTGCGACCGCGAGGCCGCGGAGGGGGCGGGTGTGCGCTTTGCCGCCTATAATGCCCTAGGTGTTACAAGCGATATAGAGGCAACAAGCTGGTCGCGCATGGCTGAGCTCATCTTTGGCCCCCTTTCTTGACAGCGGGACTTGCTTTGACATACTCTCAAGTTTCACTTGTAATCCCTTTTTTTTGGCGCAAGCCTAGCGTGCGCCGTCTCCTGCAAAGGGTGTGCGGACTCGCAGGCCCTTGACGCACCGATAGAAAGTTGCCAGGGGAAAACGCCCGCGCGATAGTGCGACCGCGAGGGATAAATCGCAACAAAAGAATGGTAGTGCTCGCGAATACACTGACGGCCATAGCCGTTGTCTTAAACACAGTTCTTGATCTGTATTTCTGGGTGGTCCTGATTGCCTGCATCATGTCCTGGGTCAATCCGGATCCCATGAATCCAATTGTGAGGACACTGCGTGCCTTAACTGAGCCTGTCTTTTACCGCATACGGCGCGCGATGCCCTTCACCTATGTGAACGGCCTCGATCTCTCGCCCTTAGTCGTTCTCCTTGCTATAAAAATTGTGGATACTGTCGTTGTGCGCTCGCTCTTACAATACGCGGCCAGCATGTGAAGGCCGCACACAGGTGCGCAATATATATAGCCGTCTGCAGATATCGGAGGAACAGTATAATGGATCAGCGTGAGAAGGAACTTCTGGAGAAGTATAAGGAAACAGATTCCGATTTGCGTGGCCTCTGGGAGGAGCATGTACTCTACAGCAGCCAAGTTGACAAACTGGAGGCCAAGAACTTCCGCACACCGACGGAACAGCAGACCCTGAAGCAGCTGAAAAAGCAGAAGCTCGAAGTCAAGACGAAGATGATGGATATTCTTGACAGGCTGAAGAAAGCCGAATCTTAGACCCAAGGGGGGGGTTATGGAATTAAAGGGGACGCAGATTCTCATTGAAACCCTGAAACGTGAAGGTGTGAATCTTCTTTTTGGGTATCCTGGAGGGGTTATCATCGATCTGTATGATGACCTTTTGAAATATCCCGATATCCGCCATGTACTGGTTCGTCACGAGCAGGGTGCGGTGCATGCCGCAGATGGGTATGCCAGAGCGACTGGCAAGGTCGGCACCTGTCTCGTCACCTCGGGTCCTGGTGCCACGAACACCGTGACAGGAATTGCGACCGCCTACTGCGATTCCATCCCTGTTGTTGTGTTCACAGGCCAGGTTCCGACAAATCTGATCGGCAACGACGCCTTTCAGGAAGTCGATATTGTCGGCATCACCCGTCCCTGTACAAAGCATAACTTCTTGGTCAAAGATATAAACAAGCTCGCGCTCACTGTGCGCCAGGCTTTCTATATCGCCCGCTCCGGCCGTCCAGGACCAGTCCTGGTCGATCTGCCGAAGGATGTCCTTGTCGGCAAGACGGACTTTGTCTGGCCAGAGGAAGTCTATCTGCGCAGCTACAATCCGACCTATAAGCCGAATTTAAACCAGCTGCGCCGCACAGTCGAGGAACTGGAGAAAGCGAAGCGCCCCCTCTTTCTGGTCGGCGGTGGCGTCATTCTCTCAAACGCAGCCGAGGAGCTCACGGCCTTAGCCGAGAAGATCCAGGCCCCAGTCACCTATTCGCTTATGGGCATGGGCGGATTTCCGTCCACTTCGGAACTCTCGCTTGGCATGGTCGGCATGCACGGGACATACGCCGCAAACCTCGCAATCAACAATGCGGATCTGCTTGTCTGCGTAGGCGCCCGTTTTGACGACCGCGTAACCGGCAAGCTCTCAGCCTTTGCCCCGAACGCCCGCGTGGTCCACATTGACATTGACCCGACATCGATCCGCAAGAACGTCAAGGTGGATGTCCCAGTTGTCGGCGACTGTAAACTCGCACTCGCAGCTCTTCTTGAGATCTGCGATAGCCGCTTCCCAGACCACAAGTGGCGCGATGGCCATGAGGAATGGCTGAAAACAACCCTTGGCTGGAAGACGAGCAAGCCTCTCACCTATACCCAGGATCCCGAAGGCGCGATCAAGCCCCAGGCTGTTGTGGAATCGCTCAATAAGCTCACCCGCGGAGAAGCGATCATTGTGACCGATGTGGGCCAGCACCAGATGTGGACCGCGCAGTTCTACACCTTCACAAAACCGCGCACACTTCTGACAAGCGGCGGTTTGGGCACAATGGGCTACGGCATGCCGGCTGCAATCGGCGCGCAGCTCGGTTTCCCAGACAAGCTTGTCATCGCCATTGTCGGCGACGGCTCAATCCAGATGAACATTCAGGAACTGATCACAGCCGTCTCAAACCATCTGCCGGTTAAAATTGTCATTCTAAATAACCGCTATCTCGGCATGGTTCGGCAGTGGCAGGAACTGTTCTACAACGGTGTCTACGCCTCGACGAACATGGAGGCGCAGCCTGACTTCGTCAAGCTGGCCGAGGCCTATGGAGCCGAGGGCTACCGCATTGAGAAGTACGCAGACCTTGATTCCATTCTTGAGCAGGCGCTCTCCTCGCCCAATCCCGCCTTTATCGATGTCCGTGTGGATCGCGAGGAAAATGTCTACCCGATGGTGCCTGCAGGCGCGGCACTTGATGAAATGCTTTTGGTCTAGGAGAGAGCGAAATGGACATGAAACGTCACGTACTTTCCGTGCTTGTGGAGAATGAACCGGGCGTCCTCTCTCGTGTCGTCGGTCTTTTTAGCGGTCGCGGGTTCAATATCGACTCACTGAATGTCGCTCCCTCCCTCGAGGCCGGTGTCTCCCACATGACAATCACAACCTATGGCGACACCAATGTCATCGAACAGATCATGAAGCAGCTGCATAAGATCGTGACGGTCATCAAGGTGACTGAATACGCCGACATACCGTCCGTCGACCGCGAGATGATGCTGCTTAAGGTGCAGGCTGAAGGATCGCTTAGGGGCGAGATTCTGCGCACAGTCGAGATCTTCCGCTGCAAGGTGGTCGATGTGAGTGTGAGCGAGATGATCATTGAGGCGACCGGAAACCACGAGAAGCTCGAAGCCATTGTGGATCTTTTCCAGCGTTTCGGCATCAAGGAAATCGCCCGCACAGGCTCTCTCGCCATGCGCCGGTCAAGAAAATCGGATTAGGCTTTTTTCCGGCAAAATTTTTTCGATGGAACGCGAAGGAGGCAGCGGTTCCGCCCGAATACGGGTCTTTCGCTGGGTTTTGATGAAAGTATATTACGACAGTGATGCGGATCTTTCCGTCTTGAAGGATAAAACCGTAGCCGTTATCGGCTACGGCAGCCAGGGCCATGCCCACGCCCAGAACCTCCGCGATTCAGGCATACGCGTGGTTGTCGGTCAGCGTCCAGGCGGCGAGAACTACCAGCTTGCAAAAGAGCATGGCTTTGAGCCAGTCTCAGCTGCCGAGGCCGCAAAACAGGGGGATCTGATCATGATCCTTCTGCCAGACGAGGTCCAGGCCCAGGTCTACGAGAAGGATATCCTTCCAAATCTCACGCCGGGTAAGGCGCTTCTCTTCGCCCATGGTTTTAACATTCATTTCGGTCAGATTATTCCGCCTAAAGACGTCGATGTCTTTCTGATTGCCCCCAAGGGACCTGGCCACCTTGTGCGCCGCACCTTCACCGAGGGCGGTGGTGTCCCGGATCTTGTGGCCATTGAGCAGGATGCCTCAGGCCATGCCTTGCAGCTCGCCTTGGCCTACGCCAAGGGCATCGGCGGCACCCGCTCAGGTGTCATTGAGACCACCTTCCGCGAGGAGACAGAAACCGACCTCTTTGGCGAGCAGGCTGTTTTGTGCGGCGGACTCACCCATCTTATCCAGGCCGGTTTTGAGACACTCGTTGAGGCTGGCTATCAGCCCGAGATGGCCTATTTCGAGTGCATGCACGAGATGAAACTCATTGTCGATCTCCTCTATGAGGGCGGCATGAAGAAAATGCGCTACTCGATCAGCAATACTGCGGAATACGGCGACTATGTCTCAGGCCCGCGCATCATAAACAAAGATGTCAAAAAGGCCATGCGTTCCGTTCTGGACGACATACAGAGCGGCAAGTTTGCCCGCGATTTCATCCTTGAGGCGCGTGCGAAATATCCCCAGTTTCTGACGACCCGGCGCAACCAGGCCAACCACCAGATTGAAAAAGTTGGCGCCGAGCTGCGCGGCATGATGAGCTGGCTTTCGAAAGAAAAGAAGTCCTAATTTTTTTGCGCCAGAGGGAATGTCATAGCGACGTTCCCTCCTTTTTTTCGATTACGAGCCCTGTCGTCTGTTGCTTGTTTTTCCGCTTTCGAGTACTACTTGTGGGAGCGGTCTTTCGCCGCCCTGCACGGTCGTGTTTTCTCTTTTTTGTCGTTCTATTGTCAAACGCAGTCTGCTGCGTAGGAAGGAGCCTTTTTGTGAAATACAGCACTGAGGATGTATCGCCAATTGCGAAAAAAGTGACGGTTGACATGAGTGCGGAGGAAGTCAATGCTTCCATCACCGCGACCGTGACACTGTATATGGACAACAACTCTGTGTCCGTTCCCGGCTTTCGCAAAGGACATGTTCCCATGTCCATTGTTGAAAGCCGTTTCCAGAAGCATATTTACGCCGAGGCCCGCGAGGATCTCGTCAACGTCCAGATAAACAAATTGTCCGAGGAAGTTGGCTTTAAGCCAGTCAATAAATTTACCGTCACAGACGTCTCGGAGTTTGCGCGCAACAAGGACTTCCGTTTTGTCGTTGAGTGTGAGGTCTTCCCCACATTTGAGCTGCCCACCTATGAGGGACTCTCGGTCACAGTCAAGAAAGAGCAGCCCTTGCCCAATTATATCGACATGGCAATCGATCGTATGCGCAAGGACAACGCGCAACTTGTGCCTATTGACGGCGAGGGCCCGGCTGTTGACGGGCAGGTGGTCAATCTTGACTTCTCACTACTGAAAGCAAATGGCCAGGTGCTGAAGGGCCAGTCGGTACAGAATAGAGACTTTATAGTCTTACCGCAGGCCTTTGTGCCCGATTTTTACAATTTTTTGAAAACCTTGCCGCTTGGAAAAAAAGGCGAACACAAGGTGACCTTCCCCAAGAACTTCTTAAATAAGGAGATGGCCGGCCGCACCTATACCCTCCGCCTTCAGGTCAATGCGATTAAAAACGTAGTCCTGCCTGAGGTAAACGACGCCTTTGCCGCAAAACTTGGCTACGGCACGGTAGATGTCATGAAGGAGCGGCTGCTTGCGGCTGAAAAGGAAAATCTAGAGAACTTGACGCGCACCAAGGCGGAAAACGAAATCTTAAACCAGATGCTGAAAATCTGCGATTTTCCCGTCCCCTCATACTATGTCACAATCATACAGAATAGCCTCTACTCCGATTATAAAGAGCGCATGGACAAGGCGGGACAGGCCATCCCAAACGAGCAGGAAACCTATAATCTCTTTGCCAAAAGAGCTCTTGAGAGCGCCCGCGTCTTTGTTCTGCTCGTCGCAATCGCAAGGAAAGAAGGCCTGAATGTGCCGGAGAAGGATGTCGAGGTCCTAATCAATGAAGAGGCTCGGAGCAGAGGGGAAGATCCCCGCGCCCTGCACGACTACTACGAGAGAACAAACCTGATCTTCTATTTGCGCGACCGTATGCTTGCCGATAAGGCCATGGACCTTGTGTACGCGCGCTCCAATGTGACCATCGAAGAGCCGGAGGGGCCGGCGGTTGTCTTTACGGAGGATGAGGAGAAAGCGCAAGAAAAAGCGGAAGGATCTGAGCAGAAAGACGCTGCCGCATCTGAAGTCGCTCAGGAAAAAACAGAAAAGGCGGACGATAGCGCCGCCAACTGATGAAGTGTGCACGTTTTTTGCATAGTGCATTCCAGTGTTGCTTGCCTGCTTCCCCCCTTTTTGCTAGATCTGCGGGGGGGGACTTTTTTAAGGAGCAGAGGATTTCATGTTAATTCCCACCGTAATCGAATCCACGGGCCGTTCTGAACGCGCGTATGATATTTATTCGAGACTTTTGAAGGATCGCATTATCCTTCTTGGGAGCGAAGTCGATGATCATGTGGCCTCGCTAATTTGCGCGCAATTGCTTTTTCTCGAGTCGCAGGATCCTGAGAAGGAGATTAGCCTCTACATCAATTCCCCGGGAGGCTCTGTTACGGCGGGCTTTGCCATCTATGACACCATGCGCTACATCAATGCGCCTGTGTCCACTGTGTGCATGGGTATGGCCGCCAGTATGGGGGCTTTTCTTCTCTGCGCCGGGCAGAAGGGGATCCGCTACGCGCTGCCGAACAGTCAGATCATGATTCATCAGCCGCTTGGGGGCTACCGCGGGCAGGCGACAGACATAGAGATTCACGCGCGGGAGATTATTCGTCTAAAGGATCGGCTGAACCAAATTATGGCCGAGAACACGGGCAAGACCTTTGAGGAGATTGCCGCCGCGACAGAGCGGGATCATTATTTGACGGCGGAGGACGCGCAGAAGCTTGGCCTCATTGACCGCGTGCTTGCCTCGAGGAAAGATCTAAACAAAGAAACGAGCGAGTAATCATGCAGAAAACTCCGAGAAAGAAAGGGAAGACAGATGCCCTCACCTGTTCCTTCTGCGGCCGCAGCGAATTGGAAGTGAACAATCTCATTGTCCAGGAAGAAGCCTGTATCTGTGATCAGTGCATTAAGGACTGCTCGGACATCATTGCCAAGGACCGTCTCTACGGCGCGGAACAGGATGAAGGTCTCCTCTCTCCCAAGGAGATCAAGGAAAAGCTTGACGAATACGCTATCGGCCAGAACGACGCAAAGAAAATTCTGGCTGTTGCTGTCCACAATCACTATAAGCGCGTCTTCTATGCGGACGCGCTTGGGCAGGATGTTGAGCTTGAAAAGAGCAATATCCTGCTTGTCGGCCCCTCAGGGAGCGGCAAGACCCTGCTTGCCAAGACTCTTGCCCGCATCCTCAAGGTGCCCTTTGCCATAGCCGACGCGACAACGCTGACTGAAGCAGGCTATGTCGGCGAAGATGTTGAGAATATCCTGGTTCAGCTTCTGCAGAATGCTGAATACGATCTTGAGGCCGCAAGCAAGGGGATCATCTATATTGATGAAATCGACAAGATTTCCCGCAAGGCCGACGGCCCCTCAATAACCCGCGACGTCTCAGGGGAAGGAGTGCAGCAGGCGCTTTTGAAGATTGTCGAGGGGACAGAGGCGAACATTCCGCCGAAGGGCGGGCGGAAGCATCCGCAGCAGGAATTTATCCGCATGAACACCGCCAATATTTTGTTTATTGTCGGCGGTGCCTTTGTGGGGCTTGACAAGATCGTTGAGTCGCGTGTGAGCGGCGCGTCCATGGGTTTTGGCGCGAATGTCCGCACAACCAAGGAAATGCCGCTTGCGGAACTGCTCGACAAGATTCATCCTCAGGATCTTGTGCGCTTTGGCCTGATCCCAGAATTTGTCGGCCGAATTCCGATCATAACCCACGTTGACGAGCTTGAGGAGGCGGATCTTATCCGCATCTTAACTGAGCCGAAAAACGCCCTTGTGCGCCAGTACCAGAAGCTCTTCGAACTGGACAATGTGTCGCTTAAATTCTCAAACGACGCGCTCAAGGCGATTGCCCACAAGGCGATTGAGCGCAAGACCGGCGCCCGCGGTCTGCGCAATGTGATGGAAAAGAAGATGCTCAATATCATGTACTCTCTTCCCTCCATTCCCAATGTCAGCGAATGCTTAATTGATCAGGATGTGATCGAGAAGGATAAGGAGCCTGTGCTGCTCTACGGCAAAGAGGGATCGAAGAAGGCAAAGGGTGGTGGCGATAAAAAGGCTTCCTGACACGCTGCAAAAAAAGTTTCGAGAATTGTTGCGGTCGCAATCCAGTGCCCTTGACGTTGGATTAAGACCGCATTTGCTAATGCGGGTTTTTCTGGGCTATACAAAATACCGGCCAGCGGTCTTTTTTTGACACGCGATAGTGGTCACGTAGCAGACGGATGCCCCCCATTTTTGGGTGCATCCTAAGAGAAGGGAAGCCATGGGAAATGAATCGTCACAGACAGGAGTGAGCGCACTGCCGCTCATGCCGCTTCGGGAAGTTGTCATGTTTCCCAAGGCGATTATGCCTCTCTTTGTCGGGCGAGAAGCGTCAATCAAGTCCATTGAGGCCGCGCAGTCGGTCTATAATCGTCATATCTTCCTTGTCGCGCAGAGTGTTGCGACACAGGATAAGCCAAGAGCGGCCGATCTGTCCTCGGTCGGTGTTGTGAGCAAGGTCCTTCAGGTCCTGCGTCTGCCCGATGGAACAATCAAGGTCCTGTTTGAGGGACTCTACCGCGCAAGCTGGCGCAGTTTAAACAATAATGGTGAATTTCCATTTGTGACGATTGAGGCGCTTGAGGAGACAGTCGGCAGGCCCGAAGAAAGCGAGGCGCTTGTCAGCACAGTCCGTGAAGCGCTTGACGACTATATCAAGGTCAACCGCAAGATACCCTCCGATGTCATAACATCGCTCCAGTCGATTACAGAGCCTGGATTTCTGGCGGACGCCGTTCTGCCGCATCTGCGCATCGACTCTGTCCGCAAACAGAAGGCCCTTGAGGAGCTGGATGTCTCAAAGCGTCTTGAGATGGCCTATGAGCTGATCCTATCCGAGATTTCCCTGGCCGGAGTTGAGAAGCGCATTAAAAACCGCGTCAAGGTCCAGATGGAGCGCAATCAGCGCGAATACTATCTGACTGAGCAGATCAAGGCGATCAACCGGGAGATGGGCCGGGACGACGATCCGAAGGCTGAGGCTGAAGAACTTGAGCAGAAGCTTAAGGCGAAGAACATGCCCGAAGAGGCCATGGAAAAGGCGCTCTCTGAGGTGCGCAAGCTCCGCGCAATGCAGCCTGCGGCCGCCGAATACACGGTTGTCCGCAACTATATTGACTGGTTAATCGATCTGCCCTGGAATGATCTGAAAGACATTGAAATCGACATCGAGAAGGCAAGGCGCATCTTAGATGACGATCACTACGGCCTTGAGAAGCCTAAAGAGCGCATCCTCGAATATCTCGCCGTGCAAAAGCTCTCCCACGGCTTAAAAGGACCTATTCTCTGCCTTGTTGGGCCGCCTGGAGTTGGTAAAACCTCGCTTGCCCGCTCAGTCGCGAAGGCAACAGGCCGCGATTTTGTGCGCCTCTCTTTAGGTGGTGTTCGGGATGAGGCAGAGATTAGGGGGCATAGGCGGACCTATGTCGGCGCTCTGCCTGGCAAGATTCTGCAGTCGCTTAAGCGCGTTAAATTCAATAATCCCCTCTTCTGCCTTGATGAGATCGACAAGATGACCTCAGATTACCGAGGGGATCCCGCCTCTGCCCTGCTTGAAGTCCTTGATCCTGAGCAGAACGACACCTTCATGGATCACTACCTCGATCTAGAGTACGATCTCTCAAAGATTTTTTTCATCACAACCGCGAACTCCCTGCACACAATCCAAGGTCCTTTGAAAGACCGCATGGAGATTATTGAGCTTCCAAGCTATCTTGAGACGGAAAAGCGCCACATAGCTCGCCGTCACCTTCTGCCAAAGCAGATAGCCGAACACGGCCTTAAAGAGAGCAATATCCGCCTCTCGGAAAACGCCCTCTATGAGGTTATTCGAAGCTACACGCGCGAGGCCGGTGTCCGAAATCTTGAGCGCGAGATAGCCGCTCTCTGCAGAAAGACCGCGATCCGTCTTGTTGAGACAAACAATCTTGACCAGTGCGTGACGATCACAACCCAGACTCTCCCCTCCTTCCTTGGAGTTAAAAAATATCGGCACGAGGGCCGGGAGAAGGAGTCGCAGATTGGTGTGTGCGCGGGGCTCGCCTTCACCCAGTCGGGTGGTGAGATCCTGATGGTTGAGACGAGTCTTATGACTGGCCAGGGCCATATTGTGATCACAGGCCAGCTTGGCGATGTCATGAAGGAATCGGCGCGAGCGGCACTCTCCTATGTGCGCTCGAGAGCTGAGGAACTTGGTCTTGACCCGCGCTTCTACCGGAAAATCGATATCCATGTGCATGTGCCTGATGGCGCAACGCCAAAGGACGGCCCATCGGCTGGCATAACCATCGCGACCTCGATTACCTCGGCCCTTCTCGGTGTTCCTGTGCGCAATGATATCTCCATGACAGGCGAGATATCGCTTAGGGGCCGCGTTTTGCCGATAGGCGGGCTTAGGGAAAAGCTTCTCGCCGCACGGCGCGGCGGGATTAAGCGCGTGATCATTCCCCGCGACAATGAGAAAGATCTGAAAGAAGTGCCGCAGGAAGTCTTAAAGGATCTTGAGATCACCTTGGTTGACCATGTGGACGAGGTTTTGCCAAAAGCCCTGGCCGCAGAGGCAGAAGAGATTTTTTCAGGCCGGGGTAACGCCCGCCCGCTTTCCGCAAGCCTTCGGGCTGGTCAGACAAAGGATGACAAAAAGCAGGACGACAGAACAAATGATGATAAAGACGAGCCTGTAGAGGGGAGTTCGGACGTACGCGATGAGAGTGATGCGTAGGCGCTTAACCGGCTGACAAACTTTCAAGATAGTCCAGGTCGCGCTCGTAGAAAAAGCAATGGTGGATTTCAATATAGGAAAGAGAGAGGAGGCGACGTTCCCCTGGCTACACAACGGGGTATCCACGTCGAAAAAAGTTGATGAATGACGGAAACGCGCGCTTTGCACGCCGGACAAGAAAAACGCAGGAGACCGAGTGTACGCTTGTGCTTACGCTTGACGGGAGCGGAAAGACGGCAATCACAACTGGCTTTGGTATGCTCGATCATATGCTGACACTGCTCTTTTTTTGGGCGGGCATGGATGTCACGCTCACGTGCCGGGGGGATCTTGAGGTCGACGCGCACCACAGCGTCGAGGACTGCGGCTTGCTTCTTGGGGCTGCCCTCTATGAGGCCCTCGGTGACAAGCGGGGGATAGCCCGGGTCGGCTTTGGCCGTGTGCCCATGGACGAGGCGCTCGCCGAAGTGAGTCTGGATCTCTCAGGTCGCCCCTGGCTTGAGTGGCGCGGCGACGAGCTTTTGCCGCCGGTTATCGCGCGCGAGGAAAAGGATGTCTGGCGGGAATTTGCAAAAGCCATGGCCTCTGCCGGAAGTTTCAATCTCCACGTCTCCTTTCTCTACGGGAAAAATGGGCACCATCTTCTTGAGTCTGCCTTTAAGGGTTTTGGTCTTGCGCTTGCTTCCGCTGTGCGCGTGACAGGTGACTGTGTGCGGAGTACGAAGGGAGGGCTTGAGTGATGCGGAAAATACTGGCGCTTGTTCTTGTTCTTCTCTGTGTTCTCTGCGCCTGCAGGCGGGCGAAAAGTACAGCCGATGTGCCAACTGTCCTCTCCCATGCCTATTCTGTGAGTGTCGCACCGTTCACGCAACCAACCACTGTGTCCGATCTGATCACAGGCAATCTGCCAGACTCCCAGGGTCTTATTCCAGACGAGGGTCTGCTCACTTTAGACGATGTATTTCGGGCTGTGCTTGCAGATAGTCCAGGCAAGCGCTCGTTCACCTACCTTACGGATATCCCACGGAGCAATTCAGTCCACGTCGCAGCACAGCCCCAGGCTCTTTCGCGCTGGGTGGCCTACGGGAAGGCGCATCGGGCGGATCTTTTGCTTGTGCCCCTGGTGCTCGACTGGCATGAGCGTAAAGGATCGAAAGCCGGTGTCACCGAGTCCGCCCAGGTCAGGCTCGCCTTTTATCTGATTAAGGTGAATGCCGGCACAATACAGGCGCGCTCTGTCTTCGAGGAGAAGCAGCAGGCGCTCACTGAAAATTTATTGAATATCGGGACCTTTATTAAGCGCAAGGGCGCGTGGATAACGGCCACAGATTTGGCCACAGAAGGCATGTACAAAGCAAAAAAAGAGTTTGGCCTATGATTGTTTTTCCTGCGGTCGATATTCAGAAAGGCCAGGCTGTGCGTCTGCGCCAGGGTCTTGCCGAGGAGGCGACGGTTTTCGCGGATAATCCCGTTGATGCGGCCATCCGCTGGGAGCGCGAGGGGGCCAGATGGCTGCATGTTGTCGATCTCGACGGGGCTTTTGCGGGAGACGCACGCAGTTTTGACATTGTGCGCGCAATTGCATCGGCTGTCACAATTCCAATCCAGCTTGGCGGGGGTATTCGCAACGCGACAATTGCGGCACGCTATCTTGAAGCTGGGATCACGCGTCTCATCATTGGCACAATGGCCCTTGAGGAACCTTCCGCTTTTGCCGAACTCTGCCAAGCCTTCCCTGGGGCAATCGGTGTCTCACTTGATGCAGTCGAAGGAAAGCTTAAGACCCGCGGCTGGCTTGGGGCAAGCGATTGCACACTTGATGATGTGCTGCCGAGGCTTGCGCATGATGGGGCTGCCTTTATCATCTACACAGATATCAGCCGCGACGGCATGCAGAAAGGGGCCAATTTGGATGTTTTGCGCTCCTTATCTCGGAAATCCCCGATTCCGCTTATAGCCGCCGGGGGCATTGCAACGCTTGCGGACATCCAGGCTCTCTATCCGCTCAGTGTGAGTGGCGCACTCTGTGGTGTGATCAGCGGGCGCGCTCTCTATGAGGGAACGCTCAGTCTCAAAGAGGCCATGGCCTGGATAGATCAGCAGGAAAAAAAGGCTGACGTATGATACTTCGCCTTCTCATCGTTCTTTGCGCCGTCCTTGTGAGTTCGCAGGCGAGCGCCGACATTGAGGAAGTCATTGCGAAAGGAACGCCGGACGAGGTGGCCGGCTACTTAGGCAATCCCGACGCAAGTGACATGAGCGATGCCGAGATCCTCTACACTGCGGCCCAGCGGGGACGGGCGGATATCGTTGCTTTTCTGCTCAAACGCGGAATTCCCGTGAATGTGCGCGGTGAGGACAATAGGAGCGCCCTCTCCGTCGCAATTGAGCGGGGGCACAGGGATGTGATTGAGCTTTTGCTTGCGAAAGGGGCGGAAATAGACGATGCGAACGGTTTTACTGTTTTGACGGACGCAGTTGGTGCCGGAAACAAAGAACTCGTCGATTTTCTTCTGAAAAAAGGTGCCAATATCAACGCGGCTTTTTGCGCCGGGGACAGCTGTGTCACCCCTTTGCGTCTTGCAGCTCAGCGCGGCAATCTCGATCTCTTCAATTATCTTCTTGAGCGCGGCGCAAGTCCGACAATTGCGCTCCCCTACGATGATATTGACGGGAACCTTCTAAATAGTGCGGTCTATGGCGGCAATCTCGACATTGTCACAGCTCTTGTTGCCAAGGGCTTTAATATTCACGATTCGGAGAAGCGCTTAAAGAAAAGCCTTCTCGCCTCAGCTGTCAATTCCGACTCCATGGGGGTTTTATCCGTTGTCGATTACCTGATAAACTCTGGCCTTGATGTCAACTACAAGGACAGTTTCAGGAAGACCGTTTTTTTTGATGTGTGGACATCGCCCTATGAGACGGCTGAGGAGAAGGCTGTTAAGGTCAAGGTTCTTCTTAAGCTTCTTGATCGCGGCTTGCGTGTTGATGATGTCGATGAGGTCGGCAATACCCCCCTGCATCACGCCTGCGAGCTTGGTTTTGTCGAGGTCGTACGGGCGCTTATTGCGAAAAAAGCGCCACTTGGTGCGCGCAACACACAGGATGAGACACCAATCGATGTCGCAAGGAAAAAAGAAGAGACGGAAATTGTCAGTCTTCTTGAGTATGCCATGTCAAAAAAAAAATAGCCTGTCATACTCTTGCACCTATACTCACGGTGCCTCTTGGTTGGGTGAAGAAGTGTGCGAGTATACGTCTCTTGTGTTTGCATAAAAGAAGCGGGGAAGCCACGAGCGCGTGACTTCCCCGCTTCTTTTGGCTATTGCGATTCGTATCCGCTCACATCTCAACAGTACTTGCGGGTTGTACATCTCATCGAACCGTAGCAGCGTGTTCGCTTTCTATCGTCTTAAAAGGCGCGATTTCATCGTACCCCTGTGAGTGGACACGCACAGGTCGCTGACTGACATACGTCAAGATGCTCTGTATCGCTAGGATTTCAGTATCCACTGCAGGGATTGCCTGCGCTTGATAGAAGGTCTCCATTTGCACTTGCAATTTTATGTGCCGTCCAAAACAAGAGGCGAAAGCTCCTTTCTCGGTCGGCAGAGTCCGTGGTTTTGCAAGATGAGTCTGGAACTTGCCTTTATACAACCGCCTCTTTGGTCTACGCCGTAGTTGTCGATTGGAGGATACGGAGCGTTTTCCGATTTGCGGTTGTTAGGATCGCGTATCGCTTGTTTTACCACAGATCGTAACGCCGAATGTACCGGCAAGCAATCTGCCATAAAGGCTGGGTATTCCGCAATTGCCAGTCACCGGCGTCAGAATGAGGTTGATTGTGCCTAACGAAAAGAGATTGTACATCATAGCTACCCCCCGAAAACCGTCGCACACGCTTTCAAAATACAGCATACGCTCTCAAACCGTCGCTTAGGATCACTTTCCTCGCATTGAAAAGTGAAGCCGTTGTACTGCAACGTGAACTTTTCTTGCGATGACTTCTTTGCGTTCTTTTTTGCCGTTGGCTTATGTCAGCTCTCTCTGTTGTGACTTGTGTGCAATTGTTTGCCGAGTTGTGGTTTCTCGTCTTCAGATATCCCTTGGGCAAGTACTGTCTGAAATTCCCTGTTGCTCGGCAATTTCTTTCACGCTGAGATCCGTCGCTTTCGGCGTTACGTTATACTGCGGTCAGAAAAAAAGTGGATCTTCGATAGGTTTCGTGGGCAAGCCAGCTATGGGCAGGCGGCAGCATTCCCCGTCGGCTCCGCACCCTCCTGGGATCTCACCTCTGTTGCGCTTCGGTGCTTCAGCAGAAAAACCTGCGAAGCTTCGGGAAGCCGCATCTAACGCCTTTTTCTACCTTGCGAGCTTTGGAAGTCCAAGGGTACGCTCTCTAGCTCACGCGCCCTTGACTGTCCGCCGATCTCGCGAAGGTCAAAAGGCTCTAGTCCTTCGGACGAAAGG
>JAFTDR010000241.1 GCA_017454105.1 Desulfovibrionaceae bacterium | reverse complement strand
GCTGTTTGACGAGATGATCCTTAAGAGTCCCAATTCATTTGAGCAGCCCCATAAAGCCGCTTAATGAGTGGGGATGGGCGAGTGTGATAACGGCCTCTGCAGCATTCTAAAAAGTGCAATTTTTTTTCTGGCCGGAGTATAGTAAATTTCTTTGCAGTAAACAAACTTTTGCGACAGAGTGTTGCACTCGTATCGCCTGGTGGTATACGTACGCCAGAAACAAACTGACTGTTTTGCGAACGAAAGTCAGCATTCAAGCCTGGTATACTCGACCCCAAGTGGCAACTGTTTTTCTGACCGCAGTATAACGCCAAGCTGCCGGAGACTTTCGAGCGCCTAGGCTTTTCTTGCGGGGATGTGGTCGTATAGTCATTGAAATGGCTCACGAAGTTTTTTCGTGTGATTTGAGCCTTTCGGCTAGCAAGACTTCGTCGTGCGTGCGTTTCAACGTATCAGCTATGCTGCGTTATTGAGTACACAGTTCAAGTTCATTAAAAATCACGTTCAATTTTGTTGTCGAAACTGCCTGGCAGTATCGACAAAAATGTCAAGATATTTTTTTACAGTTCCCAGCCTCTTGTCCTCTCAACTCTCGAAACAATCTCGACGAGCGGATCTTCCGTCAGAGATTTTCTGTGCCACCAATTGTGGATGAAGTACTCCATAGCAAGCCTGTTCTCCACGACGGTTACCAAAAAAGACGCAATGGGGACGAGGATGCTTTGGCAGAGTCTCCATGTTGTGCTGCCGAACGCAATCTCCGTCAAAACATGCTCTGGACGCAATGGTTGTCACTATCGCAAAGACGCCAAATCGCTTTTGCGCCTCAAAATACTCGCTTGTGGTCAGGCGAATGCCTTGGACGTGAGCAAATGGTCCATCTTGCTGTATACTCCAGCCTGAAACGAACTGACATATTTGCGAACGCGAGTTCGTGCCAAAGTGGCAACTTTTTTTCTGACCGCAGTATAGATACAATCGGTCTTGCTCTCTCCCGCAATCTTGTTCGCTGCGAGAACAGAGGGAATCTTGACGATGTGGATCAGGCGATCCTTGTATCGAACGGCGTTCCTCGGGTCTTTCAATTCGACAAAGAGAGCAAACATGGGATGTAGGCGGGACGTGAACCCGATCCCAGAAAGAACAAAACGCTCAATGTTGGTGGGACACAAAGACCCTGCGTCCATGTTTCTCCAAGAGTGCAATGAGCCTCTTTAACGCGCGACGTCACCGACATTACCTGGTAGACACTCGTAAAAATAGGAATGGCGTCGACACATCTGCACGTATCCGCTCACGGGTTTACAGTAGAATGACGCTTTCGTCAGCTCTTCAGTTGTCTCTCTAGCGGCAGAATGCATACTTGCCGCCATTGACACGATCTAAAGAACTATAGTAAAGCCCCTCGTACTACGTTTCGCCGTTGACCCGTGAGCGGATACGAAAAAATAAGTGCGGCGTCCGTTGTTGGATCAGCACTGACAGACAAGGATACTTGTCTTGGCACAGGGAACCGGGAGTAGAAAGCTTGAAATAATAAAGAAATATACGTTAATTGAAGGATGAGGAGCTGCGATTGTTAATAAAGTACGGTAGCAAGCAGCTTGAGAAAGTCTGTACAGTCGCTGAAGTTGCAAGAAGAAAGTTTAGCGACAGGATGGCTGAAAAGATACAACAAAGAATCAGTGAAATTAAATTGGCAGACTCCGTGGAGCTCTTAATACAGTTCAGGATCGGACGATGTCATCAGCTCAAAGGAAAAAGAAAGAATCAGTATGCTATGGATCTAGTCCATCCTTTTAGGTTGATCTTCACAAAAGACGAAGATGAATGCGTGCAGATAGCGATGATTATCGAAATTGCTGACTATCATTAAGCTCGGAGGTCGGTCATGCTACAAAGTAAGACATATATTGCCGTCCCACCAGGCGAGACGATTAAAGAGCAGCTTAGTATCAGAGAGATGCCAGAAGAGAAATTCTCCGAGGAGATGGAAATATCACCGCAGGATACAAAAAAGTTGCTCAATGGGAGTCTGTCGATAACATCTGATTTAGCCTATCGTCTCGAGCGCGTTCTTGGCATACCACAGAGTTTTTGGGAAAAATACGAAAAACTATATAGAGACACCATCCACCTTGTGAATTTAGAAAACGATGGGGAGGTGTTGAAAAAGTTTCCATTTCGTGAGATGCAAAAACTGCAGTGGATAAAGGAAGGCAAGTCAAAAGAAGAAAATGTCATAATTATGAGGCAATTCTTCGAGACAGACAACTTATTGAGAATACTTGAAGATAAGTCTCTCACCATTGCTTGCAGATGTTTAAAAAAAACAGACAAGACAAGCCCCGCCGTCCTGGCTTGGGCTCAAAAGGCCAGGATCGAAGCACGCACAATACGTGTGGGACAAATAAACAGTCAGCGATTACGTGATGAAATTACACATCTTCGGGTATTTTCTTTAAAAAAATTTGATGAGTTTCGCCCGATTTTATCCGCTACACTAGCGCGCTGCGGAATTGCGATTGTTTTTCTTCCTCATTTGCCGGGAGCTTATCTACCTGCGCTGACCTTCCGTGATGGACAAAAGATAATCATTTCTCTTTCTGCTCGCGGCAAGGACGCCGACAAATTTTGGTTTAATCTTTTTCATGAGATAGGCCATATATTGCACGGCGATCTAGATAGGAATGGCAATCTGACAGACGAGGAGGAACGTAAGGCGGATGAGTTCTCTCGACGCACGCTTATTCCTGACGATAAGTTCTCAGAATTCTGCAATCAGGGATTATTTGCGAGTACAGATATTAAGGCCTTCGCTGAAAAAATATCGGTACAGCCAGGGGTTGTCGTTGGCAGACTTCAAAAAGACGGTTATATACCTTTCTCCGAACTCAACGAATTGAAGGAAAAATACAAAATCTTCTAGGTTAATAACAAGGGCTTCTTCGGAGGCCCTTGTTTATTACCCTCGCAAAACGCGCGTTAACTCATTCCTGCATCGTCGATAGAGATATATAAAAAGGATGTTATATGCAGGAACTACCGGCGATTTTTGAGGGGAAAAACATTCGCAGAGCTTTTGATGCAGATAAAAACGAGTGGGTATACTCTATTGTGGATGTTGTTGGTGTTCTAGCGGAGACTGATGACGTTAGAAAGTATTGGAAGGTGCTTAAGGTGTGCATGAAGTCGGAGGGTTCGCAACTGATATCAAATTGTTACCAGTTGAAATTGACCGCTGCTGACGGCAAAAAGCGACTCACAGATGTTGCAAACGCTGACGGCGTTCTTCGCCTCATTCAATCGATCTCTTCACCGAAGGCTGAACCATTCAAGCCATGGCTCGCCCAGGTTGGCGTTGAACGCCTCAAGGAAGAGCATGACCCTGAGCTTGCCGTCAAAGTATCCGCTCACCGGGGACAGAGAAATGCGCCTTTTAGCCGACTCTCAAGCTATCTCCCCAGCGGAAGAATTCGGATTATTTGACAATGACTCTATTGGAAGATGTACAAACACCGCATAGTACTGTTGACCCGTGAGCGGATACATCTGCACGATAACGATCAGCCGAAAATCGAGTGAATGCCTATCATGGTATACTCGACCGCATAATGATTTTCCGCGTGGCAACTTAAAAGTAGGAATTGTGGCGTCTAGTATAGCAATACGGTGCGACACGAGGGCTATACCTCATGTGGATGGAACAGCCACTTAATTGGATGAGCCGTTCAATTAAAAACTAGCCTTTTGCAGGTCAGATCGTAAGGTTGGGCCTGAAGCCCCATGTGTGACAACATAAGGAGTGT
>JAFTDR010000240.1 GCA_017454105.1 Desulfovibrionaceae bacterium | reverse complement strand
CTCACCTTGAAGATTCCTCGGAGCCAGCATCGCTTCGCCTTTCTACCGTAGCAGAAAGGAGGGCAGTCAAGGGCGCGTAGCGGCGCAGCGTACCCTTGACGGACGCCGCTGCAAGGTAGAAAAAGGCGTTAGATGCGGCTTGAGGAAGCTTCCTTGGTGAAGCAGAGCAGTTTTTTCTGCTGAGGCACCGAAGCCCAACAAAGGTGAGATGCCCAAAGAGGGTGCGGAGCCGACGGGGAATGTCGCTGCCTGCCCGTACATTGCTTACCCACGAAACCTATCGAAGATCCCGATTTTGCGTAATTTTCCTGCTCGTGGTCAGGTATTTTCAGCGTGTTCATTGCCTTTTAAACATCAACGCCAAGTGCACCCATAAGATTTTATATATTGGCTACTCTGGTTTTTTCCTGGGCCCTTTTCTCTGCAAGGGCAAGAGCCAAACCCTCCTCATATCCCCTTCATATCCCTCTTTATATCCCTCCTCTCTTGCCTGTTTTACTTTATTTTCCAATGCTACCCACATATTGACTGAGTCTCCTTCTTTTTTTAATTCTAAGCCCCCGTCTGCCAGTGTATTGATACGATTGCGAGTCCCAATCCACCCTTTCGAACAGAGCGGTTCCCTCAATCCAATCGAGAGTTTTGTCGTTTCTGGGCTCAATGAACTTCGGAATGAACTGAGATCTTCTTCCGCAATCTCTGCGGGGCAGAGAAGATTGATAGTATAATTTGGCACATATTTGCCGTGTGTACGGATTGGCATACTATCGCTCAAGCTCTCGAACCACAAAGACTCAGGCTTTTCTGTCGCTTTACAGTTCTTCTGGACTCCTCACATCCTTTTTGTACGTCGCTTCTGACATAAGCCAAGATGCTCTGTATCGCGAGGATTTCAGCTTTAACTCGCAGGGATTAGCCGATATTATTGTAATCCGTACACGCGGCATATTTGCGCCATTGCTCGTCCTCAGCCGTCAACATTTCGTGAATGCTTGCCGGCCCATCCCAAACCTCGTCACTTAAGCAAAGGTATCCGCTCACAGATCAACAGTTCTATGCAGGCTTTGTAGCCCTTCCAGCTATGTCATTATCGACAAAGTCCGCAATCTACCATGTTTCTGATGAAACGAGGTAGGATGTACGCCGCATCCCGCTATATACCCGTGAGCGGATACAAGTAAAGCGTTAAACTGGTTGCAAAACTCAATTGGTTCTTCGTTGAGTTTCGTGGGAGACTCGACTGCGCGCAGTAGGTTCTTTGGTGGTCACCCGTTCCGCCTGTGCTGCAAACGACGGGTCTTGGCGCGCCTTAGTTCTGCTTCACGCTTTCCCTCGTCCAAGGGAGCCAGCAAAAGCCCATCGTCCGAAGGACTAGAACCTTTTGACCTGCGCGAGATCCGCAGACAGTCAAGGGCGAGTGAGCTTCGAGAGCCTTCCTTCGCCGAAGCTCGCAAGGTAGGAAAAGGCGTTCGATGTGGCGCAGAGCAGGTTTTTCTGGTGAAGCACTGAGGCGCAACAAAGGTGAGATGCAAAAGAAGGGAGCCCTCGGGTCGCTCTCTGCCCATAGTTTTTTACCCACGACACCTATTGAAGTCCCTTTTAGCCTTGCGATCCGTATGAGTCCCTTTGCAAAGCAGATCGATGTTCTTGCAAAAATCTGCGATAGTACTGAAATATGCGGAACCCTGTTCTTTTTGTATGAGTTTCCAAAAACGTACAATACGGTTCAATTTGCGTGTCGTATTATAGAGATGAGGACAATATCAACTTTGCGTAATTTTCCTGCTCTTGGATAGGCACTCTCAGCGCGTCCATTGCCTTTTGAGCATCAACGCCAAATGAATCCATAATATATTGTATATCGGCTACTTTGGTTTTTTCCCTGGCCGTTTTCTCTGCACGGGCTACACCAGCCAAACCCTCTTGATATCCTTCTTTAAAGGCCTCATCTCTTGCCTGCTTGACTTTATTCTCCAATGCTACCCACATATTGACTGAGTCTCCTTCTTTTTTTAATTCTAAGTCCCCGCCTGCCAGTGAATTGATAAGTTTGCCAGTATCCCAATCCACCCTTTTGAATAGATCGGTTCCCCCCATCCAATCGAGAGTATTGTCTTTTCGGTGCTTAATGAACTTGAGGAGTGGCCCAAGTCCAGTTCGGAACTTACCGAAATCTTCTTCCGCAATCTCCGCAGGGGTGAGAAGATTGATAGTATAATTTGGCACATATTTGAGCCATTGCTCGTCCTCAACTGTCAACATCTCGTGAATGCTCGTCGGCCCATCCCAAACCTCGTCACTTAAGCAAAGCGTCAGCGTTATAACTGGCATCAACCTATCTGTCTTGCGGAATTTTGACAAATATTCACCACCTGGTTGCAAAACCCGATTTTTAGCGTACGACGCTTCGGCTTCCTTCACCTGCTGGGTGTAGCTCATGGCATCGTAAAGCATTGCTCGCACAGGCATCGCGTAGTGAACTAAAGTCTGTAATTCCAGTCCCATCACGACGAGTACTGTTCTTTCTTGGTATATGGCAGTACACAATTTCACCAGATCTCTGTGCTTCTGTACTGTAGCTTTCGCGTTCACTCCATATGGCAAAGCGACAAGAGTTGTATCCATCTGCGAAAGCGAATCTGGGTCTACAACATTTTTCCCCCCATGCATATAAAAATTGAATGCATCGGCAAATCTGTATTTATTAGCCATATAGTCCAGTGTCTGATTGTCAATATCTCCCATACAATCCCCCATAAGGAATTGTAAAATCATACGTTGAGCTTTTCCCTCGCGAGTTCGACGTTCGCGCAAGCCAAGTCTTTGAAGGAGCCTATGCTGGCAATGTTTATTAAAAATGGCGCTTGCTCTCGTTATTGAAAAGCATTCCGACTCTTAGAGCCTATCCACGAATAAGGAATTGACCTATGCAGCCTGGCCCTGCACTTCAGATATGAGTTTGCGCTCAGCCGCCTGCTGGAGGAGTGTCTCGCCCAGGGTTGCGTATTTTGAGAGGTCAATATCCCGCGTCCGCT